>CAYSGF010000124.1:0-20444 GCA_964430275.1 uncultured Gemmatimonadaceae bacterium
CGAGGGCTTCGGCGAGCTGCAGGCGGATCAGGCGGCCGCGGCCCGCACCGAGTGCATGACGCACGGCATACTCGCGCTCGCGTGCCGTGCCGCGCGCGAGCGTCGTGCTCGCGAGGTTCGTGCATGCGACGAGGAGCAGCAGCAGCGACGCGCCAAGCAGGATCCCGAGCGGCCGGCGCATGCTGCCGACCGTCGCCTCGTGAAGGGAGCGGACGCGCACCTCGTGCGGAAAGTAGTCCAGGTACCCCGCCTCGTCCTCACCGCCCGCGATCTCGGCGCGAAAGCCGTGCGTGATCGCGTCGAGATCGGCATCCGCACGCTCCGCGGAGACGCCCGGCCGCAGCCGGCCGAGCACACGGTAGTTGTGCGCGGTGCGGCTCTCACTCTGCTCGTTCTGCTCGAGTGCGTACCAGACGTCCGCGTCCGCCGGAAAATCGAGCTCGGGCGGCATGACACCGACGACCTGCGCGTCGAGCGCGTCGAGCCGCAGAATCGCGTCGTCCCGGCCACCCAGCGTCGTCTGCCAGAAGCGGTGGCTCACGACGACCGCCGGCGCCGCACCCACCGCATGATCGGATGACTGTAAGGCGCGCCCGCGCAGCGGCGCGGCCCGCAGCGCAGCGAAGAAGCCATCGCTCACCCCGGCGACGGTCGCACGCACCGCCTGGTCCGGTCCGAGCACCGTTGCCTCACCACTCGCGTACGCGACCAGGTGGGTGAAGGCCTGCGTCCGCGCCCGCCAGTCCGTGAAGTTGGTCCACGCCGCCGACATCTCGTTGCCGCGGCCATTCACCTCGCGCACCACGACGAGCTCCGCCGGTGCCGGGTACGGCAGCGGCGCCAGCAGCACACCGTTCACGAGACTGAAGACGGCCGTGTTCGCGCCCAGCCCCAGCACCAGGGTGAGCAGCGCGACTACGGTATAGCCGGGGCTGCGCAGCAGCGTACGAAGCGCGTAGCGAACGTCGTCCATGGTGACTCGAGCCGGTTGCGGGGGACGCGAGTTGCTCCGGTAGCCGGGATGCTCCGGTAGCCGGGATGCTCCGGAGGCGTCCCATACTTTGGACCGGGGAAGTGTGCGGATGGTTGGCGAAGGGGCAGGCATGACCAGAAACAGCGACCTCCCGGCGCGGAAGCGCGCGCTCAGCCTCCCCCGCGGAAGCGGTACCCGATCATCTTGTACACGAGCTTCGCGACCAGGAAATCCGCCGCGTGGTAGCCGGGGATGGGAGCGAGCTCGACCACGTCTGCCGAAACGACGCGGCGCTCCGCAAAGACCCGCCGCAGCAGCTTCATCACCGGATACCACTGCAGCCCACCCGGCTCGGGTGTGCCCGTGGACGGGACGAGCGAAGGATCGAAGCCATCCACGTCGAAGGTGATGTAGACGTCGTCGCCCAGTGTCTCTACGACCTCGTCGATCCACCCGGTGCCTTCGTGGATATGATCCGCGTAGAAGACGTGGACGTTGTCGCGGGCGCGCGCGTAGGCCGCTTCCTCACTGGTCAGTGCACGGATGCCGACGGCGGTGATCGAGCAGCGCTCTGCAACGCGCGCCATGACGGAGGCATGCGAGTATGGCGAGCCCTCGTACTCGGGACGCAGATCCGTGTGCGCATCGACCTGCAGGACGCTGAGCGTTCGTCCCTCACGCGCCAGGCGGTCGGCCCATGCCAGGATCGGCGCGCTCGTGATCGAGTGCTCGCCGCCCAGCATGAGCACGAACTTGTCCGGCCCTGCATCCAGCAGTGCGTCGTACGCAGCGCGCAGTGCCCCCACTGCTTCCTGCGGGCCGGCGCCCGTGAGCGTGAGCGCAGGCAGCGTCGCGATCCCGACTTCGTGCGGCATCGCGTCCAGCTCCTGGTCATAGAGCTCGATGTAGCGACTCGCCTCGATGATCGCACCCGGCCCTGCGCCCGTGCCGGCACCGTAGCTGGTCGTCGCTTCGTAGGGCACGGGCAGGATGACTGCACCGGCGCCGGCGAAGTCGCTCGCCTCCTCGTCCAACCCCATGAACGTGTGGGGCAGCTCCCAGTCCAGGTTCCGCAGAGCCGCGGGTACGCGCATCTCTCCTCCCATCGTGTCGGCCGCGGGGCTCCGGTTCGCCCCGAGTCAGTCTGCACCCGGCGGCAAGATACGCGCGCGCGGGTCCGCAGCAACGCGCGCCAGCAACCTCCTCGCCCGAATCCTGCGACGGCCACGATGAGTCGGCCCCGTCCACGACCGGTCAGCCACTTGAGGAGAGCGAGCGAATGAGCCAGACTACCCGGCTGCCGCACGCCGCGGCAGCTGCATCCCCAGCGGGAGTCACGATGGGATGGACGATCGAGGAGTCGCGCGAGCTCTACAACATCGAGGGCTGGGGCGTCGGCTACTTCAACATCAATGAGCGCGGTCACGTGACCGTCCATCCGACGCGCGATCCCACCGTCGGACTGGACCTCTACGAGATCGCGATGGACCTGGAAGCACAGGGCGTCGGCCTGCCCCTGCTGCTGCGCTTCTCCGACATCCTGCGCGCGCGCATCGAGACACTCGCCGAAAAATTCCGCGGGGCGATCGAAGAGTTCGAGTACACCGGCAGCTACACGACCGTGTACCCGATCAAGGTGAACCAGCAGCGGCACGTGATCGAGGAGATCGTCGACTTTGGCGAGCGGCATGGCGTCGGCCTCGAGGTCGGCAGCAAGCCCGAGCTCCAGGCCGTGCTCGCAATGTCCGAGCGCACGGACCATCTCATCGTCTGCAACGGCTACAAGGACGAGGAGTACCTGCGCCTCGCGCTGATTGGCCAGCAGCTCGGCCACCGTGTACTCATCGTGATCGAGAAGCTCGGCGAGATCGATACCCTGCTCAAGATCGCCGACCGCATGGACGTGAGCCCGACCGCGGGCGTCCGCATCAAGCTGTCGAGCACCGGCGCAGGCCGCTGGTCCGAGTCCGCAGGCGAGAAGAGCAAGTTCGGGCTGAACGCGTCACAGGTCGCGCGCGTCCTCGACCGCCTGGAGAGCGCAGGACGCCTCGACATCCTGAAGATGGTGCACTTCCATCTCGGCTCGCAGATCCCCGACATCCGCAACATCAAGGCGGCGATGACGGAAGTCGCACGCTACTACGTCGAGCTCCGCAAACTGGGCGTGCAGATCGACTATGCAGATGTCGGCGGCGGCCTCGGCGTGGACTACGACGGCTCCCGCTCCACCGGCTCGGCGTCCGTCAACTACTCGATCCAGGAGTACGCGAACGACATCGTGTATTCACTGGCAGAGGCGTGCCGGGAGAACGAAGTGCCCATGCCGCACATCATCAGTGAATCCGGCCGTGCACTGACCGCCCACCACGCCCTGCTGCTCATCAATGTCATCGACACGGAGACGCAGAAGCTCGAGGTCCCGGAGGAACCGCCGGAAGAGGCGCATTCGCTGCTGCACGAGCTGTCCGCCACGTTCCGGGAGTTCGACGAGCGCTCCGTACGCGAGGTCTACCACGACGCGTCCTACGCCAAGGAGCAGCTGCAGCAGCACTTCAATGCGGGCGTGCTCACACTGCGTGAGCGCGCGCTCGGCGAACGCTACCACCTCGCCCTCATGAACCGCGTCGCCGACGTCGTGCGGAAGGACGAGGAAGAGTTCGAGGACATCATCCCCGAGATCGACGCAATGCTCGTCGACCGCTACTTCTGCAACTTCTCGCTGTTCCAGTCGCTGCCGGACTCCTGGGCCATCGATCAGCTCTTTCCGATCATGCCGATCCACCGGCTGGCCGAAGAGCCGAAGCGCCGCGGCACGCTGCAGGACGTGACCTGCGATTCCGACGGCAAGATCGATCGCTTTGTCGACTGGCGGAAGGCCAAGCCGTCTCTCGAGCTGCACCCGCTCGACGGCGACGATCCCTACGTGCTCGGGATCTTTCTGACCGGCGCATACCAGGAGATCCTCGGCGACCTGCACAACCTCTTCGGTGACACGAACGCCGTGCACATCCGCCTGACCGACACCGGCTACGAGGTCGGCGACCTCGTCCACGGCGACACCATCACCGAAGTGCTCAACTACGTGCAGTTCAACGTGCAGGACCTCGTCACCACGTTCCGCCGCAAGGTCCGCAACGCAAAGGGACTCTCACGCGCGGAAGCAAACGCATTCATCGCCGACTACATCGCGGGGCTCGACGGGTACACGTACCTGGAGGGGGAGATCGCGTGAGAGAGGTGAGTCACTGGCGCGTCGCACGTCCCTCGAGCTAGAGCGTACTGGAGCGTCGCTCGAACCGGGGACAACACGGTTCACCACAGAGCCCACGGAGGTCGTAGAGGGTTTGACGATGGTCACGCCGCCCGCTGCGCGGCGTTGCGGACACTTCGATCATCATCGGGCATCCGTTTTTCTGTCAACACACGGCTGCCGAGCGTGCGGTGCGCGTCGCCGCCGGCATCGCCGGGGACCAAACAAAAAACGCGGCGCCTGCGCCGCCGCGTACTCAGCCCCAGCGCGACGACCGCTCTGCGTGCTCTGTGGTGAAAGGATGTTTACGAAGCCAGACAGGCCACGAACGAGAACTGCGCACCTCCGGGCCCTCCGCTAGTCCACCAGCGCCGGACAGCTCAGCCCCTCCCACTTCAGCTCCACACCCGCCGACTGACACGCAGCACACAGCCCGTAGATCTGGAGCCGGTAGCGCGCCGGCTGGAAGCCGCGCGCGCGCGCTTCCGTCTCCTGCAGCCGCAGCAGCTCCGCACTCGCGAACTCCTCGACAGTACCGCATTCCGTGCAGATCAGATGCTCGCGCACCGGCTGCTGCCCGAACATGTGCTCGTAGCGCTTGAAGCCTTCGCCAAAGTCGTGCTCGGCAACGAGTCCGCTCTTCACGAGCATCTCCAGCGTGCGATAGATCGTCGCCTTGCCGATCCGCTCGCCTTCCTCGCGCAGCCGCGCCTCGATGTCTTCCACCGACAGGTGCTCGGAACTCGTGAAGACGACCTCCGCAATCGCCTCCCGCTGTTGCGTCACCGGCAGGCCCTGGTCGCGCAGGTACCGTCGAAACAGATGGGTGAAGCTCATGCGGCGCTCCGGTCGGGAATCGTTATCAACAATGACTATTGATAGCGTTCCGGACGGCAGAGCGCAACCGGCTCGACACGCGCCGGGATGGCGTGCTCCCTGGGGTTCTCGTTCGAGAGCCGATCGCGCCCGGGCGGCTCCAGCCGCGAATCGTTGGGTTGTAGGCGAGCCGGGCCGGCGCGCGGATGCGCCAGCTCACACCTCGGACTCGTCTTTAGCCAGCTGCGGACGAGCCTCATCGTTCGACAGCATCGGCCAGCGGATCGCCGTGCGGCGGCGTCTCCTCGCCGTCATCCACCAGGGATTCACCCGCTGCGTGTGTTCCCGGCTCCGCTTCCTGTTGCGACCCGGCTTCCCCTGCCCCTGCTGCCTGCTCCCCCGTTTCCGCTCCCGCTTCCGCTTCCGCTTCCGCTTCCGCTTCCGCCTCGCCGCCTCCGACGTCCGCATACAACGTCTGCCAGGCCGTGAGCGAGCCGCCGATCTCCTCGCGCCGGGGCGCGTCGCGTCCGACCTCGTCGCCCATGCGGCGCAGCACGCCGTCGACGACGCGCTGGGTCGCGCCGACGGGAGCGGTCCCGTGCTCCTGCATCTGGAGTGCGACCGTCGCGCGGCCGCGTTTGTCGCGGCTCACGCGGAAGTGTGCAGTGGCGACCGTACGGCGCTCGGGGTCCTCGTCGAATGCGGCCACGACGATGACCGTCGACTCCACCCCGCCGACGATGCGCTGCGGAAAGATCCAGAGGAGGTCGATGCGCTCACGCGGCACGCGCTCGGTGACGCGGTCGAGCAGTGCGTGCAGTGCGCCGTCGTCCGGGCCGGCGTTGATCCATTTCCGTTGGGCTGTTGCAGGTGTGGCGACGGCACGCTCCCCGGTGCTCATGCGCCCACCCTTCCGCGGTCACTGATCTCGCGTCGCGGTGCATCGATGCTGACGGGCGGCGGTCCCGGGTCCGGCTCGCCGCGGCCGGCCTGGCGCAGCTCCACGAAGTGGCGCAGCACGTGGAGGAAGTCCTGCGCGTTCGTGATGACGCCGAATGCCTGGTGCGTGCCGCGATCCTTGAGCTTGCTGACGACGAACTCGGAGGAATCGACCGCAATCGTGGTGAGAGGCCGCAACGCGGTTTCGCTCTCGTGCACGTATGCGGGCAGCATGTTGCCGAAGGCGATTGCGTGCAGTGCAGTCGCGACCATGATCGCCATGGTCGCCTTCTGCGCGTGCAGGCGCATGATCTCCTGGGCCTGCACGATGTCGCGCACGGTGTCGGGCAACGGCCCATCGTCGCGGATCGAGCCGGCGAGGACGAAGGGGACGTCGTGCTTCACACAGGCGTGCATGATGCCATTGTTCAGCAGCCCGCTCGCGACGGCGTCGCGGATGGAGCCCGCGCGCGCGATCTGATTGATCGCCCGCATATGGAACGCGTGCCCGCCCGAGACGGGACGGCCGGTGCGGTCCATGCCCAGCGTCGTGCCCATGAGCGCCTGCTCGATGTCGTGGACACCGACCGCATTGCCGCCCAGAAACGCGTTCACGTAGCCGTTCTCGACGAACCAGGTGACGACGTCGCGGCCGCGTGCATGCAGCACGGCCGGTCCGACGACCCACACGACGTGCCCGCCGCGCTCCCGCTCTTCGTGCAGCAGCCGTGCGAGCTCCGCGTAGTCGACGGGCTTCTCGCGGCTGACTGCGGAGCGCATGAACGCGAACTCACCGCTGTCCGCACCGGCCATGAATGCGGACGTATGCACGAAGATGCCTTCACTACCGTCCTCGGCATAGCCGACGGCGACCTGCTGCCCTGCACGGACATAGCGTCCTTCCACGATCCGCAGCTGGTCGTCGGTGTCCATGACGATCGCGCCATCCATCCTGGGAAAGCGTGGCAGCCGCCATGTACCGCCCTGGCGTACGTACGTCGGCAGGTTCGTCGTCGCGAAGAAGTCGTCCGGCAGCACACCATCGGCCGGCGCGGGGATGAAGCGGGCATCCGGCGCGTCCGCGAGCGGCGGCGCATCGAATGCAGGGGGTTGGTACACGAATGCCATGCGAAGTCTGCTGCCTCATTCTGTGAGTCGGAGCCGGCGGCGGGAATCTATTCGGAGGAAGCCCGGGAACGAAAGAGTGGGTCGCGGTCGGGCAAGGCGCGGGATGAAACGTCTGGCAGCCGCACCGCCAGCCGACTCACTGCGCTTCTCGCAGGGCCTCCCGCACCGCTTCCAGCACGAGCGCGCGCCCCTCCTCCAGGGGACGCCCGACGACTGCACCGGAGGCCTTGGCATGCCCGCCGCCGCCGAACCGGCGCGCGATCGCGTTCACGTCGATGGCACCGCTCGAGCGGAGAGACACTTTTGTCGCGCCGTCACTCGTGCCACGAAACAGCAGGGCCACTTCCGTGCCCTCGATGGAGCGGGCGTGCTCGACGACGCCCTCCAGATCTTCCGTGTTGCAACCGAGCGATTCCATCACGCCACGCTCGATCGTGATCCACGTGATCGGCAGCTCGGGATCGACTTCGAGTCGCTCGAGTGCGTGCCGCAGAAGTGCGATGCGGCGGAGCGGCACCGTCGCATACACGCGGCGGTACATCTCCTCCGGGTCGACACCGCGCTCGATCATGTCCGCGGCGATCGCATGGGCGCGCGGTGTCGCGTTGGAAAAGCGGAACGAGCCGGTATCCGTGAGAATCGCGACGTAGATGCCAACGGTAGCTGCGCGCGGCCACCCGGCTTCGCCGCTGCGCGCGACGAGGTCGTAAACCAGCTCACCGGTCGCGCACGCCGCCGGATCGCGCAGGTCCGCGCCCGGGATCGGATCGGCGCCAGGCAGGTGGTGGTCGATGATCACGAGCCGCCGGTCGCTCAGGGCCCGGCCGACGCGCCCGATGCGTTGCCACTCGCCGGTGTCGAGCACGCACAACGTGTCGCATGTCGCCAGCACAGCCTCCGCGCGCTCGTCGGAGAGGTCGACGATCAGCTCCTCGTCGGCGACCAGGAAGCGGAATGCATCAGGAAAGGGCGTCGGATTCACGATGTGTACGCGCTTGTCGCGCGCGTGCAGCCACGCGGCTAGCGCAACCTGCGAACCGGTGCCGTCGCCATCCGCATTGACGTGCGTCGCGAGCACGACGTGATCCGCCGCCTCGAGCTCGGCGATCACCCGGTCCAGCGCCGCCGTGCGATGGGGCGGAATGTGGAGCCAGCTCATGCGAGTCCTCCGGGCAGCTTCTTGCGCAGCTTCGCCCAGGTGCTGGCGAGATGCACGGTACGCGGCGATGCCGTACCATGCACGGTGCCCGCACGCAGTGCTTCGAGAAAGGACGCGCGCCCATCCTCGAAGGGTGGCAGCTCGACGTACGCACGGCCGACTTCGTCGAGCGTATGGGCATCCGACCCGGCGCCCAGCGGGAGCTTGCGCGTGCGACCCCAGTCCGCGGCGCGCGCGTTGAGCCCGTCGTCATGGAGCCGCGCGTTGAAGGCCTCGACAGCGTCCACGAGATCCTCGATCTCCTCCAGGATGCGCCCACCGCCACCCTTGCCGCGTGCGAACGGGTGCGGCACATACACGACGCCACCCTGCGCGCGGATCCGCTCGCATGTCGTGCGCGCCCGGGTGCCTCGCGGAATCGCCTCACGCAGGAAGAGTCCGATCACGTCCACACCCTCCGCGGTCTTCACCTCCTCACCAACGATGATGCGATCCGGATAGCGCTCCTTCATCATGAGCGCCGCGTGCAGCTCGTTGTGGTCCGTGATCGCGATACGGTCCAGCCCGATCTCGAGCGCGCGCTCCAGCACGCGCACCGGTTCGCTCAGGCAGTCGAACGATGCGCTCGTGTGCAGATGCAGGTCTACGCGGATGTGGCCGCGCGCTGCTCGATCCGGTGCCATGCTTCTATCGCCTTCTCCTCGAGAGCTTCGAGGGCATCGTCATTGTCGATGACAATGCCCGCACCGGCACGCTTTGCCGCCGCGGGCATCTGCGCATCGATCATCGCTTGCGCCTCGTCACGAGGCAAACCGCGCGCCTCCACGAGTCGCCGCAGCCGCTCGGACTCCGGCGCATCGACCAGGACCACCTCGTCGAAGGCGTCCTGCATCCCGACCTCGAACAGCAGCGGGATCGCGTGCACGACGATGCGTGCGCCCTGCGCGTGCAGGGCCTGTTCCTGCTCGATACGCAGCCGCTCGATCTCCGGGTGCAGGAGCGATTCCAGCGTCGCGCGTGCTTCGTCGTCATCGAACACGAGCTGGCGAAGTGCTGCGCGGTCGAGCGAGCCATCGGAAAGGAGCAGATGCCCTCCGAACTGGGCGACGACGCGCTCCAGTCCCTCCGTGCCGGGTGCTACCACCTCGCGCGCCAGTACGTCGGCATCGATCACCCGCGCACCGAGTCCGCGCCACACGTCCTCGACGGCGCTCTTGCCACTCGCGATGTTGCCGGTCAGCCCGACGCGGAAGAGGCCGGGCAACGTTCGTGGTCGCTGCATCCCTCCAACCACATCTTCAACACGGAGAGCACTGAGGTCGCGGAGCACGGATTCCTGGTCCGTGCGGGTCGGGGCCGGGCGAGCGCGGCGGCGGTACAGGTACACGGCGGCGACGAGCGCTGCGATCACGAGCAATGCGAGTGTGGCGGAGCCGAGCACGGTTGCGAGCAGCTGCCAGCTCTGGCCCGCAACGTAGCCGAGCGCGACGTGGCCGAGCCCCCAGACGAGCACGCCGAGAGCGTCGTAGAGCGCGAACCGCCCGTACGGCATGCGGCTCATGCCCGCGAACCAGGGCATGATCGTGCGCACGAATGCGATGCAGCGCGCGAGCGAGACTGCGAGCACGGAGTGCCGGCGGAACAGCGTGACCGCGCGCCGCTCGTGACGTTGCCAGAGGCGGCCGAGCCGGCCGCCGCGCATCACCCCGCGCACGCCGTACCTGCGCCCGAGCCAGTAGCCGATCTGATCGCCACTGAAGCCGCCCAGCAGCGTCGCGAGGACGACGTGCTCGAGCGCAAAAAACTGCGTGGAGGTGAGAAAGGCCGCAAACAGGATGGTCGGGCCGGAGGGAATCAGAAGCCCGATGAACGCGGCAGTCTCCAGCATCGTGACCAGGTATACGACCCAGGGTCCGACCTCGATGATCCATCGCTGGATCAGCTCGAGAAGTGAGCCGTCCACTTAGCGGCGTAGCGACTTGCGGAGTCTGATGTCGTCGGCCGTGCCGGGAGTGCGGTCCGGGCCGGCTGATCCGACCGCCATGTTCTGGCGATCGATTTCCAGGTAGTACGGCTGCCCCCACGGATCGAGCCCGTCGTCGACCGATTCGACATGGCGCTTCACCCAATCGTGGAACGTGCGCGGCTCCGGCAGCCCACGTCCCATCTGCCGCTGGTTCTCGATCTCGCGCATGATCCACTGCTCTTCGCGCCCCGCGCCCGCGCGCCGGCTCGGATTCAGCGCCCAGTCCAGCGCAGGCCGCAACGCCACGCCGACCGGCCGCAGCGTGTCCGTGATGCGCTCGCGCGCGGGCGGGATCGTCCACGCAAAGCCGACTACAATGAGAATGATCAGCAGGACCTTCATCGTCGCATCCACTCCGTCCAGTGGAGATAGCGGGCCAGCGCCTCCGGCGGTGCCTGCGCATCCTTCGTCCCGAATGCCGTCTCGTTCCGCCACGCGACATACGCCCGCGGCGGCACTGGCAGAAACGGCGGACGCCGCCACCACTCACGTGCACGGAAGCGCCATGCCGCACGCAGCAGCGACGGGATCAGCGTCGGACGGCGCAGCGCCAGGGCGGCGTAGCCTCGGATCGGCGATGAGGGCACAGGAACTCCCGTGATGTGCGACCGCGCAATTTACCGACGCGCGCGCGCGTGTGTAAACGCCGCCACTGGCCGCAACGCCGGAGCCCGGGTATAATAGGCCGTTGTCGCGGCCGCCCACGACGAGTGCCAACTCGTTGTCGGCCGCTATCTTAGCCGATCCACTCCGGGCTTCAGATGGCAACCAGGACAAAATCAGTCCGGCGCAAGCCGGCATCGCGCGCGCTCGATGGGGACACGCTGCTGCGCTTCTACCGCACGATGGTGGCAGCCCGGCGGACCGACGATCAGGAGATCCTGCTCAAACGGCAGAACAAGATCTTCTTCCAGATCTCGGGCGCCGGGCACGAAGGCATCCAGATCGCCGTCGCGGAGAACCTGCGCGCGGGGTCGGACTGGTGCTTCCTCTACTATCGGGACCGGGCGCTCACGCAGTCGCTTGGCATGACGCCCTACGATCACCTGCTGCAGGCGGTTGCAGCGGAGAGCGACCCGTCGAGTGGGGGTCGGCAGATGCCGTCGCACTGGGGTCACCGCGAGCTGCGCATTGCCAGCACCTCCTCGCCCACGGGGACGCAGTTCCTGCAGGCGGTCGGCGCCGCGGAAGCCGGTATACGTGCGGGCCGCGACGATGCGATGCGCGAGGCGATCGAGCCGTTCGAGGCGGACGAGATCGTGCTCGTCACGACGGGTGAGGGCCAGACGTCGGAGGGGGAGTTCTACGAGGCGCTCAACAGTGCGTGCAACCTGAAGCTGCCCGTGCTCTTCCTGGTCGAGGACAACGGGTTTGCGATCTCCGTTCCGGTCGAGGTGAACACGGCCGGCGGGAGCATCAGCAAGGTCGTGTCCGGATTCCCCGGTCTGTACGTGCAGGAGTGCGACGGCAGCGACGTCGTCGAGAGCTACGAGGCGGCACAACGCGCGGTCGAGTACTGCAGACAGCGGAAAGGCCCTGCGCTCCTGCACGCGCATGTCGTACGCCGCTACTCGCATTCGCTGTCCGACGATGACCAGTTCTACCGCACGAAGGCGGAGCGCGAGGCGGACGAAGCGCGCGATCCGCTCGTGCGGCTGCGCCAGCGGCTGCTGGACGAAGGGCACGCGACGGCCGAGGAGCTGGACGCACTGGAGGCGGAGGTCGGGGCCGAGATCAAGGACGCGAGCGACCGCGCACTCGAGCAGCCGCAGCCCGCGCGCGACACGGCCATGCACTACCTGTTCTCGCCGGACGTCGACCCTACTGCCGAGCAGTTCGATACCGAGGAAGACCCGCAGTACCGCGGCGGTGAGACCACGATGGTCGACCTGATCAACGTATGCCTGCGCGAGGAGATGGAGCGGGACGTGCGCGTCCTGGTGTTCGGGCAGGACATTGCCGACGCATCGCGTGAGGAAGTGCTGCAGGAGGTCAAGGGCAAGGGCGGTGTCTTCAAGTGCACGTTCGGGCTGCAGCGCAAGTTCGGCAGCAACCGCGTGTTCAACTCGCCGCTTGCGGAGGCGAACATCGTTGGCCGCGCGATCGGCATGGCGCTGCGCGGCCTCAAGCCGGTCGTCGAGATCCAGTTCTTCGACTACATCTGGCCGGCGATGATGCAGATTCGCGACGAGCTCGCGACGATGCGCTACCGCTCGGCGAACGCGTGGCACGCGCCCGTCGTGATCCGCGTTGCCTACGGCGGCTACCTGAAGGGAGGCGGCCCCTACCACTCGCAGACCGGCGAGACGCTGTTCACGCATACGCCCGGCCTGCGTGTTGTCCTGCCCGCGACCGCACAGGATGCGAACGGGCTGCTGCGCACGGCGATCCGCTGCGAGGACCCGGTGCTCTTCCTGGAGCACAAGCACCTGTACCGCCAGGTCTACAACAAGGGGCAGGATCCCGGCCCCAATTTCATGGTGCCGTTCGGCAAGGCGAAGGTCGTGCGCGAGGGCAGCGACATCAGTGTCATCGCGTGCGGTGCCCTCGTGCAGCGGTCCCTGAACGCAGCCAAGGCCGCCGAGGAGCGCGGCATCAGCGTCGAGGTCGTGGACCTGCGCTCGCTGAACCCGCTCGACATGGAGACGATCGCCGCGACCGTGCGCAAGACGAACCGCGTCATCGTCGCGCACGAGGATTCTCTTTCGTGGGGTATCGGCTCGGAGATCGTCGCGCGCATTGCCGATGAGCTGTTTCCCTGGCTGGATGCACCGGTTCGCCGCGTCGCCTCGCTGGACACCTGGGTCGCGTACTCGCCACAGCTCGAGGAGGCGATCCTGCCGCAGGTGGCAGATGTGCTGAGCGCGATCGAGAGCCTTGCGCAGTACTAGTCGATCCGGTTGAGCCCACCGCCGAGTTCCGACCCGGCAGAGCCCTCCGCCGGGTCCCGGGCATCGCGCCTTCGTGCGCACTGGTGGTCGAAGCGCGGCATGTACGCGCTGGTACCGGTCGGCTTCGCGATTGTTACGGCCCTGATCGGCTTCACGCTCGAGCAGGGCAGCGGCTTCGAGCAGTCTTCCTTCCGCACCGCATACCTGACGATCAGCCTGCTGGTCGGCTGGCTGGCCTTCGTGCTGATGCGCCGGCAGCTCGAGCTGGAGCGCACGCTCGAGCAGCGCACCCGCGACCTGCAGTCCGCGGCGGACCGCCTCCAGCGTGAGGAGGAACGGCTGCGCATCGCGCTCGAGGCGACCGGCCTGATCCTCTACGGCTGGCACGTGACGACGCGGGAGATCGAGGTGTCCGAGGAATTGTGCGAGCTGCTCGGGCTGCCGCCTACGACCCGCATCACGCTCGATGATTTCGTGGAGTACGTGCATGCGGACGACCGCCAGCGCGTCCGGCGCTCGGCGCAACATCTGCTGCGCACGGGCGGAGCCAACCAGGTCGAGTACCGGCTGGTGCGCGCGGACGGCGCTGTGCGCACCGTCCTGTCCACCGCTTCGCTGCAGGCGGACGAGACCGGTGCGCCGGCGCAGATCATCGGGTCGCTCCACGACATCACGGAGCGGCGTGAGCTGGAAGAGCGGCTGCGACAGTCGCAGAAGATGGAATCGATCGGCACGCTCGCCGGCGGCATAGCGCACGACTTCAACAACCTGCTTACGGCGATCATGGGCCATGGTCAGTTCGCGATGCAGTCGCTAACGCATGACAGTGAGGTGCGCCAGGAGGTGGAAGCGATGCTGATAGCGGCGGACCGGGCGCGGCTGCTCACGAGTCAGCTGCTGGCATTCTCGCGCCGCCAGATTCTCGAGGCCCGGCTGCTCGACGTGAACGACGTCGTGCGCGACATTGCCCGGCTGCTTCACCGCATCATCGGCGAGGACATCCGTCTGGAGCTGGACCTGGCGAGTGTCGTGCTGCACGTGCATGCCGATGCCGGCCAGCTGACGCAGGTGCTGCTGAACCTCGCGACGAACGCGCGTGATGCCATGCCGCGCGGCGGCCGCTTTCGCATCGCTTCGTCACAGGTCGAGGTCGGCGCCGAATGGGCCCGCCAGATCGATGTCGAACCGCGCGGATACGCGCGCATCGACGTACAGGACAGCGGGATCGGCATGGACGCGGCGACCGCGGCACGCATCTTCGACCCGTACTTCACGACCAAGCCGGTCGGCAAGGGCACCGGCCTCGGCCTGGCCACGGTGTACGGCATCGTGCGCCAGAGCAATGGTCATGTCTGGGTGGAAAGCGAACCCGATCAGGGCACGACGTTCCGCGTCCTGCTGCCACTCGTGGCACCCGACGCCTGAGTATGGCTTCGACACTCGCCTTCCTGCGGACGCAGCTCCGGCCGGCGCGCGCGCGTGTGCGGCTCACGGAGGTGAGCTACGCGCGCGGTCGCGAGACACTTCCTGCGGATCTCTACCTTCCGGCGCAGGCGCGCGGCCGACTACCCGGATTCGTCGTGCTGCACGGGCTGACGTGCACGGCGCGCGCGCACCGCTCCCTCCAGGGATTCGCGCGTGCACTGTCCGCGAGCGGTCACGCGGTGCTCGTTCCGGAGATCCCCGAGTGGCGGGCGCTTCACGTTGCGCCCGCCGTGACGATCGACACGATCCGCGAAGCCGTGCGCGCACTCCATGATCGACCCGAAGTCGATCCCGAGCGCATCGGGCTGCTGGGCTTTTCGTTCGGCGCGACGCAGGCGATCGTGGCGGCGGCGGACCCGGCCATTGCGCCGCTGCTGCGCGCGCTCGTCGCCTGGGGCGGCTACGAGGACCTGCTGCGGGTCTCGATGTTCAGCCTGACCGGCGAGCACGAGCTGGACGGTGTGCGGTATCACACTGAGCCCGATCCGTACGGCCGCTGGATCATGATGGGCAACTATCTCACATCGGTGCCCGGGCACGAGCGCGATGCGCCGGTCGCACAGGCGGCGCACGCACTCGCCCGCGAGGCCGGTGATCGCGGCATCCCCTCGTGGGATCCCGCGCTCGATCCGCTGAAGCAGCGGCTGCGTGCCGACATGCGCCCGGCGCAGCGCGAGCTCTTCGACCGCCTCGCGCCGCCGGCGGACCAGCCTGCGCAGGGCTCGCCCGAGAACCGGGCTCTCGCGATCGCCGTCGGGACTGCGGCACTGGAGACGGATCCGCTCCTCGATCCGCGGCAGCATCTGTCCTCGCTGCGAGTGCGCACCCTGCTCGCCCATGGCCGCGACGACCGGCTCCTGCCGTTCAGCGAGACCGTCCGCCTGTCGCGTTCGCTGCCGCGCGATCTGCGCATCGCCACCGAGATCACGGCGCTTTTCGCGCACTCCGGCGGGGCCCAGCACGGCCTGGGGCCGGTCGGCCTGGTGCGCGAGAGCGCCCGCTTCATCCGCCTGATTCGTAGACTGCTGCACGTCCTCTGACGGGGCTGGATCCCGCCGGGGGCGAACGGGTACAGGACCCTGCAACCGCCGCACACGTCGCGGCATGACCCAGGCGTCGGGAGCTGATGATGGATTCTCCGCCGGTTCCGGTCTTCCTCGCGGGGCCATTCCCAGTCATTCATTCGGTGGCGATCGACCGCGAGGAGCACGACGTCGATCTCGACGTTGCGCTGCTGATCGCCGGACAGCCGAACATCCTGGCGTCGACGCGGTTTCCGCTCGACGACACGTGGGAGCGCATCGTCACCGCACTCGAGAGCGGCGATGCGCGGCTCGGCGTTGCCGGCGTCCCGCACGAGGTCGAGAGTGCGACCGGCGGCGCGCAGGTGTACCCGTCGGCCTACATCGGTCTGGAATGCGCGAACGGCGAGCGCCTGGTGCTTTCGCACATCCGCGGCCTCGATGCCGCCGTGGACGCGGAGAGCTACGCCCGTGACGTGATCGATTCGCTGCTGCAGGGAATGGGACCGGACGAGCTGGGAGAGAGCGTGGACGACTAGGCGTCACTATCAGCGGAGCCGCTCGATCGCCGCCAGGGCGGCTGCGAGCAGGCTCGTGGCCGGCTCCTCACCGAGCCACTCGCGGCTACGTGCACGAGGTACGCTGAAGCGTGCCATCGTCGCGTGGCCGCCGCCATTTCCGTCCTCACCGGCCAGGGCATGTGCAAGCGCGCCGGCGCCGGGCTCCCCACCGAAGTGACGGATCGAAACGGTCAGCTCGCCGTCCACGTACCCCGCCGCCAGCGACCAGCATGCGTTCTCGACGTCGACGCCAAAGTCGCTCAGGTCGGCCAGGATGTGCGACGCCTCCGCCGTGAGCTCGCCTGCGAATGCCACGACCACGTCGTCATCGACGCACATCGTCGCCAGTGCGTGGCCGAATGCGCGCGCCGCGTCCACCGGATACGCCGCGCGCTCGAAGCGCTTCAGCATGGCGAGGTCGGCGCGCTCCTGGAGAAATGCGTACGCCTCGACGTCTTCGGCGGTCACCTTGCGCATGAGGCCGTCCGTATCCGTCTTGATGCCGAACAGCAGCGCAGTCGCGAGCGGCACGCCGATCCGCTTCTCGTCGAGCGCGCGGAAGTACTGTGTCAGCATGGTCGCCGTGGAACCCAGGTGAGGGCGTACGTCGTGGAGCTCGGCCTTCATGCAGTGCTCGAACGGGTGGTGATCGATGACGGCGAGTCGCGGCCCACCGGGCACGCACAGATCGTCCGGCTGCATGTCCACCGCGATCACGCGCTCGAAGGCGAGCACCTCCTCCTTCGTGACCTCGACGACCTGTACGCCGACCAGCTCGCTCATGCGCTGGTTCTCGGGCCGCGTGATCGCGCGCCGCGTGATGATCGGCATGTCCTCCGGTGACCGGTCGAGCAGCGCACGCACGGCGAAGGCGCTCGAGACGGCGTCGGGATCCGGGTCCGGGTGCACGAGGATCGGAACGACGCCGTCGCCATCCGCGAATGCACGCAGGCAGTACACGCGTCGCTCCGATTCCAGCCGCTGCAGCTCCTCCTCGATGTCGACGCGGAGGATGTCGCGCAGCCCGCCGCTCCGCGCGAGGGTGCCGTCCCCCGGCGCATCCGCAATGCCCTCGGTCAGGATCAGGACGGCGACGTCCTCGCGCACGGCGCGCATCGCATCCACGACCGCGCGGGCCCGGTCACGCGCCTGCATGTGCACGACCGCGGTGACCGCACGCGCACTGCTCATCCACTCGTAGGTCCGGGGATCCGTGGGATCGCCGCCGAAGCGGCAGCCGTCCTGGCGCACACCGGGCGCGTCGCGCCCACCCCAGCGCCATACGACGCGCTGCCCGGCCCGCAGGCTGGCATCCACGTCGAGGCCCTCGCTCACGATCACAAGCATGGGCGGCGCGCTCGCCGCAGCGGTCGTATCCGTTGCCAACCAGGCCTCGCAGGACAGCGTTCCGGGAGTACGGCTCAGGCCGTGGGTGCAACCTCCGTTCCGCCTGCAGGTGCCCACCCGCGCCGCACGTGCAGCCGCCAGATCCAGTCGATCACGAGCCAGGCGACGACCGCCGCCGTCACGACGTCGCTCACGAAATGCGCGCCGGCTGCAACGCGTGAGAGCCCGCACCCCCAGGCGAGCGCCCAGAACACGACGCGCGCGCGCGGGAAGAGGCGCGCGAGCATGGCGGCCGCGCCGAACGCGACGATCGCGTGACTGCTCGGCCACGCCAGCCCGCCACTCGAGAACGGCCGCTCCGTAAAGGCACGGAAGACGTAGGCGCCATCGTGGGACCACGGGCGCTCGCGACGCAGCAGCAGCTTCAGCAGCTCGCCAAGGATGCCGGCAGCCGCGACACCGGAAACGAGCAGCGTGCCGCGCCGCCAGCGCGCCCATCGCCCGGCGAGCGCGCGCGGTGCGTCATGCAGCACGAGGATCCCGGCGACGATCAGCCAGAGCGGCGCGAAGCCCATCACCCGCAGCATCCGACCCCAGTCCTCGCCGTAGATGTCCTCCATGCGGAAGTAGCGGTAGGCTGTGCCGTCGACGAGGTGCGCCGCCGCAATCGCGAGGATGCCGAGGAGCAGGACCCGCCACGCATGCGACGCCGACGTCGTCTCGTTGCTGTCGGAGCTCATCGCTGCAGGAGCCGTCGCAGGTCGTCCGCCATCTGGTCTGCGGTGATGGACCCGTCCCACAGCAGGGTCAGGCGGCCGGCGCGATCGAGCACGAGCGTGTGCGTGGTATGGTCGATCAGCGCCGGCCCGGACGTCGCCGCATGCTCGGCCGCGTGCCCGGGTGCCGCACTCGCAGCGGCCGGGCTCGCGGCCGCGTGATGGATGCCGTACGCAGCTGCAACCGCCTCGATCTCCGCACGCGTGCCAGTCAGGCCGATGAACGTACTGTCGAAGCGCGCAACGTACGCGGCCAGCCGTGTCGACGTGTCCCGCTCCGGATCGACGGACACGAGCGCAACGCGCAGCTCCCGCGCCAGCCCGGGCTCGAGAGCGGCGCGCACGCGTGCGAGCTTCGCAAGTGTAAGAGGACATGCGTCCGGACAGCTCGTGTAGCCGAAGAACAGTACGGTGATGCCGCCGTGCAGATCGCGTGCATCGACGGTACCTGCGGCGGAGCGGAGTTTGAACGCCTGCGCCGGCATGGGCGGCTCGATGAAGGTGCCGTGCCACCCGGGCGCGGGCTGATCGCGGAGCAGCGCGAAGCCCAGCACGGCGAGCAGCACCGTGTTCAGTGTGATGAGGACGACGGCGCTGCGGCGTGGCATGAGGCGGGAACCGCTCTACTCGAGCTTCTCGGCCGCGCGCTTGCGCGCGCTCGCCAGGTACCCCGGCTCCAGGTCCAGCAGGTTCGCGATCTTGCGGAGCATGTAGCTCTCGTGCCGCGCGATCTGGCCGTCCGTCAGCACGAGCCCCCACATGATCTCGGCGAGCAGTGTCTTCTGGCCGAGGTCATAGTTGTCGCGGACGAGCGCCGTGAACTGATACAGGTCGATCGCCTTCGAGCGCTCGCTCTCGGCCAGCACCATCAGCTCCGCCGCGGTCGCAGCATCCAGGTCGAAATGACGCTGGAGCACGGCGTGGATGTGACTGCGCTCGTCATCGGAGAACTCGTCATCGGCGTGCGCCAGCTCAAGCAGCAACGCGCATGCGGCGATGTAGAGCTTCTGCTCTTCCGTGCGCTCCACCGCGGCGCCGTCGTGATGGCCGTCGATGTCGATTGCGATGTTGCGCTGGAAGAAGGATCGGATGGGATCGAGCATAGGCAGCACCTTGCGGTGGCGGCTGGGTGCGACCGTCGCACCACTCGCGCGCAAAGTGGCGCGCCCGGCGATGCACAGCAAGGGCCGATCCGGCATCTCAGCGGGACTGCGGCGATTCCTGGCCTTCGTCCCGCCGCTCCTCGTCCACGCACAGGCTCCCGGGGCGCGGGGCACTGCGCCACCAGCCGTCGTCGAGCGCGATGCGCGCGCGCAGGTCCCAGTCGAGCGGCAGCTCCACACCGAGCGCACCGGTGCGCGGTGCGCTGCGGCGGCTGCGCACCGTGGCAGCCTCGCGCGCGATCTCATTGTGAAGCTCGATCGCCTGGACGAGCCGCGCGAAGTGCATCTCGCGCAGCGCCCGCGCCGCATTGAGGCGCACGCGCCACCGGCGAGCGTCCAGCTCCGGCACCGCGAGCGCATCGCCGATGATCCGCGGGAACGGATCATCGACGATCTCGTCGATGGCCTCCACATACGATGCGTCCAGCGACGCACCATAGGCGATCACGATCTCGTGCAGGGTCTGCTGCGCGGATACGACGTCCCGGTACGCATGCTCCACCCAGCGCTCCGGATCGCCCACCGGCGACGACCGCTCGCGCACCGGGTCCAGATATCCGAGGTTCTCCGCAACGTGCGGCGCGAACAGCGCTGCGAGCGACTCCGGCGGGTGCGGCGGCGGTCTGCGATAGCCGCCCTTGATGAGCGCCGCCCAGGCATGCGCCAGCGAGGACAGGGCGCGCCCGCCCTTGCGCAGGGCGCCGATCGACCCGCGCAAGCGTCGCAGTCGCTCCTGCCGGTCCAGGAACCGCTGCACGAAAATCAGCGTCAGCAGGATGCCGACCGCCTCGCTGGCGAGGTTCGGACCGAACCGGCCCACCGCCTCCACATCGGCGAACCACTGGCTGAGCAGGGCAGTACCGATCGCAATCGCCGCGAACGCGATGTACACGTTCCGCGGACGGAGCG
>CAYSGF010000125.1:0-3405 GCA_964430275.1 uncultured Gemmatimonadaceae bacterium
CAGTTCGTGCTGGTCGACGAATACCAGGACACGAATCGCGCGCAGTATCGATTTCTGCAGCTGCTGTCGAGCGCGCATGGCAACCTCATGGTGGTGGGTGACGACGATCAGTCCATCTACGGCTGGCGCGGCGCGGACATCCGCAACATCCTCGACTTCGAGGAGGATTTTCCGGGTGCCGCCGTCGTTCGGCTGGAGCAGAACTATCGCTCGACGGGCAACATTCTGGACGCGGCCAACCGGGTGATCTCGCAGAACGTCAAGCGCAAGGGCAAGACGCTGCGCACGGATGCAGGTGCCGGCGAGATGCTGACGCGCATCGAGGCCGTCGACGAGCGTGACGAAGCGGAATGGGTGGTGGGCGAGGTGCTCACGCGCCTGGCATCGAACGATGCGGCGAGCGCACGGGATTTCGTCGTGCTGTATCGCACGAACTCGCAGTCGCGCGCGCTGGAAGAGGCATTCCGCCGGCACGATCTGCCGTACCAGATCATCGGCGGCACCCGCTTCTACGAACGGCGCGAGATCATGGACGTGCTCGCGTATCTGCGGCTGATCTCGAACCCGCGTGATGCCGGCGCGTTCGACCGCGTCATCAATTACCCGAAGCGCGGCATTGGCGACACCACGCAGACGCGGCTGCTCGACTGGGCGGCGGAGCGCGGCTACGCGCTGCTGGAGGCGGCCGAGCGGGCGCACGAGGCCGATCCCGTGCGCGGCGGTGCCGCCACGTCGCTGGTTGCGTTTGCCACGCTGATCAACCGCTACCGTGCGCTCGCGCGCCACCTGCCGGTCGGCGAGTTGCTCGAGAAGCTGCTGGAAGAGATACGCATCCACGATGCGCTGCTGGACGAAGGCCCCGAGGGTGAGGAACGCTGGGAGAACGTGCGCGAGCTGGTTGCCGGTGCGCACGAGTTCGACGCGCGCAGGGGCGACGCCGAGGAGGAGGAAGAGGATGCGCAGATCGAGGCGACTCAGCTCGACATGTTCCTGCAGAAGGTGTCGCTGCTCACGGACGTGGACCGGGCAGACACGTCTGCAGACGCGATCACGCTCATGACGCTGCACAATGCCAAGGGGCTCGAGTACCCCTACGTGTTCATCAGCGGCATGGAGGAAGGGCTCTTCCCGCTGAAGCGCGCCTATGATGACCCGGACACGCTGGAAGAGGAACGGCGGCTGTTCTACGTCGGCATAACGCGTGCAGAGCGGAAGGTGTACTTCACCCACGCGCGGATGCGGCGGCGTGGCGGCACGTTCGAGCCGTCCATGCCGTCCAGTTTCCTGGAGGCGGTGCCGGATATGCTGCTCGAGGCGCGGGCGACGGATGCGGTCCTGTCGATCCGCCGGCAGATGGAGGCGGGGCGGCGCCGGCGCAACGCACCGAGCTTCGGTGCCGGATCACTCGGCTACCGGGATCGCGGTCCGCGCTTCGAGGACGATGACGGCAGTGGTGTCGTGATCGATTACTCGGAAGCGCAGGAAGCGCCGCGCTTCGTGAAAGGCGAGCGCGTGCGACACCCGCATTTCGGCAGCGGCGTGATCCGTGAGCTGTCGGGCTTCGGCGCGGACCTGAAGGCAACGATCGAGTTCGAGCGTCACGGTCGCAAGAAGGTGGTGTTACGGTTCGCCAACCTGCAGAAGGAGCTGTGAGGCGGGCATGAAGCTGGCGCTGCGCGGATGAGACTGCTCGAGCTGGGCTTCGCGTTCTTCGTGATCGTGCTCTCGAAGCTCGTGCTTGGACTCATCGTGTGCTGGATGCTGATGCCACGCGACCCGGAATGCCCGTCCTGCGATGCACCACTGCTGCCGCTGGAAGCGCGGCCGGGGTGGCGCCGGCTCTTTCATGTGCTGCGGCTGCAGCGTCGCTGGTGCATGGAGTGCGGCACGGAGCTGATCGGGCGCCGTAGCGACGGGCGGACACGGACAGTGGCGGTTCAGGCGCCGGAGGCGACGACGCGCTCGCCCCAATGACCCAGGTGGAGGGCCGGCAGCGGGAAGAAGTCGTCGGCCATGTCGTGAAGCAGCGGGGGATTCGACAGTGCACCCTCGCGGATGGCCAGGCGGCGCACCTTCTTCGCGAGCTGCAGGTTGAAGTCGCCGGTCGGATCCAGCAGTGCGGGCTCACTATCACGGCGACGCTGGAGGTAATCCACCACATAGTCGAAGGAACGGGCGAGGTAGCTCTCCATCGTTTCGGGCGCGAGGTCCCAGCGGCTTCCCTGGAGCACGCGGTCGAACACGCCCTTCCAGCGCTCGTTGTCCTGCATCCGGATCATGCCGCGGAAGATGCGGCGGTTCGTCTCAAACGAGAAGATCGTTCCGCTCAGCACCATGTCGAAGAGATTGTCCGCTTCGGAGTGGTCGTACTCCATGACGACCTCACGCGCGAGTGCGCCGAAGTCCTCACCGAGCTGCACATCGAAGCGGTGCTCCCAGTAGGAGTGCCCGAGTGCCTTCGTGCTGCTGGTGAGCATGAGCTGGCGCGGCACGTAGTAGTTGTGTGCTACGGTGTCGGCTGCGAGGTGACTGAGGTAACCGTAGGCGACGGCGCGCAGCCGATCGTTCTCGGCCGCATTCAGGATCTCCTCCCCGACGTGCCAGTAGTGGCAATGCCGCCCGACGGGCACGTACTTCTTCGCGAACGAGATGTCGGCGGCCATGGAGCCGTAGAGGAAGCTCTGCGGATAGTTGCGCAGCAGCTCCGCGATGGGACCGGGCACGAGGTGCAGCACGTCCAGGAGCTGGCGCCCGATGTAGACGTGCGTGGCCGGCCCCCATGCGAGGGCCGGCTCCGGCAGCAGCAGGACCAGCAGAGTGGCCGCAAACGCCGCGGTGAGCAGGGTCCAGAGTCGCACGTCCGCTCAGCGCAGGCTGCGAAGCGACCGGCGCGTGTCGCGTACGGTACGACGGGCGGTGCGGCGCAGCTCTGCACCGGCGGAGCTCACGAGCGAGGCGATCTCGTCGCGCAGGTCGCCCACGATGTCCGTGCTCATGCGGCGCAGGGAATCGGCCGCGTCGACGGTCGCTTCCGCGCCGCGCCCGAGGTGATCACGGCCGGCGCGCGCACCCCGGCCGACCTGCTCGAATGCGGCGGCCGCGCCCTCACCCGCGCGCTCGCGGGCGCCCTTTGCGCCGCGGCCCAGCTTCTTGCGCGCGGTGGTTGCCGTCCGTCGGGCGCGCTTGGTCAGGGGGCGGATCTCGCGCAACAGCTTCTCGCGCCGGCTCAGGTCCTCGCCGCGCAGCAGCAATGCGGCGCCGATGCCGACGACTGCGCCGATGGCGAGCGCGGCAAGCACGTCACTTGTCTCCTGGTCCCGCATCATGCGGCCTCCATTTCAATCGAAAAGGTCTACTCCGATCGTGCGGGCGCCGAGCTTCGGCACGAGTCCCAGCCGCCTGCGC
>CAYSGF010000126.1:0-6563 GCA_964430275.1 uncultured Gemmatimonadaceae bacterium
GAACGCACTGTATTTCCGCCACGATTCTCCTCTCGTTTCCGGGTGTCGGGAGTTACCCGTCACCGTGCGGTTCGTTCGCTGCTGCCGCGCAGACAAACCGCACGATCCTGTGACATAACGGCTCCCGGCCGGTGTTGCCAGAGACGCAGCCGATGTCGGCCGCTCCCGGTACGTCCGGCGCGACGACGGATCGAGCGTTTCGGTGCTGGTGATTGCGGCGGCGAAGGCAGGCGTGGCGAGATGAAGAAAGGGCCGTCGAACGACGGCCCTTTCCGGTGTGCGGGACTCGATGCGCGCTTAGTAGCGGTTCTCGTAACGACGGTTGCCGCCGCCACCTCTGCCGCCATAGCCGCCGCCGCGTCCGCCTTCGCCGCCGCCGTAGCCGCGACCGCCTTCACGGCCGCCCTGAGCGCTGCGTGGCGGTTCGGCAGGCGGGTTGAGACGCACAACGCTGGCAGCCTTCGGGCCCTTGGCCTCCTCGATGACCTCGAACTCGACCTCTTCGCCCTCATAGAGGACCTTGAAGCCGGATCCATCGATCGCGCTGTAGTGCACGAAGACGTCCGCTCCGCCCTCCCGCTGGAGGAAGCCGTAGCCCTTCTCCTGCGAGAACCACTTGACGGTGCCCTTGGTACGAGCCATCGCCGGTACTCCTGGTATGAAAGGTTGAGACGTTCGAAGGTGCGGTGCGATGTGCCGTACCCTCGGGAGTTGCCGCGTTGAACGCGCCCGCGGCTAGCGCAAAAAGAGGGCCCCGCGCAACGAAGGCGCAGGTCCCCCAGGCATGAACCGAATCTTATTCGACGGTGTGAAGGGCGTGCACAGCAAGAGCAATCCGGCCGGGTGCAACGAATGACATCCACTCAAAGTGTAGTCGCGGTGTATGCGGGCCGCAAGGTGGTCGCGCGGGTGGCGCACGCCAGCCGGCACCGCATCGTTGACGATGGCTCGCGGGAGGCGCCACCTTGCTGCAGCGGACTACCGGAGGCAGGAGCGAATGAGCTTTCTATTCAGGGTCTCGGATTCCATGGCAATTCCCCACCGCGGCCATCTGCTGCGGCTGAAGCTGGCGTCGGGCGCGCCGCGGATGAAGGCGCTGCAGGCGGGATCACGGCTGCGGATGACCGGTCCCCATGGCGAGGCGGCGGTCGTGGACGTGATCGGTCATCCGGCCATGGCGGGGAAACAGACGCAGGCGCGGCTGGACCGAACGCGCGAGCTGGACGTGGTGATTCCCGCGAGCCAGGCGATCGCGGGCGGCTCCCGTGTGGAAATCGGCTGGACGGTCGGACCGCCGAACGGCGAGCAGTGATGCAGTGAGCGCGGGAGTCGTCTTTCTGACGGGCGCGACCGGCTTCATCGGCTCGCGCGTCGCGCGTGGGCTCGCGGCCCGCGGCTACGTACTGCGCTGCCTCGTGCGCTCGCCCGGCTCCCGCGCGGCGCGTGCATTGGAGGAGCTGGGTGCGACGCTGATCCCCGGCGACGTCATCGACGACGTCGCGCTGGAGCACGGGCTGCGTGGTGCCGACGCAGGGTACCACATCGCCGCGGTCTATGATGTGGGAGTCGTCGAGGCCGCACGGCTGGAGACGACGAATGTGGACGGCACGCGCGGGTTTCTGCGCGCCGCCGAGCGGGCAGGGACGCCACGCGTCGTCCATGTCTCCTCCACGGTCGCGCTCGGGCCGGTGCCGGAGGGCGAGATGGGGGATGATCAGCCGCCCTTCGCCGGACCCTATCCCTCCGTTTATCATCGCACGAAGACGCAGGCGCATCGCCTGGCGCTGGAGGCGCAGCGAGGCGGCATGCCCGTGCTCGTCGCATGTCCTGCATACGTATACGGCCCCGGTGATGAAGGGCCCGCCGGCCGTCTCGTCGAAGATGTGCTCCGTCGTCGCGTGCCGACACTGATCGCCGATCCCGCCTGGTACTCCTACGTCCATGTCGATGATGTGGCAGACGGCCTGATCGCGATGGTCGAGCACGGCACGGCCGATGGCGTTTACGTCATGGGCGGCGAGAACGAGCGCTTCGACCGGTTCGTTGCGCAGATCGCCGCACTCGGGAATGTGTTTGCGCCGAAGCCGGTCACGCCGGCCGCGCTGGCCCGCGCGATGGCGCGAGGCCTCGACGCGATCTCGCGCCGCACGCGCATCCGCTTCCCGATCAGTGTGGAAGGCGTGAATGCCGCGACCGGCGGTCGCTACATCTTCGGCCATGCACGGGCCGCAGCGGACCTTGCGTTCTCGCCGCGCTCGCTGCGCGCCGGCCTGCCGGATACGGTCGCGTTCTTCCGGGCGAAGCTTGCGGGTCGTGGCCGCACGCGTCCACGGGCGCAGTAGCCGTGAAGGGCAGGGGAGCAAACGCGCGACTCGAGCGCGGGCTGATCCGCGCGCGGGCGATCGCAGGTCGCATCACGCCGCGCGGCCTGCTGATCGCGAACGTCGTCGTCTGGCTGGGCGTGGGCGTGCTCTGGCAGCGTTGCGGGGTGGGCGGGTGTCCGACAGTTGCGCGGCTCGCCTCCTATCAGCCGGGCGGAGCGAGTGTCCTGCTCGACCGCGACGGTGAGCCGTTCGCGGACCTCTCCCCGATCGACCATGAAGTGGTCCCACTGGACGCACTGCCGGATCACGTTTCAGCCGCATTCATCGCCGTCGAAGATCAGCGCTTTCACGAGCATTCCGGGTTGGACCTGCGCCGGGTCGGTGGTGCCATGGTGGCGAACCTGCGCGCGCGCGGCTTTGCGCAGGGCTTCAGCACGATCACCATGCAGCTCGCGCGCAACGTCTGGCCGGAAACGTTGCCCGGCCAGGAGCGAACGCTGCAGCGCAAGATTCTCGAGGTTCGCGTCGCACGCGCAATCGAGCGGGAGTTCACGAAGCCGGAGATCCTGGAGCTGTATCTCAACAACATCTACTTCGGCAGCGGTGCGTACGGGATCGAAGCGGCAGCACGCAACTACTTCGGCAAACCCGCCGCAGAGCTGCGCCTGTCGGAGGCGGCGACGCTCGCAGCGATGCCCAAGTCACCGGTGCTGTACAACCCGCGACGCTACGAGGAGCGGGCGCGTGAGCGACGCAACCTCGTGCTGCGCCTCATGGCCGAGCAGGAGCGCATCAGTTCCGATGATGCACGGGCCGCGCAGGTGGCGCCGCTGGACGTCCGGCGCGATCCGCCAACACGGCGTGTCGACGAACGCCTCGTTGCGCCCTACTTCGCCGAGGCGGTGCGCCGCGTGCTCGAGGATCGCCTCGGCGAGACGATCTACACGACACGCCTGGAGGTGCACACGACGCTGGATCGCGACGCACAGCGTACGGCGGAGCGCCAGCTCGAGCGCCAGCTCGACCGCATCGAGGCGGGGCGCCATGGTGCCTTCGACGGAGACACCTATCGCAGCGGTAGCACCGAAGAGCCGGACTACCTGCAGGGAGCCGTCGTCGTACTCGAAGCTGCCACGGGCGACGTGCTGGCACTCGTCGGCGGGCGCGATTATGCGCAGTCGCGCTTCGATCGTGCAACGCGGGCGCGCCGCCAGGCGGGAAGCGCGTTCAAGCCCTTCGTCTACGCAGCTGCCCTCGCCCAGGGGTTTGCGCCCAGCCAACGCATCAAGGACGATACGCTGCGCATGGAGCTGGAGGGCGGCGAGATCTGGGTGCCACAGAACTACACGGGGGACTATCGGGGGTTCGTAACCCTGCGGCAGGCGCTCGTCGCATCACGTAATGTTCCCACGATTCGACTCGCGCAGGACGTTGGGCTGGACAATGTCGAGCGCCTGGCGGAGCGCGCAGGCATTCGGAGCGAGATCCCCAACGTGCCCTCCGCTGCGATCGGCGTCGCGGCGGTCACTCCGCTCGAGCTTACCGCTGCGTACACGGCGTTCGCGAACTCCGGGATAGCGGCCGAGCCACGCTTTGTCACCCACGTCGTGAATGGCGTGGATGAGATCGTCTGGGACAACGAACCCGACACCGACCAGGTGCTGCGGCCCGAAGTCGCCTACCTGATTACCGACATGCTCACGGACGCGGTCGACGTCGGGACCGCCAGCGCCGTCCGGGACGCGGGCTTCCGTTCGGCGGCGGCGGGCAAGACGGGGACGACCGACGAGGGAATGGACGCCTGGTTCGTCGGCTATACGCCCGATCTCGTTGCCGGTGTCTGGATCGGGTTCGACCGGCCGCGCGCCATCGTCGGCGACGCCTCCGGTGGTGACCTCGCCGCGCCGCTCTGGGGCCGCCTGATGGCCGACATCTACGAGGGTCGCAGCACCCCCGAGCCATGGCCGCGGCCCGAGGACATCACCGAGCAGCCGATCGACCCGTCAACCGGTCTCCTGCTCGTCGAGGGATGTCATCCGGAAACGGGCTCCGCCGAAAGCGAGTTGTTCATTGCGGGCGACGAGCCGGCCGCCACCTGCCCGGCCGGCACCCCGACAGCGGACACCCGCGGGTTCCTGGCGCGCGCGGGAGACTGGTTCGCGCGAGCGTGGCGGCGAACCACGCACTTCCTGGCCACGCACTTTGGTTCGGAGGAGGCCCAGCCGATTCCGCCGCGCGGCGAGGAGCGCTACCTCGGCACGCCGCGGCTGCCGCGCGCGGTCGAGATCGCAGATCCCGTGGTGCCCGTGGACTCCTTCCGGCCGGAGCGCGAGCTCGTGATTCCCGTGCTCGATTCCCTTGCGCCGAGCAGTTCACTGGCGCGAGACACGACGCCTCCGCTCACGGATCCGATCGAGCCCGCGGACACGCTGCAGCAGGACCGGCCGAGCCCTGCAGCGCCGTCGGACACGGCAGCCGCGGCGGACAGCACGCCACCGGTCGCCGCGCCCGACACCACAGTACCGCCCCCGCTCCCACCGACAGGCGACGTGCGGCCGGATACGATCTCACACCGCTAAGTCGGGCCCGCGCGAGGGGCGACGCACAGCTCCCACGTGCCCACGCGCCCGACGACGTCCGGCTCGAAGCCGGCTCGCCGCAGCATCGCGTGCATCTCGGCTGGATCGTGAATGTGCAGCCGGAACCGCTTGCGCGCAGCCCACATGCCGGCGTTCGTCGCGCCGGCGGCTGCACGTGTCCACCATGCAGCTCGCGGGTAGGTCAGGGCGACGACACCCGTGGCGTGAGAGGTCGCGACCTGCAACAGCGCGCGCCAGTCGGGATAACAACACACGACGCGGTCCAGTACGACTATGTCGTACTCGGCATCGTCGTCGAGCTCGGCAAAATCGGCGACCTGCAGCTCCAGGCGGGACGCGACACCATAGTCCTCGGCGAGACGGCGGGCCATCCGCGCGAATGCCGGGATCGCGTCCACGGCCACGGCACGCGTGAGACCGCGACGGAGCAGCTCGATCGAAAGGCCGCCCACCCCCGCACCACCTTCCAGCGCAACGGCTTCGTGGAGAGGCACAGCCCGGCGGATCGCCTCGATCAGCCGATTCGCCCGATCCGGCAGGCCGCGGCGGCGAAATCGCCGCGCCTCCATCCGGGCAGTGCGCTCGCCGAAGACATCAGCAAGGCCGGTGTGAGCACAGTGACATGTCATTGGGAATGCTCGAACACAATCGAGCCGCGCGACCTACCAGGCAACGAAGATGATGAAAAAGGCGACGAGTGTGATCATGGCGCCGAGGACCCACACGATCGCTTCGTCGACATGGGCGTCGCCAGCCGGCCGATCCAGCATGGACAGACTCGGCCAGGAAGCGCCACACGCCCTGCACGCCGCATCGCGACCTGCGATTCGTGTACCACAGCGCAGACAATCCCGTTCAGTCATGAGTGCTGCTCCGCTCCCGCAGTATCGGCGTGGACGGCTTCCGCTAGTCGCCGCCCACGCCCGTTCCCTGGTTATTGGGCTACCATCGTGAAGACCACGGTCGTTTCGTACGTGCCGGGCGGATCAGCCGCATAGTCGAGCGCCATCCGCGCCGTCAGCATGCTCGACTGGTCGCCGCCACTCGTGGGCCGCGTGTAGAAATCGTTCGCGGAGCCGGCCTGGGCGACCGCCGCGCTGGCAGGCGTCCCGCCAATCGTCGACAGAATCGAAAGGTCGGTCACCGGCTTGTTCGGGTCCGCATCCGACCGACCCGCATAGTTCGTGAACGCCAGCGTCGCTCCCGCCTGCGCAGCGACCGTGATCTTGTACGGCACGTTCGCACGATGTGAGAGCGTCGGTCCCGCACTCGACTCGATGTAACCCGCCGTGTATGCCCCGTCGGTCGCCGCAGGGAAGCTGAAATTGCCCGAGCTGCTGATGACGAGAACCGGCGCTATCTGAATGCTGACCGCCGCTGTCGCAGTCTGGGCGAACGCGGTACCGCTCAGAACGATCAGCGCCGCAGCGGCAGTGAGCAGGGAACGCTTGAGCATGTGTGGCCTCCGTAAATGACGTCGTAACGTGAGAACAACATGCGGGAGGCGGTCTGAAGGCAGTGTGAACGGGGGATTACGGGGTGTTCATGCGGAATTCGGAAGGGCGGAATGGCGGAATGGCGGAATGGCGGAATGGCGGAATGGCGGAATGGCGGAATGGCGGAATGGCGGAATGGCGGA
>CAYSGF010000127.1:0-2212 GCA_964430275.1 uncultured Gemmatimonadaceae bacterium
CACGTTCGCATCGCCGCGGACCGGCGAGGCCGGCGCCTTGCGCTCGGCAATGGCCGCGATCACGGCAGCATCGAGCTGGAGCTCGCCGTCGGCGGGCACACCGACGTGCATTGCACGAAACCGTTCCACGGCGGTGCGCACGCGCTGCACCGACGGGCTGTCGGCACTTCCCTTCGTCGAGAACGAGAGGAATGCGACGAGCGGGGCATCGCCGACAATGCTGCGGCGCGCCTCGACGGCGGCCGCCGCGATATCCGCGAGCTGCTCGGCGGTCGGCTCCGGCACGACACTGCCGTCCGTGAACGTCAGCACCTCGGCGGCGCTCGTGCCGCGGAACGGCGGGACCACCATATAGAACGCGGACGAGACAGTGCGGATACCGGGAGCCGTGCCGACGCACCAGATCGCGGCGCGCAGCACGTCCGCGGTGGTCCGCGACGCACCGGCGGTCGAGCCGTGGACCACGCCATTGCGCACGAGCATGGCCGCGAACATGAGCGGATCGCGCATGTGCTCTGCCGCCTGGTCCGCGCTCATGCCGCGGTGTGCGCGGCGCTCCTGCAGCTCACGGGCGAAGGCGCTCGTGCGTGCGTCCGCGGCCGGATCGATGACTTCCACGATGGCGGCATCCGCGCCATGGGTGGAGACGGCATCCCGCACGGCAGCAGGATCCCCGATGACGACGGGGCGCACGAGCTCGCCGAGGACGAGGCGCGCGACGGCCTCGAGCGTGCGGGCGTCATCGCCTTCCGGAAAGACAATGCGGCGCATGCGTGCCCGCGCGCGCAGTCGGATGCTGTCGATGAACGCGTTCACGTCGTCGGGAACTTGCGTGCGAGTGCGGCGAGCACGGGCGGTGCCACGAAGTGACTGACGTCACCGCCCAGGGAGGCGATCTCGCGTACGAGTGATGCGGACAGGTAGGAGTAGTGCTCGTCGGGCGCGAGGAACACGGTTTCCGCGTCCGGCCAGAGGTGCCGGTTCATGAGCGCCATCTGGAACTCGTACTCGAAATCGGAGACCGCACGGAGCCCGCGGATCAGCAGGGGCGAACCGACCGAGCGAGCGAAGTCGACCAGAAGTCCTTCGAACTCGGCGCTGCGGACGCGCGGCTCGTCGGCGAACACCTCGTCGAGCAGGGCGACGCGCTCCTCGATCGCAAACAGCCCCTCCTTGCGCTGCGTCCGACGATGCGCCACCGCAACGATGACCTCGTCACAGAACACGAGCGCACGGCGCACGATGTCCTCGTGGCCGCGCGTCACCGGATCGAAGGACCCTGGATAGATCGCTGCACGGGCGCGTTCGCTCATGACTCGCAGGGGAGAAAGGTGAGTACGGTGTCGCCGTAGCGGCGCGTGCGGGCGCCGGCCACCTCATCGAGCCGCTCGCTGGCGCGGTGCTCGACGGCCAGGATGCGGCCGAAGCGCTGCGCGCGGAAGAGCCGTGCGAGCTCGGTCGCATGGCCGCGGTCATAGGGTGGATCCGCGAGCACGATATCGAACGCGTCCGACTCGAGTCGGGCCGCGTAGCGCAGTGCGTCATCCTTCACGATCTCGACGTCCTCCGCGCCCAGCCGGGTGACGTTCGCCTGCAGCGCCCTGAGCGGCGCACTCGCCTTCTCGACGAACGTCACGTGCGCGGCGCCGCGCGAGAGCGCTTCCAGCCCGAGTGCACCCGAGCCGGCGAACAGATCGAGGACGCGCGCGTCCGGCAGGTCATGCTGGAGCACGCTCATCCAGGCCTCGCGCACGCGATCGGTGGTAGGACGCGTGCGCGTGCCCTGCGGCACTGTCAGCGGATGACCGCGCCAGCGCCCGGCAATGATCCTCATTCCGAGGCACGAACGTCCAGCAGTCGGAGCTGCAGGCGCTGACGCCCGTTCCAGGTGTCCTCCTGCAGCTGGAAGGCGACGTCGATGGGCGCACGCAGGTCGAGCGCGCCGATGCGCTCCGCCAGCCGGAAGCCGATCGCATCGAGCGTGGCATCGCCCTGACGAGGCCGCAGCTTGGCATGCCCGTCGCCGACCACGCGCATGCCGCCGCCAGCGTCGACGCCGCGGGCGATGAACACCGGTGTCGGGTTGCCGATCCCGTGTGGTCCGAGGTGCCGGAGCATCGCGTGCAGCTCGTGGGTGGCGTGCTCGAGTGGCAGCTCGAGATCACACGCGATCTCGGGCACGAGGTCATCGGGGTGCAGCACGCCGCGCGCG
>CAYSGF010000128.1:0-3513 GCA_964430275.1 uncultured Gemmatimonadaceae bacterium
CACGTGCTGCAGTGCGAGCGGCCGATGGCAGCGGACAACCGCACGATCGGACGCTTCCAGCTGACCGGCATCCCGCCGGCACCGCGCGGAATGCCGCAGGTCGAAGTCGCATTCGACATCGACGCGAACGGTATCCTGCACGTCGCGGCAAAGGACCGCGCGACCGGCAAGGAGCAGAAGGTTCGCATCGAGGCGTCGAGCGGCCTCTCGGAGACCGAGATCGACAAGATGGTCAAGGACGCCGAGTCGCACGCGGGCGAGGACAAGGAGCGCAAGGAGAAGATCGAGGCGCGCAACCAGCTCGACTCGCTGGTCTACCAGGTCGAGAAGGACACGAAGGACTGGGGCGACAAGGTCTCGGCCGACACGAAGACCGAGATCGACAGCGCACTCGAGCGTGCGAAGAAGGCGCTCAAGGAGGACGACAACGCCGAGCTGACCGCCGCACGCGACGCGCTGATGCAGGCCTTCAGCGCCGCCGGCCAGCAGTTCTACCAGGCGCAGCAGGCGGAGCAGGAAGCGGCGCAGCCGGAAGGCGCGGCGGCGCCGGAGGAGCCTGCGACGGCGTCCGCACCCGGTGAGGAGGACGTGGTCGAGGCGGACTACGAGATCGTGGACGAGAAGAAGGACTGAGGAAGAGGCGAACCTGGATCTGGAAGCCCCGTGTCGCTCATGGCACGGGGCTTTCTCGTTGTCGAGGTAATGCTGGCCGGCCGCCGCTCCGCCATCCGCCGCCCCACCGGACGGGGATGAACATCTCTGACACGGAGGGCTCTGAGCACTTCGGAGGGAGCGGAGTGTTGCCGGCGGATGCGGAGGGCGCTACGTCATCATCCGGGATCCTCTATTGTCAACACACGGCAGCACCGGGTTCGAGGCCTGCCCGAGCTCCAGCTAAGGGGCGACCCCTAACGTCACTATAGTCTCAATCTTCCATAGCGGCACTATGAGATCCATTCGCAAATCCGCGTACTCGTCTGTGATCGGCTCGTCGGCACTCCTGATCGTTATGGGATGTTCACAAGATTCGAATGGTCGACGTGTAATGCGGGCGGATAGTTCGGGAATTGAGATCGTCACGAGTACAGCCCCGCTCTGGGAAGACGGCGCCGGTTGGCAACCGGCGCTGCCCTCGCGAGTTTTGGTGCAGGTCAATCCTCCGTAGAGCTGCTCCAGGTTGAAAGTGCACATGCTCTCGACGACAGCACCGTCGCGGTCGCCAGCATCGGCCTGAATGAAATCCGCCTGATTCGTGCGGATGGCAGTTCGCGGCAGGTCGGCAGATCCGGCGACGGCCCTGGAGAATTCAGTCGCCTCTCCGGGCTTTACGCGTGTGGTGTGAGCCGGTTGGTCGCCGACGATCGGAATATGATTCACGTCTTCGATGACACGGGCGTCCTGGAGCAATCGTTCCGCGTCAGGCGCATGGCTGGCGACATGATGCTGCAACTGCGAGGTGTCTCCGGCGATTGTTCGCGTCTGGCATTCAGCAACCGACAATTCCAGGTGCCTCAGCCCGGCTCCGTGAGCCGCATGCCGCTGACCGTGTTCTGGACGGATTCGGCGGGGTCGTCGCGTGACACAGCAGTCGCGGCCATTCCTGACTGGGAGGTCACATCGTCGAACGGAACAGATCCCGCGCGAGTGCCGTGGGGTGCGCATGCCTTTGTTGCCGTCGGACCTGACGGCGTAGCTGTCGGGGACTCGAGAACAGCAGAGCTGCGGTACCACGACACCTCGGGCCAGCTCGTTCGTATCATGCGATGGCAGGCTCCGGCGGTACCGGTTGACGGAGCCGACATCGCGATGTACGAGCGGCTGCGAAGAGATTTCGTACGCGACTTCCCGCCGGCAGGAACCGTCATGCTGGAAGTCGCGGACTATGGCGAGCTCCCTGAGCACAAGCCGGCGTTTCACGGAATCCTGATCGATGAGATCGGGAATACATGGGTGCGAGCGTATCCCGATTACATTGGCGGACGACCGGACCTGTTCGGCTACGGTGCGCCGGGCTATTCACGGATTGCGGACCGCGGGCCGGAGACCTGGACTGTCTTCAGCGTGGAAGGCGAGTGGCTCGGGGACATGACGCTGCCGCATGGATTTCGTCTGCTGAACGCTTACGAGGATCGCGTCATTGGCATCGCGAGAGATTCGCTGGACGTCGAGTCCGTGCTGGTCGTTCCTCTGGAAAAGGCGTCCTGAGCCGATCCAGCAAGGGCAGGCGCCCTGATCCGGCTGCGCCGGCGGCACCCATCCCGGGACGGATGCACTGGAATTCGGTCGATCCCGGTCTTAAATTCAAGACCGACAGTCACATCCCTCCCTTCCAATCCGAATCGTCATGGGGACCGGCTCAGCCAGGCTGTTGGTCATTGCGGCAGGCGGCGTGCTTCTGCTCGCCGGCGTGGGCGCGGGTGTGCTCCTCACGCCGCCGGAGCGCGTGACGATTCCGGCGCTCGATGCGCCCACGCGGCCGCCGGTCGTGCAGAACGTCGCCTCGGTACGGCGTGCTTCTGAGCTGTCCGACGCATTCATCTCGATCGCCGAGACCGTCACGCCATCCGTCGTGCGGATCCAGGCGGAGCGCACCGTTCCGCATCCGCGCACTGGCTGGCTGCCGCGCGGCCTGAATGATTTCTTCGGCGGCATGCAGCAGGACTCCATGCCGCTGGACGTGCCGGAGGTCGGTGGCGGCACGGGCTTCGTGGTGTCCGCGGACGGCTACATCCTGACGAACAACCATGTGGTCGAGGGGGCGTCGCGAATCATCGTCTCGTTGCCGGACCGGCGCACGTTCGACGCGCGCGTCATCGGTCGCGACCCCACCACGGACCTGGCCGTGATACGCATCGCCGCGCAGGGCCTGCCTGCCGTGTATTTCGGTGACTCCGACGACGCGCGCGTCGGCGAATGGGTCATCGCAATCGGCAATCCGGGCTTCGATCAGGCGAGCACGCTCGACTTCACGGTCACGAGCGGGATCATCAGCGCGAAGGGCCGGCCGCTCAACATCATCGATACCGGGCTGGAGTCGGCGGACGACGGCTTCCGCTACGCGATCGAGGACTTCATCCAGACGGATGCCGTGATCAACCCGGGCAACTCGGGTGGGCCGCTGGTCAACCTCCGCGGTGCGGTGATCGGCATCAACACGGCGATTGCGACGTCGACGGGTTACAGCCAGGGCTACGGCTTCGCGATCCCGGCGAACCTCGCCCGGCGTGTGATGAAGGACCTGATCGAGAAGGGTCGCGTGGACCGGGCGCTGCTCGGCGTATCCATCGTTGACGTCTCGCCGGAGGACGCGGAGGTCTACGGGCTGCCCTCGATCGCTGGGGTGCTGGTGGAGGACTTCGCGGGGGATTCGCCGGCGCGGCAGGCCGGCCTGCAGCGCGGCGACGTGATCGTCGCGATCGATGGTGTGCCCGCGCACCGCGTGGGACAGCTGCAGCGCCTGGTGGCAAACCACGCGCCTGGTGACATGGTCCGGCTCGATGTGGTCCGCTACGG
>CAYSGF010000129.1:0-35798 GCA_964430275.1 uncultured Gemmatimonadaceae bacterium
CGCAGTTGATGCAATGCCAGCGCTCGACGACTGCATGGACAGCGAGCGAGGGCCGGCATGCCGACCGCGACGAAACGATCCGCTACTCCTGCCGCACGCGCCCGGCGCAAGTTCCTGCGCGTCTTTCCCGGCGGCTTCCGCGACGAGACGTACCGCGACTGGGAGCGCGACTACAAGTGGCAGACGCACGAGCGCTGGCACGAGGTGCTCGGGCCGGCGGAGCTCCGGCGCCTGCTGCGCGCGGGGGAGTTCGCCGAGATCGCAGCGCGCGCGGTGCGCGTCGAGCAGAGCTCGCGCCACCCGATGATCTTCTCCTTCGAGAAGATGGCGCTGCGCGACGCGGTACGCTCACTCGCCGGCGCGCGCGCCTTCGCCGAGGGACTCCATGACTTCCTGCACGGGCGCGGCGGGCTGCAGCGGCGCTTCGAGCGCTGGATCGGCGTGGTCGCCTCCCTGCCTCGTCGCCAGACGCGGGTCCTGACGTGGCCGCTCGTCACCGTCTTCGGCTTCATCGCGCAGCCGGACCGGCACATCTTCCTGAAGCCGAACACGACGCGCGCCGCCGCGCGTGCCTACGGCTTCGACCTGCCCTACCGCTCCCGCCCATCCTGGGAGACCTACGCGAGCCTGCTCGAGTTCGCCGACGTCGTACGGCGCGACCTGCGCGATCTGCGCCCGCGTGACATGATCGACATCCAGTCGTTCATGTGGGTGCAGGGCTCGGATGAGTACCGGTAGCCGCCACCATCGCGAACGGCCCTGCCCGGCGCGTCGCCAGGGCCACTGTACGCGACGTCGTGCGGCGCCCGACGCGACAGGGCGAACGGGCCGTTGTAGTATTCGTGGCTGATCGATCCCCGTGCCAACCAAGGAGTCCGTGCGGACGACCCCTCGATACCTTGCGCTACCCCGCACCCTCCGGCGCCTCCTGGGCCGTGAGCGCGAGCCCGGCGAGGAATTGCTGTCGGGCCCGATCCGCGGCGAGCTGCTGGGCGCGGAGCACCTCGCGGACCGCGCTCGCTCGCTGGCCAGGGGGCAGAAGCTCGCACAGCGGCCGGCGCGGCGGGCCGGCGCGCCACTCCTCTCGCGGCTGAACGACACGCGTCGCATCCTGGCGGATGCCCACGCCCGGCTCGCCAGTGCGGGCGCGAACGGGACGGACCCGGGTCCTGCCGGCGAGTGGCTGCTGGACAACTTCCACGTCATCGAGGAGCACCTGCGCGAGGTGCACGAGAGCCTGCCGCGCGGCTACTACCAGGAGCTGCCGGAGCTCGTCTCCGGATCCCTCGCCGGCTACCCGCGCGTGTACGAGGTCGCGACCACCCTCATCTCGCACACGGAAGCACGCGTCGACCTCGGCAACGTCGATCTCTTCGTGGGCGCGTTCCAGGAGATCGCGCCACTCACGATCGGCGAGCTCTGGGCGATCCCCGCCATGCTGCGCCTCGCCCTGCTCGAGAGTGTACGCCGCATGACGCTGCGCACCGTGCAGCGACTCGAGCAGATCGAGGCGGCGGACATGTGGGGCGAGCGCGTCCGTGCGGCGAGCATGGACGAGCGCACCGATCTCGGCACCGTGATGCGCGACTTCGTCACGAATACGCCGCCGCTCACATCCCATTTCGTTGCCCGCTTCCTTCAGCAGGTGCGTCCCGCGCGCGGTGCGTTCCCGGCGCTCCTGGTGATCGAGGCATGGATCACGGAAGAATCGATGAGCGCGGAGCAGGCGGCCGCGCAGTCGACGCAGCGGCTCGCGATCACGCAGGTCGTGATGGCGAACTCGATCACGAGCCTGCGCGCAATCGGGCGCATGGACTGGCCGACCGCCGTCGAGCGCCAGAGCCGGATGGACGCGGTCCTGCGCGAGGACCCGGCCGGCGTCTACAGGGGCATGACGTTCGCCACCCGGGACCTCTACCGGCACGCGGTCGAGCGCATTGCCAAGCGGACGGGGCTGAGCGAGGACGACGTCGCCCGCAGCGCCGTCCGTCTCGCGAACGCCGGCGAGGCGGTGCCGGGCGACGAGGCGCGCCGGCGGCACATCGGCTACTACCTGGTCGACCGCGGACTGCCGGAGCTGGAGCGCGTCACGGGCTTCCGTCCGACGGTCAAGGAATCGATCCGCCGATGGATGGTGCGCCATCCCGACCACGTGCTCGTCGGCGGCATCCTCGCCGGCACTGCGACTGCCATCGCAGCGGTGCTGCTGCTCGCAGGCGCCGATGCCCGCGCTGCATGGCTCGCGGTCATCGCACTCGCGCTCCTGCCCGCCGCGCAGATCGCGGTCAGCACGATGAACCAGCTGATCGCCGTCGTGCTGCCACCCGGCCACCTGCCGAAGCTCGAGCTGCGCTCGCGCGCGGGCATTCCGCCCGAGTACCGCACGGCGGTCGTGATTCCCACGCTGTTCGCGACTGTCGACGACGTGCAGCAGGCGCTCGAGACGCTCGAGGCGCGCTACCTCGCGAATCGCGAGGCGAACCTGCACTTCGCGCTGCTCAGCGATTTTGTGGATGCCAATGCAGAAACGTGCGACGGCGATGCAGCCCTGCTCGAGGCCGCAGCCGAAGGGATCCGCGCCCTGAACGCGCGTTACGGCGGCGCGCGCAGCGACGTGTTCTTCCTGTTCCACCGTCCGCGCCGCTGGAACCCGAACGAGGGCGTGTGGATGGGCTGGGAGCGCAAGCGTGGCAAGCTCGCGCAGTTCAACCAGTTCATCCGTGGCGGTGCACGTGAGGCGTTTACGACGGTGATCGGCGACGTCGCGCCCCTCGAGCACGTTCGCTACGTCATCACGCTCGACTCCGATACCGTGCTGCCGCCCGACGCAGCGGCCGAGCTGATCGGCACGATTGCGCATCCGCTGAATCGCGCGGTACACGATCCCGTGCGCGGCCGCGTCGTGCGCGGCTACGGCATTCTGCAGCCGCGCGTGGGCGTGTCCCTGCCGAGCGCACACCGCTCGCGCTTCGCGTCCATCTACTCCGGTCATCCGGGGGTCGACCCGTACACGACCGCCGTCTCCGACGTCTACCAGGACCTCTATCGGGAAGGCAGCTACACCGGCAAGGGCATCTATGACGTGGATGCGTTCGAGGCCGCAACGCACGGACGCTTCCCCGAGAACGCCCTGCTCTCCCACGACCTGATCGAGGGCAGCTACGCGCGCGCCGGCCTCGCGAGCGACATCACCGTTTACGACGACTATCCGAGCCACTACCTCACGTTCACGCGCCGCAAGCACCGCTGGATCCGCGGTGACTGGCAGCTGATCGGCTGGCTGACGCCCAACGTGTGGGGGCCCGGCGGCCGCGAGCCGAACCGGCTCTCGATCCTGTCGCGCTGGAAGATCTTCGACAACCTCAGGCGCAGTACCGTCGAGATCGCGCAGCTCGCCTTCATCCTCGCGGGCTGGCTCGTGCTGCCCGGCTCGCCGCTGCGCTGGACGCTCCTCGGCCTGGCCGCGATCGCAACGCCGTGGGTGCTCTCGATCCTTTTTGCCACACTGCGGCCGCCGCTCGACCGCTCGTGGCGAACCTACTACGCGTCCGTCGGCCGCGACGCCGTGCGCAGCCTTCAGCAGTTCGCGCTCGCCGTCGTGTTCCTGCCCCATCAGGCATGGGTCTCCGCCGATGCGATCGTGCGCACGCTCTGGCGCGTGGGCGTCTCGCGCCGGAAGCTGCTCGAATGGCAGACCGCGTCCGGTGTCGAGCAGGCGACGCTCCGCTCCACCGGCGCCGCGTGGCGCGCGATGTGGCCGGTCGCGGCAGGCGCCGGCGCACTCCTGCTCGGTACTGCTGCACTCGCACTCACCGGACGGCTCGGTGCGGCTGCCGGCGATGGCGGCGGCTTGCTGCTCCTGCTCGCAATGGCGCCCGTCGCACTCGCGTGGGCCGCGTCGCCAGCCATCGCGCATGCCTTGGGCGGCCCCACGCTCCGCGCCCAGCAGCGGCTCGCAGGCGCCGACCGGCGCACGCTGCTGCGTTACGCACTCCTCCACTGGCGCTACTTCGACCGATTCGTAAGCGAGCAGACGCACTGGCTGGCGCCCGACAACTTCCAGGAGGATCCGGAGCCGGTGGTCGCGGCACGCACATCACCGACGAACATCGGACTCCAGCTGCTCGTGATCGTGAGTGCGTACGATCTCGGCCTGCTCACGCGCGCAGAGATGACGACGCGACTCGAGAACGCGTTTCGCTCGCTCGAGCGCCTGCGCCGCTTCCACGGCCACTTTTACAACTGGTACGACCTGATCGACCTGCGCGTTCTCGAGCCTGCCTACGTCTCGACCGTGGACAGCGGCAACCTGGCCGGGCACCTGATCGCGCTGCGCCAGGCGTGCCTCGCAATCGCCGGGCAGACATCGGTTGCCGACGGCCGTGAAGCACGCGCCCTGCGGGTTGCATTGCAGCTCGCGGATGAGCGGCTCGCCGCGCTCGCGTCGACCGCCGAAGCGACCCGGGCCCGCCAGGCACTCGTGCAGGCGCGCGACCAGTTGCGCGTCGCGCGCGAGCTGCTCGCCGACGCTGCGGCGGCGCGCGCCGAAGGCAGTGCACTCGACGTCGTCACACCGGTACTGCTTCAGGCGCGTGAGTCGGTCGCCGCTGCGTCGCTCGCACCTGCGGCCGCCGCCGCGAGCGTCGAATGGATCGACTGGAGCCTGGATCGCGTTCGGGCCCAGCTGGAGCCGCACGAGGCCGGGTCGGACACTGCCGGCCGCCTCGAGGCCATTGCCGAGCGCGCGTACGCGTATGCCCGCGAGATGGACTTCCGCTTCCTCTTCGACCCGGAGCGGAAGCTCTTCTCGATCGGCTATGACCAGAGCGCGCATGCGCTGGACGCGTCGTACTACGACCTGCTCGCGTCGGAAGCGCGGCTGGCCAGCTTCATCGCGATCGCAAAGGACGACGTGCCGGTCGAGCACTGGTTCCGCCTCGGCCGCACGCTCACGCACGCGGGTAGTCGGACCGCGCTCGTGTCGTGGAGCGGGAGCATGTTCGAGTACCTGATGCCACGGCTCGTCATGCGATCCTTTCCGCGCACGCTCCTGGATCACTCGAACGCGGGCGCCGTGCAGCGGCAGCAGGCGTACGGCGCGGCGCGCGGCGTGCCGTGGGGTGTGAGCGAGAGCGCGTACAACCTGCGCGATCGCCACCTCACGTACCAGTATCGCGGCTTCGGTGTGCCGGACCTCGGCCTCAAGCGCGGCCTCTCGCAGGACGTCGTCGTTGCGCCCTACGCGAGCGCGCTCGCACTCATGGTCGCACCGTACGCCGCGCTCGAGAACCTGGCCGTCCTCGAGGAGGCGGGTGCCCTCGGACCGTACGGCTTCCGTGATGCGATCGACTACTCGCGCCCGGCGCCGGACGAGGAGTACGCGATCGTCGGAACGTACATGGCCCACCACATCGGGATGAGCGTCGTCGCACTCGCGAACACGCTGCTGCCCGAGATCTGGCCACGACGCTTCCATGCGGATCCGCTCGTGCAGGCTGCGGAGCTGCTGCTCTACGAGCGCATCCCGCGCCGTGTCATGCTCCAGGCGCCGCAGGCGACCGGCCGCGACGAGCTCGCGACGCGCCGCCGGGATGTCGATCAACCGGCCGTGCGCGAGTATCAGCGCACCGACACGCGCCAGCCACACATCGCGCTGCTCGGTCATCTGCCGTACACGCTCATGCTCAGCCATTGCGGCAGCAGCCGCAGCACCTACAACGGGATCGAGGTCACACGCTGGCGCGCAGACGGCACCAGCGATGACACCGGCCAGTTCTGCTATATCAAGGACCTGACGACCGGTCGCACCTGGTCGACGGCGCACCAGCCGATGCGTGCACCTGCTGACCGCTATCAGGCACTGCTCGCGACCGATCGCGTCGCCTTCCTGCGCACCGACGGTGACATCGAGACACGCACGGAGATCACGGTCGTGCCGGAGGATGCGGCCGAGGTGCGTCGCATCACGATCACGAACAACGGCGACGCCACACGTGAGATCGAGCTGACCAGCTACAGCGAAGTGGTCCTGGCGCCCGGCGATGCGGATCGCGCGCACCCCGCCTTCTCCAGCCTGTTCGTTGAGACGGAGTGGCACGGCTGGTGTTCCGCGATTACGGCGACCCGGCGGCCACGCTCCGCCGGCGAGGCGCGCCTGTGGGGCGTTCATGTGCTCGCTACCGGCAGAGGCTGCGTCGGCGACGTCACGTGCGAAACAGATCGCGCGCGCTTCCTCGGTCGCGGCCGATCCGTACGCGAGCCGATCGCGCTCGAGCAGGACGGCGCGCTCTCCGGCACGACGGGCGCGGTGCTCGACCCCGTCTTCAGCCTGCGCACCCGCATGCGCCTCGCGCCCGGCCAGTCCGGCGTCGTCGTGTTCACGACGCTGATCGCAAGCTCGCGCGAGCAGGCGTTCGAGCTGGCCGACCGCTACGACGACCCCCATACCGCCCAGCGCGCCCTCGACCTCGCCTGGACCTCCACACAGGTCGAGCTGCGCGAGCTCGACATCACCTCGGCCGACGCCGCGCGCTTCCAGGAGCTCGCGGGTCACGTGCTCTATCCGCGCCCCGCGTTCCGCGCACCCGGGGTGGACGTCGGCGCCCACCGCGGCGCGCAGTCACTGCTCTGGGAGAACGGCATCTCCGGCGATCTCCCGATCATGGTCGCCACGATCGATGCCATGGAAGGGCTGCCCACGCTGCGCGAGCTGCTCGCCGCGCACCACTTCTGGCGCCGGCGCGGCCTCAGCATCGATCTCGTCATCCTGAACGCGCATCCGCCCGCGTACTTCCAGGAGCTGAATGACGAGGTGCTCGGCGCGATCTCGGCGACGAGCGGCACCGGCATCACCGACACGCCCGGCGGCGTGCACGTGCGGCGGCGCGGCCTCCTCTCCGAGAAGAGCCTGCTCATGCTCGAGGCGACGGCAGCCGTGCTCGTCGCCTGCGACGGCCGCACCCTCGCGCAGATGCTCGACAGCGCAAAGCGTGCAGAGCCTGCCGCCGGCGAGGACGAAGCCACCATCGCCGGTGCGGCGATCCGCGAGGCTGCGAGCTGGCTCGGCCTCGTGAAGGACGACTCGGCGCCACGCCGCTCGCCGCAGCGACGCCGTGCGCTCGCGCGGGCGCGCTCGGCCGCCTCGGCCGCGCACCCGGCGTCCGCGGAAGGCCCGCCGCTCCAGTTCGATAATGGTCTCGGCGGCATGGACGAGCACGGTGACTACATCGTGCGCGTGCAGGGCGACGACGTGCCGCCGGCACCGTGGACGAACGTCGTCGCAAATCCGAACGCCGGCTTCATCGTCACCGAGCGCGGTGGCGGTTTCACGTGGACGGAGAACAGCTACTTCTTCCGCCTGACACCATGGCACAACGATCCCGTGCGCGACCCGCCCGGCGAGGTGCTGTATATGCGCGACGACGACAGTGGCACCGTGTGGTGTCCGACGCCGGCGCCGATCGCCAGCACCCTGCCGTACCGTGTGCGCCATGGCGCCGGCTCCTCGTCCTTCGAGCACGAGCGCGACGGCATCGCGACGCGCCTCACGCTCGGCATGCCCGCCGCTGACCCGGTGAAGCTCTCCCTGCTGGAAGTGACGAACCGCGGCAGGACGCCGCGCCGCATCTCGCTCACCGCCTACGCGGAGTGGACGCTCGGTGTGCTGCGCGAGCGCACCCGCCACCAGGTCCGTACCCGCTTCGACGCACAGACCGGCGCCATCTTCGCCAGCAACGAATTCGACCCGCAGTTCGCCGGGCGCACGGCGTTCCTCGCCCTCAGCGAACCGGTCACCGCCCACACGGCCGACCGACGCGAGTTCCTCGGCCGCAACGGCAGCGCGGACGACCCGGCCGCACTGCGCATGCGCACCCTGAGCGGCGCGACCGGCGCCACGCTCGACCCATGCGCCGCACTGCGCTGCCGCCTCGTACTAGCGCCCGGCGAGACCCGCACCATTGTGGTGCTGCTCGGGGCGGCGGCGGGCGACGGTAGCAGCGCCAGTGGCGACAGTGCGGCGCAGCAGGCGATTGCGCGCTACGCCGATCCGGTGAAGGCGGAGAGCGCGATGGACAGGGCGATCCGCGACTGGAGCGAGCGCCTCTCCGTCATCACCGTGACGACGCCCGAGCCCGCGTTCGACGCAATGGTCAACCGCTGGTCCCTCTACCAGGCCCTCGCCTGCCGGATGTGGGCTCGCTCCGCGCTCTACCAGAGCAGCGGCGCGTACGGCTTCCGCGACCAGCTGCAGGACGTGATGGCCTTCGTGTACGCGGAGCCGGCAGTCGCGCGCGAGCACATCCTGCGCGCCGCCGCACGCCAGTTCGTCGAAGGCGACGTCCAGCACTGGTGGCATCCCCACAGCGGCCGCGGCGTGCGCACCCGCTTCTCCGACGATCTCGTGTGGCTGCCGTACGTCGTCGAGCACTACGTGCGCGTCACCGGCGATGCGTCCGTGCTCGACGAGGAAGTGCCATTCCTCGAAATGCGTGCGCTCGCGCCCGGCGAGCACGAGGTCTATGACCTGCCGCGCGTCAGCACCCTGCGCGCGAGCGTTTACGATCACTGCGTGCGCGCACTGCAGCGCGCCTGCACCACCGGCGAGCACGGACTGCCGCTCATCGGCACGGGTGACTGGAACGACGGCATGAACCGCGTCGGCGCCGAAGGCCGCGGAGAGAGCGTGTGGCTCGCCTGGTTCCTGATCGCAACGCTGCGCCGCTTCAGCACACTCGCGCACGCGCGCGGCGACAGTGCCGCATACCGCGAGGTGCTGCTGCGCGCGGATGCCTACGCCGAGGCCGTCGAAACCCACGGCTGGGACGGGAACTGGTACCGGCGCGCCTACTTCGATGACGGCACACCCCTCGGCACAGCCAGCGCCGAGGAATGTCGCATCGATGCGATCGCCCAGAGCTGGAGCGTCATCTCCGGCGCGGGCACGGCCGAACGCCAGGCGCAGGCCATGGCGGCCGTTGAAGAGCATCTCGTGCGCAACGACGCCCGCCTCATCCAGCTGCTCACGCCACCCTTCGACAAGGCGCCGCTCGATCCCGGCTACATCCGCGGCTACCTGCCCGGCGTGCGCGAGAACGGCGCACAGTACACACACGCCGCCCTGTGGACCGCGCTCGCTAGCGCACTCACCGGAGACGGCGACCGTGCGTTCGAGCTGTTCCAGATGCTGAACCCGCTCACGCACATGCGCACGCGCCAGGACCTGCAGACGTACAAAGTCGAGCCGTACGCGATCGCCGCCGACGTCTATACGGCAGAGGGTCACCTCGGACGCGGCGGCTGGACGTGGTATACCGGATCGGCGAGCTGGTTCTATCGGGTCGGGCTCGAAGCGATCCTCGGGTTCGCACGCGAAGGGGACACGCTCCGCATCGACCCCTGTGTCCCCACAGGCTGGACGGACTACACGATCGAGTACCGCTTCGGCTCGAGCACGTACGCGATCCGCGTCGAGAACCCGACCGCCGTCAGCCTCGCGCCTGCCCGCGTCGAGCTCGATGGCAGCACGCTGGCCAATCCGCTCATCCCGCTGGTCGACGACGGCGAGCGGCACGAGGTGCTCGTCCGCCCCCCGCCATCCGGACCATGATTGACTTTTAAGTTTTGGCCGATTCGGAATGCACCGGTCGGGAGCTGCCGCGATCGTAGAGGCATTCCCTGGAATCGCTTCCAGCACGATAGCGGATTGGGCCGCATGCGCGAAGCGGTCAAATCTTAATTATCAATCATGGTCCGGGTGCCTTACCGCAGGTTCACGCGCACGGCGCGGCCAGTCTCCGCCGACAGGCGCACGGCTTCGCGCATCGCCTGCCCCGCGCCGTCGTCACCTGCCCGGACGATGAAGGTCTCGTCCGCGGCATCACGGCTCGCGGCGCCGTTGTCGTCGCCACCGGCATCGGCGCACTGGACGGTGATCGTCATGGGCGAGTAGATCCCGCCGGTCACGATCTGCGCGACCATGTTCAGGAAGGAATGCTGGGTCTCGACGCGCGCGACGCCGTTCGGGCACTCCTCGGCGGTTTCCGTGACCGACGGCGGCACCAGGCCGCCGATGAAGGAGTGCGCCCATTCCCGCTCGATCGTCTCACCGCTTGGCTCGCGGCCGGTTTCCACGACCGCATGGTAGCAGCCGCCCGTCGCGAGGGCGGCACAGACGAGCAGGGGTACACGAAGGGATCGCATCGGCGTTCCTTTGGAAGGGGATGACGGGGTAGAGTCGCGGCCGAATGGTGCAAGGTGCCCGCGTCGCTTCCAATGGTGCCGGGCGTGTCGTGCCCGGTCAATGCCGATGTTCTCGCGCCTGCACCGCTCGCCGCCCGGCCGGTGTCGACGAGCGGACCGCCTCGCCGGGTGTCTGGTCCGCCGCGGGCCCGCCCCCGTTCCTACTCCTCGCGCAGCGCCCGGGTCGGGTCCATGCGCGCGGCGCGCGCCGCGGGGATCAGCCCTGCGCCGAGCGCAACGAGCGTGAGCACGGCTGCGGACGCGATCAGCACGACCGGCTCGCCGGGCTCTACACCGTAAAGGAACTTCGTGACGAGCCGGCCGGCGGCCAGCGCGGCAACGATGCCGACGACCATGCCAATCACGAGCACGCGCGCGACGTCGCCCAGAACCATGCGCACGACACGCGCGCGTCCCGCGCCGATTGCGATGCGCACGCCGATCTCGTTGCGCCGGCGCGCGACTGCGTACGACATCACGCCGTACAGGCCGAGCATGGCGAGCGCCAGGGCCACGCCGCCAAACAGCGCGGACAGCACCGCGAGCACGCGCTCGCGCTGGATGGAGCGAGCGACCTGCTCCGTGAGGATGCGGAAGTCGACGACGATCGCCGGGTGCGTGTCCGCGATTGCCCGCTTCACGACCGGCGTGACACCGGCCGGATCGCCGTCCGTGCGCACGACCAGATTCACGAAGGGCCAGGGATCCTCGACCTGCGAAGCCGCGACGTAGATCGTCCCGCTGTCCTCCTCGCGCAGGGATCCGTACTTCGCCTCGCCCACCACGCCCACGACCGTGTAGGTGTCGCCCGGATCGTCGCCCATCGGCGTCCGGAACCGGCGGCCGACAGGGCTTGCGGAGCCGAAGAACTTGCGTGCGACGGATTCGCTCACGATCGCGACGCGCATGCCTTCCGGCACATCGCTCACGTCGAAATCACGACCTGTGAGCACTGGCGTCCCCATGGCTTGGAAGTGGCCGGCACTCACGCCATTGAACCACACGATTGCGTCGTGCGGGTTCTCGGGTGCATAGCCATCCACCACGACTTCCTGATTCCACCTTGACCCGCTGATCGGGGTGATGTCCGCTGTGCTCGCGGCGCGTACACCCGGCTGTCCGCGCAACCGGTCGAGCAGCTCGGCGCGCGCGGCACGCAGCTGCTCGCCCTCGAAGCCCGCCGGCCGCAGGTCCGCGGATGCGACCACGATGCCGTCGGCGCGAAAGCCGGGATCGAGCGCAACGAGACGCTCGAGCGACGCGACGAGCAGGCCGGCACCGACCAGCAGCACCAGCGACAGCGCGACCTGCGCGGCGACGAGTGCCTTGCCGAGCGTGAAACGGCTGTGTCCGCCAGCGATACCGCGTGCCTGCGCACTCATGGTCGACTGTGGATCCACGCGTCCCGCTCGCCATGCGGGTATCAGGCCGAAGAGGAGGACGGTCAGCAGCGCCACGGCAGTCGTGAATGCCAGCACACGCGCACTCAGGGACAGATCCAGTGCAACGTCGCCCTGAGGCGCAATCAGGGCCACGAGCGCGCGCGCGCCGAAGTGCGCCAGAAGCAGGCCGACAGCCGCACCGATGAGCGCGAACAGCATGCTTTCGGTCACCAGCTGCCGCGCGAGCCGGCCACGTCCAGCGCCGATCGCCATGCGGATCGCGAACTCGCGCTCGCGCGCGGTCGCACGCGCCATCAGCAGGTTCGCCACGTTCGCGCACGCGATGAGCAGCACGAGCGCAACACCCGCCATCAACAGCACGAGTGCACCGGTATACCTGTCGCGCAGCTGTGACACACCCGTGTCCGCGGGCCAGGCGAACAGCGACGTCGACCGGTACTCCTCCTGCTCGGCGACGCCGAAGTGCTCGGGCACAGTGGCCTCGAAGATCGAGGGTGCCACCCCCGCCAGCCGCGCACCCAGCTCCTCCGCCATCACCTGCCGCTCGCGTCGACCCATGACCCGCAGCCACCACGTGCTGCGCGCGTCCAGTATGCTCGCCTCCCCGCGTATCGCGTCTTCACTGCACAGCGGCACGTACACCTGTGGATCGCTACCGACCTCCGCGCCGTGAAAGCCGTTCGGCGCCACGCCGATGATCTCGAACGACGTCCCTTCCAGCTCGATCGTCCGGCCGATCACGTTCGCGTCACCGCCGTACTCGCTCCGCCAGAAGGCGTGACCCAGCACGGCCGCCGGTGCGCAGCCGCGCACGTCATCGCTCGCGACGAGCAACCGTCCGTGCGCCGGACGCACACCGAACAACCGGAAATAGTCGCCGCTCACACGCGCCGTGCGTACCCGCCGCGCCTCACCACCCGCAGCCATGTTCAGGTCATTGACCGAGAACGCCGCAACCACGATCATGCCGGTTTGCCGCTCGCGAATCTGCTCCCACAGCGGATTCGTGAAGTGGTCGCTCCCGCCGTCCGCGTCCATACCGAGGACGACCAGCTCCTCCGGCGCCGGGACCGGCAGCGGCCGCAGCACGACCGCATCGATCAACGTGAAGATCGCCGTGTTCGCGCCAATCCCCAGCGCCAGCGACAGCACCGCCACCACAGCGAATACCGGCGCCCGCCGCAACCCCCGCACCGCATGCCGCACATCCCGCAGCAGTGAATCCAGCCACGTGAATACGTCCGCATCACGCGTTCGCTCCCGCTGGACCTCCGGATTCCCCAGACGACGACGCGCCTCTCGCAGTGCGTCCCGCTCCGTCATGCCGCCCGCCTGCAGCTCGTCCGCCTGCTCCGCGATGTGAAACGCCAGCTCCCGCTCGATCTCGCGGTTCAGCCGGGCCGTGCGCGTCAGATTGCGAAGACGATGATACCAGGACATGTGTGCCTCGTGTGGACGTCGTCGATTATGTTCCGCTTACAATGAACAAGCGCCGGCTCGGGCCCGGGCGCCGGCCCCGGCCCGCATGTCTCCTACGCATAGCCCAGCACACGCCCCACCCCCTCCGCCAGCCGCTGCCAGCTCTCCTGCTCCGCCTCCAGCTGCCGCCGCCCCTTCGCCATCAGCGTGTAGATGCGCGCCTCCCGGTTCTTCTCCGTCATCCCCCACGACGAGCGCACCCACCCCTCCTGCTCCATCCGATGCAGCGCCGGATACAGCGACCCCTCCTCCACGCGCAGCAGGTCCGCCGACACACTCTGGATGTGCGACGTGATCGCATACCCGTGCATCGGCCCCGCACTCGCCAGCGTGCGCAGCACGAGCAGTGCGAGCGTGCCCTTCAGATCATTGCCGGATCGTGCCATGGCTCCTTCCCTGGAAAGCTATGCCTAGGAAACTAGGTATGGCGACCGGACACCCGACAGGCACGTGGGATGAATGGTGCCGCCCGTGGGAACAACAGGCCCGGGCCCGGGGTCAGGGCCGGGCAGCGGCGCGCCGCGCCACCTGCCGCATCACCGCCTCTGCGCACTCTGCGGGCTCGGTGGTAAAGAAGTTGTTCTCCAGCCAGGCGCTGCACCCTTTGCCTCATTGACGCTACCCCCTCCCCCCTCGACCTTGTGAGCCGCACTTCCAACCGCGGGAGGACACGACGTGACGCACACACTGGCCCGGGCGCTACGCCTCGCCGCGCTCTGTAGCGCTGCCTGGATCGCTCCCGTAGCCGCTCAGCAGCACCACGACCTCCTCCCCATCGATTTTCGCCACTCGGCCGAGTACGACTGGCTGCGCAAGCCGGTGCTCGACAGCCGTGTGGTCGAGGACATGAGTGACCGCGCGCGCTGGCAACTCACCGGCACGGGCACGCTGAGCTTCCCGGACGAGCCCGGCCCGCACGGCACGCGCACGCTGCGCGTCGACATGCGGATGTTCCACGACGAGCCGGCGCCGACGCGCAACCGTCTGTCCACCGTGAACCTGCGTCGCCCCGTCGCAGGCGAGGACTGGAGTTCGTACAACCGTCTGTCGCTGTGGGTGCGTGCGGACGTGGAAGGTCTGCCGATGCTGCCGCTCCAGATCGTGCTGCACAACGAAGGCGCGGACACGATTCCGGACGTCTACTACCGCGAGGGCATCCACTACGTCACGCTGAAGGATGACACGTGGCACGAGGTCGTCTGGGAGATCGCCCCGCTGCCGCGCGACCGTGTGACGATGCTCGAGTTCGGCTACTGGATGAACAAACTGCTCGCGGCTCCGGGCGACAGCGTCGCGTTCGAGATCGGCGGCATCGAGCTGCAGCGCGTCGATCCCGACCACTACGCCGGCTGGCGCGTCGCGCCGGAGCGGATCGCGTACAGCCATACCGGCTACGACACTGACTTCTCGAAGACGGCGCTCGCCACCGATCTCGACGCCCGCACGTTCGACGTGCTGCGCGTCGACGACACGCCGCTCGGCGATGTCGTGCTCACCGCACCGGTCGAGACCGTACGCAGTCCGATCGGCGAGTTCCAGGTGCTCGACTTCTCTACGCTGACCACGCCCGGCGACTACGTCGTGCGTGCCGGCAACCTCCACACAGAGCCGTTCGCGATCGGTGATGACGTCTGGCGCGGCACGATCTGGAAGGCACTGAACTGGCTGTACGGCCAGCGCTGCGGCTTCCCTGTTCCCGGCTCGCACGGCGTCGACCACCAGGACTGGTTCGCCACGCATGGAGACGAGCGCATCGTCATGAACGGCGGCTGGCACGACGCCGGCGACCTGTCGCAGGGTGCGGTCAACACGGGCGAGGCGACGTATGCACTCTTCGCGCTCGCGGCGCGGCTGCAGGAGCGCGGCGCCGACCCCGAGCTGCTCGCACGCGTGCTCGAGGAGGCGACGTGGGGGCTCGACTGGCTGCTGAAGGTGCGCTTCGACGGCGGCTACCGCATCGGCTTTGCCGGCCACAACCTGTGGACGAACAACGTACCGGGTGACGAGGACGACCGCTCGCGCGAGGCGCTGAGCAACCCGAACGTGAACTACATCGCCGCGGCCGCCGGGGCGCTTGCGTACCGCGTACTGAAGGACGCCGATCCTGCGCTGGCAGCGCGCGCACTCGAGACCGCGCGGCTCGACTGGCACGATGCGCAGGGCGGTGTGAACGATGAGACGACGTGGAGCACGCCGGCGTTCGCCGCGAGCGAGATGGAGCTGGCTTCGATCGGTGCGCTCGCGTCGATCGAGCTGTACGAGGCGACGGGCGAGCGCTCGTACGCGGATCGCGCAGCGAATCTCGCACGCACGATCGTCGCATCCCAGCAGACGGAGCCGGTCGGCACGGACGTCCCGCTCGCGGGCTTCTTCTACACCGGTCCCGGCCGCGACACGATCTTCCACCAGTTCCACCGGGGCAACGATCAGGCGCCGATCGTCGCGCTTGCGCGGCTCGTCGAGACACTGTCGGACTATCGCGAGCGTGCATCGTGGCTGCGCGCGATCGAGCTGTATGCGGAGTACCAGCAGAACAGCGCGGCCTACACCGCGCCGTACGACGTCCTGCCGGCGTACGTCTACCGCGCCGCGGACGCGGCCGGCGAGATCCGCGCGCACGGCGAGCGCTACCAGGGCACGGTGGAGGCGTACCGCGCACAGGTGCTCGAGGGGCTGCCTATGGGCGACGGCTGGCACCTGCGCGCGTTCCCTGTTTGGTTCGCGCGCCGTGGCAACTACGGCGTGTTGCTGTCGCAGGCGAAGGCGCTGGCGACCGCTGCGCACGCGCTCGGCGATTCCGCTGCCCTCGACCTCGCGCACCGGCAGGCGCAGTGGATCATCGGCCGGAACCCGTTCGTGCAGAGCACGATGTACGGGGAAGGCTACGACTGGGCGCAGCAGTATGCCGTCTCGTCCGGCGACTTCGTCGGTGCGCTGCCCGTCGGCATGCAGAGTCACGGCGTGAGTGACGTGCCGTACTGGCCGTCGCAGAACATGTATGTCTACAAGGAAGTCTGGATCCACTCCGTCAGCCGCTGGGTGTGGCTGATGGCGGACCTGCACGCGCGCGCCGCGCCACGCCGGAATAGCGCGAACCAGCGTTGAGATGACGAACCGCCTGAAGTACGCGCTCGAGCGGCTGCTGCTGCGTGGTGCCCAGTACCGGCTCCTCGTCGTGGCGGCCGGCATCGGGCTGATCTCGCTGCTCGGCGGGCTGGCTGTCGTGCTGATCGGCACGGACATGCCGCTTGGCACCGCGATCTGGTGGGCGTTCCTCCGCCTGAGCGATCCTGGCTACCTCGGTGACGACCAGGGCCTTGGTGTACGGATCATCTCGACCATCCTGACGGTCGCGGGCTACGTCGTCTTCCTTGGCGCACTGATCGCGATCCTGACGCAGTGGCTGAACGCGACGATGCGCGCGCTCGAGAGCGGCCTCACGCCGATCGCGCAGCGCGATCACGTCCTCGTCCTCGGCTGGACGAACCGCACGCCCGCCGTGGTGCGCGAGCTGCTCCTCTCGGAAGGCCGCGTGCGCCGGTTCCTGCGACGCCGCGGCGCCCGCGAGCTCCGCATCGCGATCCTCGCCGAAGACGTGACGAGCGAGCTGCGCCGCGACCTGCAGGACCGGCTCGGCTCGCTCTGGAACGACGACATCGTCTTCCGCAGCGGCTCGCCGCTCCGGCTCGAGCACCTGCAGCGCGTCGACTTCACGAATGCGTCGGCGATTCTCCTGCCCGCAGCAGACTTTGCGCACGGCGGCTCGGCCCAGGCGGACACCCGCACGATCAAGACACTCCTGTCGATCACGAACCAGCTCGGCGGCCGCGCCGGCCGCGACCTGCCACTCGCCGTCGCCGAGATCTTCGACGCACGCAAGATCGCGGTCGCGAAGCGCGCGTACGGCGGCAATCTCGAGATCCTGGCCAGCGACGTCGTCATCAGCCGCCTGATCGCGCAGAACGTTCGGCATCCCGGCCTCTCGCATGTGTACGGCGAACTGCTCACGCATGGCCGCGGCAGCGAGATCTACGTGCGCGAGGCGGCGTCGCTCGCAGGCCGCACGGTCGCCGCAGCGCAGGGGGCGTTCGCGCACGCGATCCTCCTCGGCATCGTGCGACCCGCCCCTCACGGCTTCGCGCCATGCCTCGCCCAGCCGGATGCGTCGATCGGCGCAGAGGATCGCGTCGTCCTGCTCGCCCGACGGTACGCCGACACGGAATTCGACACCGCGCACACTCCCTCCGCGGCACCAGCGCACCCGCCTGTGCAGGAGCCGCCGCAGCCGGAGCGCCGTGTGCTCGTGCTCGGATGGAGCCACAAGGCACCGGCACTGTTGCAGGAGTTCGAGGACTACGAGACGGAGCGGTTCAACGTCGATGTCGTCTCCGCGCTGCCGGTGGCGGACCGGCAGCGCGCGCTCGAGCGCTACGGCCTGCCGATCGAGAAGCTCACGGTCCGCCAGATCGAGGCGGACTACACCTCACCGTCGGACCTGGCGCGCGTCCGACCCGGCGACTACGACAACATCGTGCTGCTCGCCAACGACTGGCTGGAGAGCGGCGAGGAGTCCGACGCGCGTACCATTCTGGGATACCTGCTGCTGCGCGAGCTGCTCGAAGCGACGGGCGCAGCACCGCAGATGCTCGTCGAGCTGCTCGATCCGTCGAATGTCGGGCTGTTCCGCCGCCGCACCGGCGAAGTGCTCATCTCGCCCGTGGTACTGAGCCACATGCTCGCACAGGTCGCACTGCGCCGCGAGCTGCGCGCCGTCTTCGACGAGCTGTTCGGCTCCGGGGGCGCCGAGTTCTTCTTCCGGCCCGTGTCGCTGTACGGCATCGCGCCCGGCGAGCACACGTTCGAACATGTGGCTCGCACCGTCGCCGCCCACGGCGAGATCGCGCTCGGCATGCGCACCGGCGATCCGGCGACTGAGGCGCAGGGCGGCGTGAAGCTGAACCCGCCGCGCGACCGGCGCTTCACCCTGGACGCCGTAGCTGAGGTCATCGTCCTGGGACGCCTCGAGCAGGCCGCAGCAGCCCAGGATTGACCCGGCCCGGCCACCGATGTCGAGATCCCGAAGGCGGCTCCGACTCCTGGTAGAGCCCGAACGGGCCGAATTCTCGAGTTCACCAGAATCCGAAGGAGCAACGCCATGAAGTACATCCTGATGATGCACGCGCCACGCGGCACGGGTGACTACCAGGTCAGCTCGTGGTCGCCGCAGGATCTCGAGGCGCACATCCGTTTCATGCACACGTTCAATGAGGCGTTGACGGCGGCCGGCGAGCTGGTCGGTGCTGAAGGTCTGGCCGCACCGGGCGAGGCGCGGATCGTACGCGCCAGCGAGACCGGTGCGCCTGCCGTGACCGACGGCCCGTTTCCCGAGTCCAAGGAGTTCCTCGCCGGCTACTGGATCGTGGAGGTCGACTCGCCCGAGCGCGCCTACGAGATCGCGGCCAAGGCGTCCGCGGCACCGGGGCCGGGCGGTAGCCCGCTCAACATGCCGATCGAGGTGCGACAGGTGATGAGCGCGCCGCCCACGGATGCGTGATGACGAGCAGCTCGGCCACCTGCTGCGCGAGCTGGCGCCGCAGGTGGTCGGAGCGCTCACCCGCCGCCACGACGACTTCGCTGCCGCCGAGGACGCCGCGCAGGAGGCGCTGATCGCGGCTGCGACGCAGTGGCCGAAGGACGGCGTCCCCGCCAACCCGCAGGGCTGGCTGTACCGCGTCGCCGTCCGCCGCATGACGGACCACGTGCGCAGCGAGATCGCACGGCGCCGTCGCGAGGACGACGTCGCCACCGAAGTCTGGGCGGAATGGGCGTTCGTCCCGCCGCACGATCCCGATTTCCCGCCCGAGCGCGACGACTCCCTCATCCTGCTCTTCATGTGCTGTCATCCCGCGCTCACGCCGCCGTCCGCAATCGCGCTCACGCTGCGCGCGGTCGGCGGGCTGACCACCGCTGAGATCGCGAACGCCTTCCTCGTGCCCGAGACGACGATGGCGCAGCGCATCAGCCGCGCGAAGCAGACCATCCGGGCGTCGCAAGTGCCGTTTCGCATGCCCGACGACGACGCCGAGCGCGCCGCGCGCCTGCGCTCCGTGCTCCACGTGCTTTACCTGATCTTCAGCGAGGGCTACACGAGCAGCATCGGCGCTGCGCTGCATCGTACGGACCTCTCCGGCGAAGCGATCCGGCTGGCGCGCGCACTCCATGCGATGCTCCCGGATGACGGCGAGGTGATGGGACTGCTCGCGCTGATGCTGCTGACGGACGCACGGCGCGGCGCGCGCACCGGCGCGCACGGCGAGCTCATCCCGCTCGACGAGCAGGACCGGTCACTGTGGAATCGTCCGCAGATCACCGAGGGCGTGGCGCTCGTCGAGCGCGCATTCGCCGGCGGCGCCGTCGGGCCATACCAGCTCCAGGCCGCGATCGCGGCCGTCCACGACGAGGCGACTCGCCTCGAGCAGACCGACTGGCCGCAGATCCTCGCCCTCTACGGACTGCTCGAGCACATGTCCGACAATCCCATGGTCTCGCTGAACCGCGCGATCGCCGCAGCGATGGTGCACGGACCGGCTCACGGCATCGAGCTGCTCGCCGCACTCGAAGCCGACCCGCGCATCGCCGGCCATTACCGGCTAAACGCGGTACGCGGGCACCTGTACGAAAAGCTCGGCGATGCCGAGCGCGCCGTCGCCCACTACCAGGCAGCGGCAGAAGGAACGAAGAACGTGCCGGAAAGGGATTATCTGCGGAAGAAAGCGGCACGGGCGCGGCGATAGGGCTGCGAGCAGGCCTCGTCGCAGCCGCCCAACAACGTCTTCACCACAGAGCCCGCAGAGCCCACAGAGGCGCAGACGCCCGAGCCAGCTTTCCGGCGCTCCTGGTTCCATTTTCTTGTTGAACGCAGGGGACGTTCGCGTGTCTGGTGCCAGCGGAGGGGGCTCGGCCGCGATCGTCCCCTGTGTTCAACAAAAAAAGGAATCCAGCACTCCACCACGCCTCCTCCGAAGCGCCGCGCCCCTCTGCGCACTCCGTGGACTCCGTGGTGAACGAAGTTGTTCCCTTCCCCTCCCTTCCCGTCTCTCCCCCTGCACCTCCCCCGAAGAATCCACTATCTTTTCAGGCTATGATAGCAACCTCCGGCCTGACCAAGTACTACGGCGACCGCGTTCTCTTCGCCGATGCCTCGCTCCAGCTCAATGCGGGAGAGCGCTACGGCCTCGTGGGCGCGAACGGCTCCGGCAAGACGACGTTCCTGAACATCCTGAGCGGTCAGGAAGAGGCGAGCGAAGGCAGCGTCTCCATTCCGAACCGGTTGCGACTCGGTGTGCTGCGCCAGGACCAGTTCCTGTACGAGGACGAGCAGATCCTGCACGTCGCGATGATGGGCAACCAGGAGCTGTGGAGCGCGCTCGTCGAGCACGAGGCGCTGCTCGCGAACGCGCACGAGCACTTCGACGCGGACCGTTACACGGTTGTCGAGGAGACGATCAACCGTCATGACGGCTACGGCGCCGAAGCGCGTGCGGCGGCGATCCTCGAGGGCCTCGGCCTGCCCGCGGCCGTGCACCACCAGCCGCTCTCGACACTGTCCGGCGGCTTCAAGCTGCGCGTGCTGCTCGCGCAGGTGCTCGCCAGCTCACCGGACGTGCTGCTGCTCGACGAGCCGACGAACCATCTCGACATCCTGTCGATCCGCTGGCTCGAGGGGTTCATCCGCGAGTTTCCCGGTCCGGTCGTCGTCATCTCGCACGACCACACGTTCCTGGACAGTGTCGTGACGCACATCCTGGACGTCGACTACCAGCAGATCACGCTCTATCGCGGCAACTACACGCAGTTCCTGGAGCTGAAGCAGGCGGAGCGCGACCGTCGCGAGAAGGACATTGCGGGCCGGGAGAAGGAGATCGCGCAGACGATGGAGTTCGTCGAGCGCTTTCGTGCGAAGGCGAGCAAGGCGCGTCAGGCGCAGAGCAAGCTGCGCATGGTCGAGAAGAAGCAGGAGCAGATGCAGGAGCTGCCGACCAGCTCTCGCCGCTACCCGAAGTTCCGCCTGCAGGAGCAGCGGCACAGTGGGCGCGACGTGCTGAAGGTGAGCGGCATCACCAAGGCGTACGGCGACAAGCAGGTCCTGCATGGCGTCGATCTCGAAGTGCGACGCGGCGACCGTCTGGCGATCATGGGGCCGAACGGCATCGGCAAGTCGACACTGCTCAAGATCGTGATGGGCGACGTCGCACCCGACAGCGGCGAAGTCGAATGGGGCTACGAGACACATCCCGGCTACTTCGCGCAGGACCATCACGAGGACCTGGAAACGCTGGACATGACTGCGGAGCAGTGGATCACGCAGTTCTGTCCGGACAAGGGCATCGGCTACGTGCGCGGCGAGATGGCGCTCACGCTGTTTTCCGGCGACGACCCGAAGAAGCGGCTCAGTGCGCTGTCGGGGGGCGAGGCTGCGCGCCTCGTGTTCACGCGTCTGGCGATCGAGCGACCGAACGTGCTCGTGCTCGACGAGCCGACGAACCATCTCGACCTCGAATCGATCGAGTCTCTCGTCGAGGCGCTCGAGGCGTACACCGGTACACTCATCCTCGTCTCCCACGACCGCTGGTTCATTGGCCAGCTCGCGACACGCATCGTCGACATCGAGCCCGCCGGCATCACGGATTACCAGGGCACCTACGACGAGTACGTCGCGTACTGCGGCAATGACCGGCTGGACGCGGAACAGCTGGCCGCAGCCGAGCGGCTCCGCAAGCAGAAGAAGAAGCCGCTGCAGCGCGCCGGCAAGTAGGCTTCGGACCGGCCCTCCGCGGAGTGTCCTTCGGACGCCGCGCTCGCCATATTCCCGCCGGCACGCTAGCACCCAACTTGCGCATCGCGGCCCCGCTCCGATCCGGGAGCCCCGAGCCGAATTCAAGGAGGCAGCATGTATTCCGACCGTCTGCGACGCACCCTCTGTGTCGCTCTCCTGTCCGTCGGAGCGCTCGTCGCAGCGTCCTGTGGCGAGGATGACGAACCCACCGCGTTCGTGGTCACCGATGGCGATGTGATCGCCGTGGCGCTCGCGCTGAATGTGGGCGAGCTGGCCACGAGCGGAACCGCGGAAGGCCGCACCGAGAACGAGGTGGTCCTGGATTTCGCGGGAATGATGATCACCGAGCACACTGCCGTGATCGACGCGCTCGAGGCGCTCGGAATCACACCGCGCGAGAGCAACCTGAGTCAGCAGCAGGCGCTGGTTGCAGAAGCAGTGGCCGACGCGCTCGGCGGCTTTGCCGATGCGCAGTTCGACAGCGTGTACATCGATGTTCAGATCGAGCAGCACCAGGGTGCGCTCGAGCTGCTCGACAATGTGCTGTTGCCGGATGCGCAGGACCCGACGTTCCTGGCGGAGCTGGAAGCCATGCGCTCGATGGTGGCAGTGCACCTCGAGCAGGCGGAAGAGATTCAGGCGGCCATGCTGGAGCCGGCTACCTGAAGCCCGTGGTGGGCTAGCCGGCCTTCTCGAGCGCGCGTACGAGCTGCGCCTTAGTCATCGAGCTGCGCCCCTCGATATCGAGCTCCTGCGCGCGTCCGTAGAGCTCCTCCTTCGACAGCCCCGCGAGGTCGCTGTCCGACGATGATGCCGACTTCCTGGTCGTCCCCGTGCGCGACGTCTTCTTCGACGGCGCGCGCTTTGGCGCTGCGCGCTCGCCTTTCCGCTCCTTCGCGCCCTCGAGGCTGCGCTTCAGCACGGCCATCAGGTCGATCACGTCGCTCTCCGGCTCCGCCGCTTCCTCCGGCAGCTCGACGGTGTCCTCCCCCTTCTTCGCCTTTCTCGCGACCAGCTTCAGCAACCGCTCGGCCCACGCATCGCGCAGCTCGGTCTCGGCGAGGCCGGTTTTCTTCAGCTTGTTGATGGCCGCCGTCATCTTCTTCACGCTCGCCGGCTTCGGCTGCGCCGGCGCCGGCAGTCCGACATCGTCCGGCGTGCGCAGCTCGTCCGCAAAGCGCAGCGTCTCGGCACGCAGGATTCCCTTTTCCGCGAAGATCGCGACGAGGTACTCCTTGCCGCGCATGACGAACGTCGCGATGCCCGCCCTGCCCGTGTTCTCCATGACTTCGGCAAGCAGGCGATACGCCTTGTTCGAGCCTTCCGCAGGCGTCAGGAAGTAGCCGCGCTGGAAGTAGCGTGCATCGATTGCATCCGCGGGAACGAATCGGCGCAGGTCGATGTCGCGCGTCTTCTCCGGCTCGAGCGCTTCCAGCTCTTCGTCCGTCACGACGACCATGTCGCCGCTATCCAGCTCGTAGCCGCGCACGATCTCGTCGCGCACGATCTCGCGCTCGTGCTTCTCGTCGAAGTACCGCCGCGACAGTGGCGTACCGTCGGGTGAGAGCATGCGCAGCGACACCCGTTTCGGCCGGTTCGCCGGATACAGGTCCACCGGCACACTCACCAGTCCGAAGCTGATCGTGCCCGACCAGAACGGACGCAGCCGCGGCGCGTCTTCCTCCAGCGCGAATTCCTGGTCTTCGTCCGCCACGTCGCTCCCTATGCAGCTTTCTGCGCGGCGCGCAGGCTCTTCTCGAGCACGTCTGCCAGCGACTCGTCCGCAGCCTTCTTCCTCTTCGCCTTCTTCTTCGGCAGCTTCTTCCCCTTCGCCTTCGCTTCGATCAGCTCCATCACCCGGTCGCGATACTCGTCACGGTACTGCTCCGGCTCGAACTCGCCGGTCAGCGCGGCGACGAGCTGCTCGGCCATCTTCAGCTCCTTCGCGTCCAGCTTCCGTCCGCCCGGCGCCTTCAGCGCATCCGCGCTCACGACCTCCCCGGCATGGCGCAGCGTCACGAGCATCAGGTAGCCGTCCTCCACGCGCAGTGCGCCGACGTACTCCTTCTTGCGCATGACCCAGCGCGCGACGCCCGCGCGGCCGCTCTCCTCGAGCGCCGCCGCCAGCGCGAAGTAGGCTTCCTCATCGCCGTCCGGCCCGAGCCAGTACGGCCGATCATACCAGCGCGCATCGATCGCACTCACCGGCACGAACCGCGTCAGCTCGATGTCCCGCGACGGCTCCGGCTCCAGCGCCTCCAGCTCCTCCGGGTCCAGAATCACGACCCGACCGTCGTCCGTGGGGTAGCCGCGCCGCGTTTCCTCGTGCTCGACCGCCTCCTCCGTTTCCGGATCGACCATGCGCTGCTTCAGCGGCTCCCTGTCCCGATCGTGCAGCAGCCGGAAGCTCACCTTCTTCGGCTCCACCGCGCTGTACAACTTGACCGGCACACCCATCGAGCCGACCTGCAACGTCCCCTTCCACATTGCACGCGCCGCCATGTCACTCTCCCTCGCAGCCCGGACAGAACGACTCCCGCGTCTCGTTCACGATCACCACGCAATGCGGGCACAACGGCGCATCACACGCGACGCATCGCACCTCGATCTCATACGCGTAGCGCTGCAGGCACCGCCCACACGTCTCCGTGCCGCCGTCCAGCCACCATATCTCCGTCGTCCGGATGCCGGGCATCGTCCTCGTCTCGCGTTCGCCTTGAGAGCTAACCGATGAGAGGTGAACGGAGAACAACTCCTTCATCACAGAGCGCACGGAGCACGCGGAGGTGCGTCGGACCCAGCCGCTCCCGCGCAGCAAACATCAGATCGATGGTTGCCTCGCCGGGGTCCGGCCATCCGCCGGGTTCTGAGCCATGCCGCGCCGGCGTCCGGCCATCCGCCGGTTCTGCCCCATGCCCCGAATCCGACCACGCGTCGACATTACCTGCATGCCGCGTCGTTCTCCGCGCGCTCAGCGGGCTCTGTGGTTGAAGGTTGTTCTTCCCCTCCACCTGCCCCTGCCCCTGCCCTCTCGTATCCTCAGTCCCTGTCCTTGAGCGATGGATCCACCACCCGTCGCCGCACCACGACCTCCTCGACGACCGGCTGGTCCTCACCGAGGTCGTCGGCGGCATCGAGCGTGCGCGCGGCACTGCGATCGGACGCTTCCGCTGCACGTGCCCGCTCGTCGATACCCGCATCGGGCGCGGTCTCGTAGCGCACGTCGCGGGTGCGTGCGTCACGCATGTCCTCGGTCATGCGTGCGCGGTCCTCGTCGGTCAGACGATCACGCATGCGCGCGTCATGGACTTCGCCGCGCTCGGGGTCGACGTCCATGCTGTCGACGATGACGCAGTTGCGCGTGCGGTCCACCTGCACGGAGCGGAGCGGCACACTGATATGGCGCCCACTGTTGTCCAGATCCACTTCGAGCATCACGACTTCGCCGCGCGTCGGATCGATCAGCAGGTCCTCGACCTCACCGACCTCCCGGCCGTTCAGCGTGCGCACGCTCCAGCCGCGCACGTCCGGCTCACCCGACGCGATGCGGTAGTCCTTCAGTTCGTCGATCGGATAGAGCCTGCGACTGAAATCCGGATCGGGTCCGACACCGGCAGCGTCACGGCGAACACGTTCTTCCCTGGCCATCGATACCTCCTCAGGCGTGCATGTACGAGGGTGCGGTGCGGAGCAGCGAGATCGTGTCACCGGGCATGAGGGTGTCCGCTTCACCCGCGAACATCCCGCTCTGCCAGAGCCACCAGGCCAGCAGCGCCAGCACGATCAGCAGCACCAGGAACCACAACCACTTCATCGATCCGCGCTTCTTCTCGACGTGGATCTCCGCCATGTCTACCTCGCTCACGAGCGACGACCGCGCAGCGGGCGCGGCTTCCGCTCGAGAACCAATGCAATCCGGAAGCCAGCGCGCGGAACGGGAGAGGCCGTGGAGGGGGCATAAGGGTTGCGCCTCGTCGTGCCCGGCACTTCACGAGGAGGCGGAACGTGGCGAGCAGAAAATCAGGGGCACGAAAGGGCGGGACGCCTGCCGCAAAAGGAGGCCGGAAAGCGGCGCAGTCGACGGCACGGCGGCAGCGGGCCCTGCAACAGGACCAGGAGGCACGCAGGCGAGCGAGCGCGTCGAAGAAGCAGGAGCAGGAGTCTCCGGTGCAGCCGCCGCACGCGGACTACCCGGAGCCGAAGCTGCCCCGGCAGCACCTCGCGAAGCCCGGCCTGGAGTCGGAGCTGCGCCCGCGCCCGCAGTACCTGGCGCCCGACTACCGCGGCTCCGGCAAGCTCGAGGACAGGGTGGCCCTCATCACCGGCGGCGACTCCGGCATCGGCCGCGCCGTCGCCGTGCTCTTCGCCCGCGAAGGCGCCGACATCGCGATCGTGTACCTGAGCGAGGACGGCGACGCGGAGGAGACCTGCGCCGCCGTCGAGGCGGAAGGACGTCGCTGCCTGCTCATCCCCGGCGATGTGCGCGACTCCGCCTTTTGCGATGCGGCCGTCGAGCAGACCGTCGACGCATTCGGCAGCCTCGACATCCTCGTCAACAATGCGGCCTACCAGGAGCACCAGAACCGGCTCGAGGATCTCACCGACGAGCAGATCGACATGACGTTCCGTACCAACATCTACGGCTACTTCTTCATGGCGCGCGCCGCGCTGCGCCGAATGGGGCACGGCGCCGTCATCCTGAACTCCGGGTCCGTGACCGGCCTGCAGGGCGAGCCGAGCCTCATTGACTACGCCGCGACGAAGGGCGCCATCCACGCGTTCACGAAGTCGCTTGCCGCGAACGTCCTCCAGCGCGGCATCCGCGTGAATGCCGTCGCCCCCGGACCCGTGTGGACACCCCTCAACCCCGCCGACCTTCCGGCCGACAAGGTGCCCGAGTTCGGCGCCAGCGTCCCCATGGGACGGCCCGCTCAGCCCGAGGAGCTCGCGCCCGCGTACGTCTTCCTCGCTGCGAGCTCCACGTCCAGCTACATCAGCGGCGAGGTCCTGCCGGTGCTGGGCGGAACGCCCGTGAACGGGTGAGGGAGACGCCAGCTACGGAGCGTCGATGCCCCGTTTTCCTCACCGCTAGCGCGAGCGCTCGTCCTCGCCCTGACCGGTGTGCCGGACCCACCGGGACCGTCCCTCCCAGCGGACACGCGCCCACCTGGACCGTCCCTCCCGAAGGCCGGATCCCGCGCTCGCGACGCGCCCGGGGCCTCACGAAAAACGCTGTGCCCCAACGCAAGTGACGCAATGCCATGGAGGGGCACAGGATTTCCATACTGAGGGGCACGACCCATGAGTCGGCACAGGGGTGTCGGCAGAACGGGGAAGGAGGGAGCGATGATGCTGCTCGAACGGATTCTGGGGGACTGTGAGTCACCGTTCCAGGCATACATGGAGCTGCAGCGCAGGCTGCTGCACCACTGGATCGCACGAGGCGGAACGGAAGAGGCCTGGTGCCAGCGACTGGCACCGGCGTTCCACGCCCGCTATGCCCCGATGATCGACAGCTTCAATTGAATTTCATGCGATGGCACGTGCCGCTCGTTCGGCGCGTGCCATCGGTGCCATCATGCCGCGAAACGCGTCGAACAACGCCGGGTCGAACGCGCCGCCGCTGTCCGCCGTCATGATCGCGATCGCCTGACGCGGGGAGTAAGCCGGTCGATACGGCCGCTCCGATGTCAACGCATCGAACACGTCCGCAATACACATGATACGACCTGCGAGCGGGATGCTCTCGTGCGACAACCCGTGCGGGTAGCCGCCGCCGTCCCAGCGCTCGTGGTGGTAGAGCACCATCGGCTGGAGATCGAACGGCCAGGACAGTGCTGCCACCATTTCCGCGCCGACGAGCGGATGCTGCTCGATGAGCCTGCGCTCCGCCGCGGTGAGGGCGCCCGACTTCGTGAGCACACTCGCGGGTACCACGGACTTCCCCACATCGTGCAGCAGCCCGCCGACCCGGTACCAGGGCAGATGCGACGCCTCCTGACCGACCCGCTCCGCCAGGGCGGACGCATACAGCCCGACCCGTGCGCTGTGCCCCTTCATCAGCGGATCGACCGCCTCGACCTCCAGGCACCAGCGCTGCGCGACACTCTGGTAGGTGCGGTCGAATGTGTCGCGTACGGCAGCGACGTGCTGCATGTCTCCCCCCTCCGACGATCGGCACCGGCCGGATCGCAGCAGCGCCATCGCTGCCCGGACTGAATATGTATCGTTTCCTGAAAGGTAGGGGTTGCCGCGAGCCAGTGGGTCGGGTCGGGGTCAGAGTCGTGTCAGGAACATGTCAAGACCGCCCGTGCGGCGTGGCGGACGAATCGAGGAGGGAATGCCACTGCTGCTGGCGGGCCCAGCCGTCGAGCGTGTGCCAGCCGATGTCATAGGTGGCGCGCAGCATCGAGACGTCCGCCGCCGGCTCCGCCTCCTGGAGGTACTCGAAGCCACTCGCGCTCACGGGGTCGTTGGCCCACGCGGCGGCGAGCGGCTGCTCCTCGTAGACGATCGGGCGACCCATCACCCGCGCGAGCGTCGCGGCGAGCTCGATGCCGCTCAGCTCGTCGCCGGCGATCGCGATCCGCTGGCCCAGGAACGCGTCGCGCTGCTCGAACACGACATTCACGAAGCGCGCGATGTCTGCGACCGCGATCTGCTGCAACTTGCGTCCGGGCGGCAGGGGCATGACCAGCCGGCCCTCGCGAAAGCGCTCCAGGTACCACGCGCCAAGGAGGTTCTCCATGAAGAACGTCGGCGCAACCACCGTGTGCGGCACGGCCAGCTCTGCCAGGTGACGCTCGATCGCGTGCTTGCTGTCGAAATGGGCGACGCCCCTCGGCTCCGATGCCGGCGCCTCCGAGGAGAACACGACGTGCGCGACCCCCGCTGCCGCCGCCGCATTCGCCATCGTCGTACCCTGGTGCGTCTCGGCTTCCTCGCCCGCCGCCGGCGTCGTCATCAGGAAAAGGCCGTCGCACCCCTGCATGCTCTCCTCGAGCGTCGCCTGGTCTTCGAACGTCGACCACGCGAGCCGCGCGCCGCGCCGCATGAGCCGCATCGCCGTCGGATGCGCCAGGTTGCGCGACAACGCAATCACATCGTGGCCGTTCGCGAGCAGCCACTGCGCCACCGCCGACCCCTGGCGCCCCGTCGCCCCCGCTACCAGCACTTTCAGCTTCTGCACATGCGCTCCTTCGCTGTCTCCGGGACAATTGTGGTGGGAAAGGGCAGGCCGGGCAAAGGGGGACGCCTTCCGGGCAAGGGGCCGGGGCGAGCGCGGCACGGACTCGGTGCGCTGTCCCCTCACCGTGACACCGGATTGCCTCTTCCAAGGGTCACGGTGCGTCAGCGTCAGGGCGCGAAAGCACGCAGCCATGCGGATTTTTCGGGCGCCGATGCGTGCACGGTTCGTGAAAGGGAGAAGGGTGACAGCGGAACCCCGAGCAGGAGGCAGTCCATGAGAGCGATGGTTTGGGCAATCGCGGCCGGAGCGGTACTCGCGCTCCCGGCGGATTCGTTCGCGCAGGCGGGCCGTGCGAGCGGCAGCGCGCAGGGGCGCGTCGAACAGCGGGAGGGGCGGGCAGGATCCGGCACGGCGCGCGGGCGCGTCGATTCCCGTGAGCGCTACGAGCGGCGCGACGATCGGGATCGCGACCGTCGCTACGAGCGTGACCGCCGCTACGACCGCGACGACCGCTACGACCGGGATCGTCGTGACAACCGCGGCCCGAAGTTCTGCCGCGACGGCCGCGGACACCCGGTTCACGGGCGGGCGTGGTGCCGCGACAAGGGCTTCGATCGCAATGATCGCTGGGATCGCGACGACCGCTGGAGCCGCAATGACCGCTGGGACCGCGTGGACTGGGGCCGCGTGATCTTCCGTCGCAATGATCGGCGCAACGACCGCTTCAGCGCGAGCATCCTGCGCGATCTGCTCGGCGACGGCGTGTTCGGCCGCCTCGACGATCATCGTCGGCGCCGCGGCTACGCCAGCGGGCTGGATGGGCGCTGGGACCGCTACGGCAACGGCCACGTCCTTCAGGTTCTCGCCGGCGGCGTGCCCCTGGCCCAGCTCATCGACGCGAACCGGGACGGGCACGTCGAGGCGGTACTGCTGAACCGACGCTGATCTGCACGGGGCCAGCCGAGGGAAAGCAGAAGAACGGGGGCGATGATGCTCCCGTTCTTTTTTGTGGGGTGTGGCCCCGAGCGTGCCCGACCCTCTGCGGACCCGCCCGGGGCGCACGCGCGGACCCAACCGGGGCGTGCGTGGTACTGTTACGTTCCGAGAGCAGCAGCCACAACGCAGGACGCAGAGATGATTCGCAGAGCCTTTCCCCTCCTCGTAGTCGTATGCGCAGCGTGCTCGTCGCTCCCGATCTCGCGCGGCGAGCCGACGTGGGGGCGCGGGTCCGACTCCGGCTCGGACGCCGGATCCGGCAACGGCGGTGGCGGAAACGGTCACGTCATCCCTGCGGAGAAGCTGGCCGAGGAGATGGCCCGTGCGCGCGCCGCGGTCCCGGAGAGTCCGTCACTGGCACCGCCGCGCGACGCCGATGCACAGCGCGTATGGGAGCGAGCGCTCGAGGCCAGCGGTCGCCGCATCGTGATCTCGCGCGAGGCACGCGCCCTCTGGCTCCTCGACGCCGATGGCGTCGCGTTCCGCGCTCCGGTCGCGGTCGGCAAGCACGAGCCCTTCGAGTACGCCGGCCGGAGCTACGACTTCAAGACGCCACTCGGTCAGCGCAAGGTGCTCGGCAAGGCGACGGAGCCGCTCTGGGTTCCCCCCGACTGGCACTACTTCGAGATCGCCGCCGAGCAGGACCTCGAACCGGTGCAGCTCGAGAACGGCAGCAGCATCGAGCTCAAGGACGGCACCACGATCGAGGTGCGCGGAGGCGAAGTCGGCCGGATCAACCAGTTCGGCAACTTCTGGCCGTTCACGCCCGGCAACGAGATCATCTTCGACGACCGCATTTTCATTCCGCCGTTCGGCTCGCCGCAGCGCCGGATCCCCGAAGTGCTCGGCACCCACAAGCTCGAGCTCGGCGACGGCTACCTCATCCATGGCACGAACATGGAAAGCTCCATCGGCGACGCCGTCAGCCACGGCTGTGTGCGCATGTTCAACGAGGACGTCGAGTGGCTCTTCGAGCGCGTGCCGGTCGGTACACCGGTGTACGTGTACTGACGCTACCGGCCTGACGCAACGCGAACTGCCCCGAACGCTGCGGGATCCGCCGCGACCGTGACCTGCATCGGCCAAACAGAAAAACCGGAAGCATGGAATGGCAGCGCACCCGCCGCATCCGCCGCGATTCCTCTGCGTGCTCGGCGGGCTCTGTGGTGGTGATGGTGTTGTTGACTGGAAGCGCGCGACGACCTCATCCCATCAGCGACGAACCCACCGCGCTCAGAGCGCTGCCCCGGTCACCGCGAACCCGACCACTGCCACCGCGCCGCCGATCAGTGCATACGGCAGCTGCGTGCGCACGTGATCGATGTGGTCGGTCGCTGCGGCCATCGACGCGATGATCGTCGTGTCGCTGATCGGAGAGGAGTGGTCACCGAAGATGCCTCCTGCCAGGGCGGCGGCGACAAACGGCGAGAGCGGCAGGCCGAGCGTCGCGGCCGCAGGCACTGCGATCGGCAGCATGATCGCGAATGTGCCCCAGCTCGTGCCGGTCGCGAATGCGATGCCGCTCGAGACCAGGAACACGAGCGGCAGGAAGATCACCGGCGGCAGCAGGTCCGCCGTCACATTCGCGATGTAGACGCCCGTGCCGAGGTCGCGCGTGACCGCACCGAGTGCGAGCGCGAGCAGCAGCACCAGCGCCAGGCTCATCAGCCCACCCGCACCCTTGAGACCGATGCGGATCAGGGCGTCCACCTTGTAGATGCGCTGCACCATCAGCATGGCCCAGCTCATGGCAAGGCCCGCCAGCACCGCCCAGAGCACACTCGTCGCGCCGGAACCCGCACGGATATCGCCGTCCCCGGTGATGAGCAGGCCAACCGGCATCATGAGCACCATCACGACGATCGGCACGATCATGTTCTTCGCCCGCTGCGGGATGCTCTCGTCGATCTCCGGCGAAAGCACGTCCGGATCCAGCATCGGCGACGCATTGTCCGACAACAGCTGACCAGCGCGCGTACGCGCCTCCGCCTTCTTCATCGGCCCGATGTCGATGTTGAAGTACGCGACCAGACCCGACAGGATCAGCGCGGCAAGCGCGTAGAAGTTCAGCGGGATCGACCCGACGAACACGCCCAGCGGATCCGCGACCCCGAGCTCGCCAAGAATGCCGAGGATGTAGGCCCCCCACGCATTCAGCGGAATCAGGATGCAGATCGGCGCCGACGTCGAGTCGATCAGGTATGCGAGCTTCTCCCGCGACACCCGGAACCGGTCGATCACCGGCCGGCCGATCGCCCCCGCCACCAGCACCGTGATGTTCGACTCGATGAAGATGATGCAGCCGATCACCCACGGCAGCAGCCGCGCGCGACGCGGCGTGTTCACGTAGTTCCGCTCCTCCAGCCGGCGCACGAAGCCACGCACCCCGCCCGATGCCTCCACCGTCGCAATCAGCGCTCCGATCACGAGCGTGAACACCAGCACCTTCGCGTTGCCGTCGTCCGCCAGCACCGCGATCCCGCCGTCGATCGCCAGCCCCAGGCCCGCAATCGGATTCCACCCCGCCAGGATCGTGTAGCCCAGCCAGATCCCCGCCGCGAGCGCCAGATACACCTGGCGCCACGCAATCGCCAGAACGATCGCGAACACCGGCGGCAGCAAAGACGTCCAGGTCGGTTCCATGAGGTGCGCAGTATGCGCGACCGTTCGAACCGTCGCAACCCGATCTGCCCTTGCCCGCGCGCCCTGTCCACCCCGCCCGATCGCGACGACGCAGCCCTGGAGCAGGCGCCCGCCGAGACGCGATTCGGCCCGCGCCCGCTGCTGCCCCGTCAGCCGCCGGCGCGGCCACCACCCGGTTGCCTGGCGCGCACCCCGGCGCCGCGCTCGCACCCGTGCCGACGTGGTCGCAAAAATGCGCACACCGTACCAGCGTGGCCGGCCGGTGCCTCGCGCACGCAGGGCGGAATCCCGAATTGTACATCTCTGCGCGTACACCGATCACGATTCTAGTGTACGCCAGGCAAATCATGCTCCACACGTGCTGCATGACTGCTCAGTGATTTTTGGTCATTTGACACGATTCCGGTGCACGATATGTCTTTCCAACGGGTTCGCGACGGGTATATGTTGACGGCAGCACACTCGCCCACACCCCGCGACCATCGATCGGAGGAGCAAGACCGTTATGGCGTCCACGGTATCACGCTTTGACACGCTCGCCGCCGTCCGCACCTGGATGCCCGCAGCGAACGGCGGCGCAGGAGCGCCGGCGAAGGGAATGGACATCGAAGCGATTTTCGGGGAGAGCATTTTCGGGCCGAAGGAAATGCAGTCGCGGCTGCCGAAGGCGATCTGGAAGCGCTACGTGCAGATGATCGAGCAGGGCGAGCCGTTGGACGCGACGGTGGCGGATGCGATTGCGCTGGCGATGAAGGAGTGGGCGATCGAGCGCGGCGCGACGCACTTCACGCACTGGTTCCAGCCGTTGACGGGTCAGACTGCGGAGAAGCACGACTCGTTCATCACACCGAATGTGGGTGGCGGTGCGGTGGCGGAGTTCAGTGGCAAGGATCTGGTGCAGGGGGAGCCGGACGCGTCATCGTTCCCGTCGGGCGGGCTGCGTGCGACGTTCGAGGCGCGCGGGTACACGGCGTGGGATCCGAGTTCGCCGGCGTTCATCGTGGACACGCCGAGCGGCTGTTACCTGTCGATTCCGACGGCGTTCATGTCGTGGACGGGTGATGCACTCGACACGAAGATTCCGCTGCTGCGATCGATCCATGCGCTCGACGTGCAGGCGCGGCGCGCCTTGAAGCTGTTCGACGTGGAGCCGCGCGAGGTGATGGCGACGATCGGACCCGAGCAGGAGTACTTCCTGATCGACCAGGAGTTCTATTACCATCGCGCGGACCTGATGCTGGCGGGTCGTACGCTCTTCGGCGCCAAGCCGCCGCGCGGCCAGGAGCTGGAGGACCACTACTTCGGTCAGATCCCGGAGCGCGTGCTCGCGTTCATGATGGATGTCGAGCGGGAGCTGTACCGGTTGGGTGTACCCGTAAAGACGCGGCACAATGAAGTCGCGCCGGGTCAGTTCGAGATGGCGCCGATCTACGAGAATGCGAACCTTGCGGCCGATCACCAGCAGCTCATGATGATGGTGCTGCGCTCGGTCGCACGGAAGTACGGGTTGGTCGCACTGCTGCACGAGAAGCCGTTCGCGGGGGTGAACGGCAGCGGCAAGCACCTGAACTGGTCGTTCGCGACGGAGTCGCACAACCTGCTCGAGCCGGGCGACAACCCGCACGAGAACATGCAGTTCCTGTTCTTCTGCACAGCCGTCCTGCGGGCCGTCGAGCGACATCAGGACCTGGTACGCAGTGCCGTCGCCTATGCTGGCAATGATCACCGGCTCGGTGCGAACGAGGCGCCGCCCGCCATCATCTCGGTGTTCCTCGGCGATCAGCTCGAGGACGTGTTCGCACAGATCGAGAAGAGCGGCAAGGCGAAGAGCAGCAAGCAGGGCGGCCTCCTCGGCCTGGGCGCACGTTCGCTACCCAGCCTGCCCGCGCATGCGGGCGATCGCAACCGTACGTCGCCGTTCGCGTTCACCGGCAACAAGTTCGAGTTCCGCGCACTCGGCGCATCGCAGTCGATCTCCTGGCCTGCGACCGTGCTGAACACCATCGTCGCGGAGTCCGTCGACGAGCTGACCACCGAGCTCGAGAAGGAGCTGAAGAAGAATCAGGGCGCCTTCGCGGATGCGTTGCACCGCGTGCTCGCCCGCGAGCTGCCGAAATGCCGCCGCGTGATCTTCAATGGCGACGGCTACAGCGAGGAATGGCATGCCGAGGCGAAGAAGCGCGGACTGCTCAACCTGCCGAACACGATGGACGCGCTGGACCTCGTGACGCAGGAGAAGAACCTGAAGCTGTTCGAGAAGTACAGCGTCCTCTCGCCGCGCGAACTCGAGTCCCGCCTCGAGATCGCCATCGAGCAGTACTTCAAGACGATCAATATCGAGGGCGAAGCAACAGCCGAGGTCGCCGGAACGATGATCCTGCCCGCCGCCGTCCGTTATCTCAACGAGCTCATTCAGGCGTTCGAGGGCGTAAAGGGACTCAAGGGAAAGGGCGCCGGCGTCAGCCGCACGATCGAGCAGGTCGGCGCGCTCGTCGACGACCTCGCCGGCGCACTCGACACCCTGCGCACCCAGAACGCAGAGCTGGGCGGCGAGGACGTGCACTCCAAGGCCATACACATGCGCGACAACATCATCCCCGCGATGAACGAGGTGCGCACCATCTGCGACCGCCTCGAGAAACTCCTGCCCGACGACCTCTGGCCGCTGCCCAGGTATCGCGAGATGCTGTTCGTGAAGTAGCACGACGTCGTCGGACGACGGGATGCCGCAAATGCTGGCTGTTCCGCTGAGGAAGGCGGTGCGCACCGGGATTTGCGGCAACCCCTTTTCACACAGAGGACACAAAGGACCACGAAGGCACAGAGATTTTTCGGTGGGTTCGCAGCGACGTAACGTCTCGATCGCGACGAACCCACCCCAAAAAGACTCCGTGGCCTTCCCAGCCCTCCGTGTCCTCCGTGTCAAATGAAGTGCCCCTGCCCCTGCCCCTGCCCCTGCCCCTGCCCCTGCCCGCGCCCTCCCCGTCACAAATCATTGACTCGCCACCCGTTG
>CAYSGF010000130.1:0-4849 GCA_964430275.1 uncultured Gemmatimonadaceae bacterium
CGGTGCAGCGTCGGTGCACGGTTCAGCAGCACGGGATGATCCTTGATGATCATCTCGAGCACTTCGTAGACCTTCGGGTCGTCGCGCTCGACCAGCTTCTTCGCGCGCTTCACCGTCTCGGCCTCGCCACGCTTCTCCAGCTCGTGGATGATGAACGGCTTGAACAGCTCGACCGCCATCGCCTTCGGCAGGCCGCACTGGTGCAGCTTCAGCTCCGGGCCGACCACGATGACGGAGCGGCCGGAGTAGTCCACGCGCTTGCCGAGCAGGTTCTGACGGAACCGCCCCTGCTTGCCCTTGAGCATGTCGGAGAGCGACTTGAGCGGACGCTTGCCGCGGCCGCGGATCGCCTTGCTGCGACGGCCGTTGTCGAACAGTGCGTCGACCGCCTCCTGGAGCATGCGCTTCTCGTTGCGCAGGATGACCTCCGGCGCACGCATCTCCATCAGCTTCTTCAGCCGGTTGTTCCGGTTGATCACGCGCCGGTACAGGTCGTTCAGGTCCGACGTCGCGAAGCGGCCGCCATCGAGCGGCACGAGCGGACGCAGGTCCGGCGGGATCACCGGCACGACGTCCATGATCAGCCAGTCCGGCTTGTTGCGCGACTCCGGCGACGTGCCGCTGTTGCGGATCGCGTCGATGACCTTGAGCCGCTTGAGCTTCATCTTCTTGCGGTGCTGCGACGTCTCGTTCGCCACCTCGTAGCGCAGGCTGTCGGCGAGCCGGTCGATGCCGCGGCCGTCACGGTTACGGTCCTCGAGCGCCTTGTCCGGCGAGTCGAGCAGGCGCAGGAGCGTACGCACGGCCTCCGCACCGATCTCCGCCTTGAACGTGCCGTCGCCCTCCTCGCGTGCCTTCACCCGCAGCTCGTAGTACTCGTCCTCGTCGAGCAGCTGCTGGAACTTGAGCGGCTTCTCCGGATCCTTCGGATCCATCTGCTTGCCCGGATGCGTGACCACGTACGCAGCGTAGTAGATCACCTTCTCCAGGTCGCGCAGCGTCATGCCGAGCAGGTAGCCCATCTGGCTCGGCAGCGTCTTGAAGAACCAGATGTGTGCGACCGGCACGGCCAGCTCGATGTGGCCCATGCGCTCGCGCCGCACCTTCGACAGCGTGACTTCCACGCCGCACTTGTCGCAGATGTGGCCGCGGAAGCGGATCCGCTTGAACTTGCCGCAGTGGCACTCCCAGTCCTTGACCGGACCGAAGATGCGCTCGCAGAAGAGCCCATCCCGCTCCGGCTTGAAGGACCGGTAGTTGATGGTCTCCGGCTTCGTCACCTCGCCGTAGCTCCAGCTCCGGATCTCCTCCGGCGAAGCAATCTTCAGCTGGATGAAGTCGAAGTCGCTCGAGCGCGGCTCACGGGTGCGCGGAAAATCAATCATGTCTTCTATCTCTCCGGCTTTCGCCTGATTACGCGGAGAATTATTGACCCGTCCTGGTTCGACCCGACCGGTCCGAATCGGGTCACCGTGTAGCGCGAGCGCGAGCGCTGGCGCCAGGACGAGGGTACTGTTCTATGCTGCTGCGGCGCGCGCATCGCTGGAGGAAGTTCCCTCCCCCCAGCGCTAGCGCTAGCGCTCGTCCTGATTCGTTCTGCTACTCCTCCCGTCCAAGCGTCACGGACAACCCGAGCGACTGCAGCTCCTTCACGAGCACGTTGAACGACTCCGGAATGCCCGGCTCGGGCAGGTTCTCGCCCTTCACGATCGCCTCGTACACGCGGCTGCGGCCCGACACGTCGTCGGACTTCACCGTGAGGATCTCCTGCAGCGTGTGCGCTGCGCCGTACGCCTCGAGTGCCCACACCTCCATCTCACCGAAGCGCTGGCCACCGAACTGCGCCTTGCCCGCCAGCGGCTGCTGCGTGACGAGCGAGTACGGCCCGATGGAGCGCGCGTGGATCTTGTCGTCCACCAGGTGCGAGAGCTTCAGCATGTAGATCACGCCGACCGTTACCGGGTGATCGAAGCGCTGTCCGCTGCGTCCGTCGCGCAGCCAGATCTTGCCGCCCGAGGTGAGGTCGGCCGCCGAGAGGAACTCGACGACGGCGTCCTCCAGGCTCGCGCTCTTGTTCTTCCCGAGCGCGCTCAGCGCCGGCAGCTCGCCCGCGTCCACCCGCTCCGCCAGCTCCTTGCCGGCGGCGACGAGGTAGGTCCGCAGCTCGGCCAGCTTGTCGCGGATCTCCTTCGGTGCGTCGTTCGCCGCGAAGACATCGAGCGAGCGGCCGAGTGCCGGCACGCTCGCGCCGTTCGCCGTGCTCGCCCGCTGGCGGCCGTCGAACGCGTACATGCCGCCCAACATGGCACGCACGTCGTCGGACGTGACCTGCGGGAACGGCGTCGTGATGCCGAGCGCACGGTGCGCCCACTTCGTGCCGCCCAGCTTCACCATCGTGCCGACTTCGTCTTCGGACGCGCCCTGGAACACGGGCGTCTTCGCCTCGAAGCCGAGCTGCTGGCACGCCCAGCCGAGCGTCGTCTCGAGAATCTGCCCGACGTTCATGCGGCTCGGCACGCCGAGCGGGTTCAGCACGATCTCCACCGGCGTGCCGTCCGGCAGGAACGGCATGTCCTCCTCCGGCACGATGCGCGCGATGATGCCCTTGTTGCCGTGCCGGCCGGCCATCTTGTCGCCGACACTGATCTTGCGCTTCTCGGCGATGTAGACCTTCACGAGCTGCACCACGCCCGGCGACAGCTCGTCGGGCTGGAAGACCTTGTCGATCTGCTCTTCCGTGCGCGCGCGCACCTTCTCGATGCGGCTCTTTGCTTCCGTGATCACGCGCCGCAGCCGCTCGTTCGCATCCTTGTTCTGGACCTTGAGCGTCGTCAGGTCGATCTCCGACAGGTCGAGCTCGTCGAGCACTGCCTTCGTGAGCTTCGTGCCCTCATCCAGGAAGGGCTCGACCGTGCCGCGCTTCAGCATGAGCGTGACCGTGTGGCCGCTCAACAGCTCACGCAGCTCCTCGTCGCGCGCGTCGCTGATGCGCCGGATCTCCTCGCGCTCGAACGCGCGGAACTGACCGATCCGCTCGCCCCGCTCCTTCTCGAGGAGCGGATCGTCGATGCGCCGGCTGAACACCTTCACATCGATGATCGTGCCCTCCATGCCCGGCGGCACCTTCAGCGAGCTGTCCTTCACGTCCTTCGCCTTCTCACCGAAGATCGCCGTCAGCAGCTTCTCCTCGGGCGACAGCTCCGTCTCGCCCTTCGGCGTGATCTTGCCGACCAGGATGTCGCCGGCCTTCACGCGCGCACCGATGCGCACGACGCCGCGCTCGTCCAGGTGCGTGAGCGACTCCTCCGCCACGTTCGGGATCTCGCGCGTGATCTCCTCCATGCCGCGCTTCGTGTCGCGCACGTGGAGCTCGAGCTCCTGAATGTGGATGGACGTGTACATGTCATGCTTCACCAACTTCTCGGACAGCACGATCGCGTCCTCGAAGTTGTAGCCGTACCAGGGCATGAACGCGACGACGACGTTGCGGCCGAGTGCGATCTCGCCATGATCCGTCGACGCGCCGTCCGCGATGATCTCGCCCTGCTCGACCTGCTGACCCGCCGCCACCAGTGGCCGCTGGTTGATGGCCGTGTCCTGGTTCGTGCGCCAGTACTTCTTCAGCCGGTAGCGATCGTACTGCGCCAGCTTCGCGAGCGGCTCGTCCGACTGCTTCGCGCCCACCGTGCCCGTGTCGATGATGATCTCGTCCGCGGTCACGCGCTGCACGATGCCGCCCCGCTTCGCCAGGATCACTGCACCGGAGTCACGCGCGATCTTCTCCTCCAGCCCGGTACCGACCAGCGGCGCCTTCGGGTAGAGCAACGGCACGGCCTGGCGCTGCATGTTCGATCCCATGAGCGCGCGGTTCGCGTCGTCGTGCTCGAGGAACGGGATCAGCGCGGCCGCCACCGAGACGAGCTGGTCGGGCGCCACGTCCATGTAGTCGATCTGGTCCGGCGGCATGAGCGGGAAGTCGCCACGCTCACGGCACAGCACGAACTCGTTGCGGAACGTGCCGTCCTCGTTCAGCGGTGCATTCGCCTGCGCAATGACCGCCAGCTCCTCCGCGTTCGCGTCGAGCCACACGATGTCATCGGACACCGTGCTGTTGTTCACCTTGCGGTACGGCGTCTCGATGAAGCCGAGCTCGTTGATGCGCGCGAACGTCGTGAGCGACGTGATCAGGCCGATGTTCGGACCTTCCGGCGTCTCGATCGGGCACATGCGACCGTAGTGCGAGTAGTGCACGTCGCGCACCTCGAAGCCCGCACGCTCGCGCGTCAGGCCGCCCGGCCCGAGCGCCGACAGACGCCGCTTGTGGGTCAGCTCCGCCAGCGGATTCGTCTGGTCCATGAACTGACTGAGCTGGCTCGAGCCGAAGAACGCCTGGATCACGGCGCTCACGGTGCGCGCATTCACGAGGTCGTCGATGTTCATCTTGTCGACGTCCGTCGTGATCGACATCCGCTCCTTCACCAGCCGCGCCATGCGCGAGAGGCCGACCGAGAACTGGTTCGCGATCAGCTCGCCGACGCTGCGGATGCGACGATTGCCGAGATGGTCGATGTCATCGACGAAGCCGCGGCCCTCGTGCAGCTCGATCAGGTAGCGGATGATCGCGATGAAATCCTCCTGCGTCAGCACCGTATGGCTGAGTGGCAGGTCCGTGCCGAGCCGCTGGTTGATCTTGTAGCGGCCCACACGGCCGAGGTCGTAGCGCTTCGGGTTGAAGAAGATGCGCTCGAGCGCCAGGCGCGCCGTCTCCATGTTCGGCGGCTCGCCGGGACGCAGCAGCGAGTAGATCGCCTTGAGCGCCTCCTCCTCGTTGGCCGTCGGGTCCTTGCGC
>CAYSGF010000131.1:0-2178 GCA_964430275.1 uncultured Gemmatimonadaceae bacterium
CCTTCCCGCAGCATGCCGACGTGCGTTCGGCGCGCCGTCACTACCACGCGGGCGACATCGACGCGGACGAGTACGAGCGCTTCCTGCAACGCGAGATCGAGCGGGCAGTGCGCGTACAGGAAGCGGCGGGCATCGACGTGCCCGCGCACGGCGAATTCGAGCGCGCCGACATGGTGGAGTACTTCGCCGAACGCTTTGACGGGTACGCGTTCACGCGCCACGGGTGGGTGCAGTCGTTCGGCACGCGCTGTGTGAAGCCACCGATTCTCTACGGGGACGTACGACGGCCCGCACCGGTCACGGTCGCATGGTGGCAGTACGCACAGTCGCTGACGACACGGCCGATGAAGGCGATCCTCACCGGACCGGTGACGCTGCTGCAATGGTCGTTCGTGCGCGACGACCAGGCGCGTCGTGATACGTGCGTGCAGCTCGCGCTCGCGGTGCGCGACGAGGTGCTCGACCTGGAGCGCGCCGGTGCCGCGATCATCCAGGTCGACGAGCCCGCATTGCGCGAGGGAATGCCACTGCATCGAGCGGACGCGCGCGCGTACCACGCCTGGGCCGTCGGCTGCTTCCGTATCGCGACCGCCGCCGTCCGACCCGACACGCAGATCCAGACGCACATGTGCTACTCGAAGTTCAACGGCATCATGGACGCGATCGAGTCGCTGGACGCCGATGTGCTGCTCATCGAGAATGCGCGCTCCAACGAAGTACTGCTGCAGGCCTTCCGCGAGCGCGGCTACACACGCGACATGGGACCCGGCGTGTACGACATCCACTCGCCGCGCATTCCGACCGCGCAGGAGATGGCCGCTCGCCTCGACGCATCGCTGCGCCTCCTCGCACCCGAGAGCGTCTGGGTGACGCCCGACTGCGGACTCAAGACACGCGCGTATGGTGAGGTCGAGCCCGCGCTCGCGAACATGGTGCGGGCGGCGCACATCGCGCGTGAGGCGTGCGTCGTCTGCGCCGGCGAGCGCGTGTGCACGGCCTGATCACAACGCGCCTCGCCGAACTGCCGGCCCGGCCGGGAGCGTACCTGTTCCGCGACCGGTACGGCGAGATCCTGTACGTCGGCAAGGCCAGGAACCTGCGGCGACGGGTGCGCAGCTACTTTCGTGCGGATGTCGGCGAGCACCTGAGAACGCGCGCCATGCTGGAGCGCGCGAGCAGCGTCGAGGCGCTCGTCGTGCGCACCGAGCGCGACGCACTGCTGCTCGAGGCCGCGCTCATCAGGACACACCGGCCGCGGTACAACCGCAAGCTCAAGGACAGTCGCGGTTACCCGCACCTCGAGATCGCACTGCACCACCCGATCCCGCGCGTCCTGCTCACGTATCACTCATGCGACGACCGCGCGCTGCACTTCGGCCCGTTCCCCGAAGCCGGCGCACTGCGAAATGCGCTGCACGTGATCCGCCGGCTGTATACGCTGCGCGGTGCGTCATTCGAGCGGCAGCATCGTGCACGCACGGCGGCCGACCATCGGCGCATGGCGGTCGACACGCTGGAATTTCTCGCGGGCCGCAGCATGCGCCTGCGTCATCGTATCGATCGCGCGATGCTGAGTGCGGCGAGGAGGCTGGACTTCGAGCGTGCGGCTCGACTGCGCGAAGCGCGCGCAACGCTCGACGCGGTTGCCGCGCGCAGACTGCAGCCCGTTCAGGGGACGGCGCGCATGCCGCGCGTGATCGCGCGCGTCAGCGCGGAGCTGGCTGACCGGACGCCGGAGCAGGCTGACCGGACACCAGAGCAGTCTGACCGGACACCACAGCAGTCTGCTCATTCCCCGCTGCCATGCGACGCAGTCCCGCCGGATCCAGGATCTCGATGCGCGCGCCGCGCTGGCCGATGACACCCGACGTCCGGAGATTCCGGAGCGCGCGCGACACGCCTTCGCGCGTCGTGCCGAGCTCGCCCGCCAGCGCCTCCTGCGTGCGCGGCAGCCGGAAGGTACCGCCACTCAGCAGCGCGCTGCTCTCCCCCGCGTACTGCAGCACGGCCGCCGCGACGCGCGTGGGCACGTCCTGCAGCGCGAGCCGGTCCACCAGCGCGGCCAGCGCGCGCACGCGCCCGCCCAGATCGCGGACCACCGCATGCGCGACCTGCGGATGCGTTCGGTAGAGCGCCTCGACTTCGCCGCGCGGAAGGAACAGCACGCGGCCGCTTTCC
>CAYSGF010000132.1:0-8356 GCA_964430275.1 uncultured Gemmatimonadaceae bacterium
TGGCGCGCGTCGATGCGCGCCGCCTGCCCTTCCAGGACGCGGCATTCGACATCGCGATCATGTCGCTGACGCTGCATCACTTCGAGGATGAGGAGCCGATCGCGGTGCTGCGCGAGCTCGCGCGCGTCGCGGGTGCCGTCATCGTGAACGACCTGGAGCGTGGCTGGCCGAATTATGTCGGTGCACGCGCGCTCGCCCTCACGGTGTGGGCGGGCAACCGGCTGACCCGGCACGACGGCCCACTCTCCGTGCAGCGGGCGTTCACCGCCGACGAGCTCGCCGACCTCGGCCGTCGCGCCGGTCTACGTGACGTCCGGGTACGGCGCCGCTTCTTCTACCGCCTCGTGATGACGGCGCGCTCAGCCAGCGCAGCCGCGCGCTCTACCGTGGCGTAGTGGATGGCGACGATGTCTGCGATCTCCGCGGCGTAGCCGCCGGACATGACGATCGCGACGGGTACGCCTGCAGCGTTGCACGCTTCGAGGACGATGCGGTCCCGCTCCGCGAGGCCCTCCCGCGTAACGGCCAGACGGCCGAGGCGGTCGTGCTCCCAGGGATCCGCCCCCGCCAGGTAAAAAACCAGGTCCGGCGTGCTCGCGAGTGCGGCTTCCGTCCCGGTCCGAACCGCTGCGAGAAACGGGTCGTCCGTCGCCCCGTCCGGCAGCGCCAAGTCGAGATCACTCCGCTCCTTACGGAACGGAAAGTTCGATGCACCATGCACCGAGCAGGTGAACACACTCGGGTCATCGCGAAAAATTGCGGCCGTGCCATTGCCCTGATGGACGTCACAGTCGATCACGGCGATGCGGCGGGCGAGGCCCTCGGCTTGCATCGCTCGGGCAGCGACTGCCACATCGTTGAATACGCAGAAGCCCTCACCCTGATCGGCGAAGGCGTGGTGCGTACCACCGGCGAGGTTCACGGCCATGGAGTCGGCGAGGGCAGCTCGCGCGGCACCCATCGACGCACCAACGGAGCGTCGCGAGCGTTCCACCATTTCGGCAGACCACGGAAACCCGATCCGGCGGACCTCGACGGGATCGAGCGTGCCCGCCGCGACACGGCGGACGTATTCCGGGTCGTGCACGCGGCACAACTCCGTGTCACTCGCAGGATCGGGGATGAGCAGCTCATGAGGCGGAACCAGCTCGGCAGCGACACGGGCGCGCAGCTGCGCGTACTTCTCCATCGGAAAGCGGTGTCCGACGGGCAGCGGCAGGACGAATTGATCGGCGTAAAAGATCTTCACACGGCAGACTCCATGGCGCCTGCTCCGAAGCGGAAGGCATGAGGTTACATCCTGCGACCGACGAAATCGAGCGGCAGCGTGCGTGAGCGGCGCGAAGTCGTGATCGTCGGCGGCGGTCCTGCGGGTGCCACGGCGGCACTGCTGCTCGCGCGGGCAGGGCGCGACGTGCTGCTGCTCGAGCGTGCGGCCGTGCCGCGACCGAAGGCGTGCGGTGACTGCCTGAGCGCGCGCGCGACGCTCGTGCTCGACCGGCTGGGCCTCCTGCACGCGGTCGAAGCGCTGGCGCCCGCGCACCTGCTCGGCTGGCGCATTGTCGGACCGAAAGGAACCGGATTCAGTGCACGCTTCGCGGACATCGACACCGGCGACGCCAGCGTGCGAACGGCCCTCGCGGTGCCACGCGATCGTTTCGACGCTGCCCTGCTCGCGCAGGCGGCGGCCGCAGGTGCCGAAGTGCGGAACCGGGCGCACGTCATCGACGTCTCGCCCGACGGACGAGGAAGCAACCACGTGAGCGTTCGAAACGGCGGTAGTGCAGAAATCGCGGCGCGCGTCGTCATTGGCGCCGATGGACTGCGCTCCGTCGTCGCGCGCAGCATCGGAGCGATCCGGCGCGCGCCGCGGCTTCGCAAACTGTCGCTTACGGCGCACCTCCCGGCACCGCGCGCGTTCGATGGTCTTGGCGAGATGCACCTGGCGGGGGGCGCCTGTCTCGGCATCGCGCCGGTCACTGCGACCGGGGCCACGTGCAACGTGACACTGGTCGTCAGCGACGGAGCTGCTGCACTCCGCGGCCCACGCCAGGTGGAGCGCGACGCACGTCTGAACGCGTTCGTACACACGCAGCGTGAGCGGTTCCCGGCGCTCCGCAATCGGTTCGTGTTCACCGAATCTCCCGGGGGCTGGCTCGCCTCCGGACCATTCGATATGCCGACGCGGCGTGTGACTGCCGACGGCATCGCGCTCGCCGGCGATGCGGCCGGCTACTATGATCCATTCACCGGACAGGGGATTCACCAGGCGCTGGTTGGCGCGGAGCAGCTGGCGCGCTCGATCGAGCGCGCGCTGGGACGGCCGGGCCCAGTGCGCGCGGAGCGGCTGGCGGACTATGCCGCGGCCCATGCGTCCCTGGTGCGGGGGCCGCGGCGCGTTCAGCAGCTGATCGAGACGGTCATTGCCCATGCGCGTCCTGCGGACATTGCCATCCGCATGCTGGCGCGCAACGCTCCGCTGCGCACCACACTGCTGGGCGTGACCGGCGACCTGCTACCGCCCGCCGCACTGCTCGACCCGCGCCGCATCGCCGCAGCGCTTCACTTCATGCTGGGGTCACCGTGACGATTCTCGATGAGCATCCGGTGCATGCACCGGTCGAGACCTGTTTCCGGATTGCTGCCGATGTAGAGCGCTGGCCGGAGATCCTGCCACACTACCGCTGGGTCCGCTTTCATGAACAGCGCGGGTTCGGCACGGGCCGTGTCGAGATGGCAGCGTGGCGTGACTTCGGCGGACCCCTGCGTTACCCGACCTGGTGGGTCTCCGACATGCATGTGGTGAGCGACGAGCCGGCCGTACACTACCGGCATGTCGACGGCATCACGCGTGGCATGGTCGTGAAGTGGATGTTTTTACCGCAGCCGGGTGACACGACGCTCGTGCGCATCGATCACACGTGGCAGGGGCCGCCCTGGCCGCTCATCGGATCGCTCGCATGGGAGCTCGTCATCTCCCGCTACTTCGTGAGCGCCATCGCACAACGGACACTCGCCGGGGTCGCCGCCGAGGCCGAACGCCAGCACCGGGAGGCTCGTCGTGCCTGATTTCGCAGCTCATCAGAACGGCAGTGCACCGCATCGTGTCGCCGTAACCGGACTGGGTCCGATCACTGCCGTCGGTACCGGGCTCGAGCGCTTCTGGGAAGGCCTCCGGCGCGAGCGCTCACCCATTCGCGCCATCACGCGCTTCGACGCGCAGCCCTGGCGTACCCGCATCGCCGCAGAGGTCGACGATTTCGATCCGACAATCTTCATGGAGGCGCGAGCGGCTCGGCGGCTGGATCGCTTCGGTCAGTTCTCCATCGCCGCCGCCCGCCTCGCCATTGCCGACGCGGGGATCCGGCCTGACGAGCTCGATCCCGATCGGACCGCAATCCAGATGGGCACGGCGCTCGGCGGCATGGGCTACGCCGAGACGCAGGCGCACGCGTTCTACGGCGGGCCCGGCAATGCGCGCAGCATCGATCCCCGCGTCGCACTCACGACGTTCGGCGGCGCCGCGAGCTGCTCCATCGCCATCGACCTGGGCTACACCGGGCCGAACGCGACGAACGCGATGTCCTGCGCCTCCGGCACGATCGGCATTGGCGAGGCCTGGCGCCTGATCCGCGACGGCAGCGCGGACGCTGCGATCGCAGGCGGAATCGAGGCGCCCCTCGCACCCATGTGCTTCGGTGCATTCGCCGTGATCCGTGCCATGAGCACGCGCAATGACGATCCGGAGCACGCGTGCCGGCCGTTCGACCAGGACCGCGACGGCTTCATCATGGGAGAAGGCGCCTGCGCCGTCCTGCTCGAGCGTCACGACCTCGCCCTCGCGCGCGGTGCCCACATCTACGCCGAAATCCTCGGCTACGGCTGCACCAATGATGCGTTCCACATGACCGCGCCCCGACCCGAAGGCACGCAGGCGATCCGCGCCATGCGCATTGCCCTCGACGCCGCGCGACTCGGGCCGGACCAGATCGAGTTCATCAGCCCGCACGGCTCCTCGACGCCCCTCAACGACTCCACCGAGAGCTCGGCCATCAAGCAGCTCTTCGGCGAGCGCGCCTACCACCTCCCCGTCAGCGGCACGAAGCCCTACCACGCTCATGCGCTCGGCGCCTCCGGCGCCATCGAGGCGGCCGTCTGCTGCCTCGCAATCGACCGGGGCTGGATCCCGCCCACCCTGAACTTCGAATGCGGGGACCAGTCCTGCGACCTCGACTACGTCACCGGGTCCGGCCGATCCTTGAAGCCCCGGTATGCGCTCTCGAACTCCTTCGGCTTCGGCGGGATCAACGCGGCGCTCGTCTTTGGCCGACCGCGTCTGCGCACCTGACAGGAGCCTCCGCCTGATCGGCATGCTTGCGGGCGCCCGCAATCGCTCGGAAGCAACGGCGATCCGTTTCAGCTGACTCGGAATGCGCGCCACCTGCGGCGTTCCGGCTCGGTTATGCCTCCTTATGCACCAGTACGGCATGTTACTGGCATGAGACGGGCGGCTCGCTGTATGTGCAGTGCGCGCCCTGCCCTACAGAGGCGGAGGTTGGCAAGCTTTCTGCAAGGAGGCGGGCCGGCCCCGTGAGGAAGGGAGTGGCGGGCCGGACGCGACGGCTTGGCCGTCGAGAGTGTCCGCAAGTCTGACCCAAGTGAGGAGGATGGTATGAAAGTGTTGGTGAGGGTAGCAGCGGCAGCGGCGCTGTTGGTGCCGCTCGTTGCGTCGCCCGCGTCCGCGCAGCGCTACAAGGTCGATTTCGGCCTGAACGGCGGCTATTCGTGGTACAGCGCCGCGCTGGGTGACGACGATACGCCGGGCGAGGACAACGATGTCCGCTTCAGTTCGGGTGCGTTGCTGGGGAGCCAGCTGACGTTCTGGTTCACGCCACGGATCGGTCTGCGGGCGAACATGACGTACACGGATACGGATCTGCAGACGGACGAGACCACCCTGCACGACCACGTGAACCTCTGGAGCGGCACGGGCGACCTGATGTTCCGGTTCCGTGAGCCGAACGAGGAGTGGCTGGGCTCGGAGCTCCTGCCGTACGTCGCGCTCGGTCTGGGCGGCAAGTGGATCAACCCGGCCGGCGACTGGGCAACGTGCTCGGGCGGCGAGGAGGACAATGAGTCGTCCTGCCACCAGTTCGGTATCGGTGGCGAGCAGTTCGCGCTCGAGGAGGCGACGTCTTTCGCTGGTCTGATCGGCCTCGGCGCCGACTATCGTGTGTCGCCGAACTTCGCGGTGCGGCTCGAGCTGAACGATCGCATCTACAAGCCGGAGATCTACGGTGTCACCGGCGCAGGCACGTCGTTCACGCGTGAGGGCGAGAACCTCTCCAAGGTCGTGCACGAGATCGGTGCGCAGGTTGGCCTGCACATTCTGGCCGGGCTGCAGGCACCGCCGGTCGTAGCAGTTGCGCCGGCACCGCCGCCGCCGCCCCCGCCGCCGGCAGAGGAGCCGCCGCCGCCGCCGCGTGAGGAGTCGATCACGGTGTGCGTCGTCGATCCTACGGCGCCGAACGGTCTGCGCATGCAGCAGGCGACGTACCTGGTGGACGCGGGTGATACGGTCGTGACCGTGAACGGCCAGCGTCAGCCGCTCAGCAGCGCGGTCGGAACGGTCGTGGTGGCCGGCAACCAGCCGTGGTACGTGAGTGGTGCACCGCTGACGGTGAACGTCGGCGCGACGGACTACGAGTACCTGACGTACCAGGGTGCAGTCCGGATCGAGGCAAGCCGTCTGACGTACCTCGGCACGGTCAATGGCCTGCCGGTCTACGCAGACCGCGATCAGGTGGCCGACGTGGCCGACCAGCTCGCGGACGTACGGGAAGCACGGGCAACCGGCGACCTGGGCGACATCCTGGACGAGGAGGATGACCTGCGCGAGGCGATCGATGCTCTGCAGGTCGTGTACGTCCCGCTGGAAGCGACCGGCTGCGTATTCCAGCCGCTGCAGCGCCAGCAGCAGGTGCGCAAGGGTAAGTAAGCTCGACGGCCGGGTGTAACCCGAGTAGATCGGGGCATCCGCGCCAACGGACTTGCGTGACAACGGGAGCCCGGCCACTAGTGGCCGGGCTCTTCGTCTCGTTCTTGCCGCCGGCCGCAGCGCTCCGGTACGTTGCGCGCCATGCCCACACTCGCGTTACTTGCCGTACCCATCGGCCAGCTGCTCGCCGGTGCGCTCGCGTGCGGCATCAATCTGTATGCGACGGTCGCCACGCTCGCTCTCGTATCACGCTATCAGGTCTTCGGCTGGACGCTGCCGATCGAATTGCGTGGACTCGAGAACGGCGTCGTCATCGCGAGCGCGGCCGGGCTCTATCTGTTCGAGTTCCTGATCGACAAGGTGCCATATGCCGACAGCGCGTGGGACGCGATTCATACCATCGTTCGTCCGCTGGCTGCGGCCGCCCTGGTCGGGATGGCGCTCGTCGAGTTCGATCCGGCGGTCCAGTTTTCCGGAGCAGTGATCGCCGGTGCCGTCGCATTCCTCGCGCATGCCACGAAGGCCGGGATCCGCGTCGTGGTGAACCGCCGCCGCCGTGCGGGCCTGAACGTTACCGTCAGCCTGCTCGAGGATCTGCTCGCGGTCTCGATCGCGCTCGCAGCGCTGATGGTGCCCGCGGCGGCACTGTTCGTCGCAGGAGCGACGCTGGTCGTCTTCCTGCTCGTCGGCCCCCTCGTGTGGCGCGCTGCGGCTCTGGGCATGCGCGCGCTCGCGGCCCGGATCCGCGGCTTCTTCGGCCGCACGGGCTGGCGCACATGTGCAGAGCTTCCCTGGCGGCTGCGCCCGCTCATCGAGCCGGAGCCGCTCGGCAGCAGGCCGCCCGTCGTCGCCCGTGCAGGCCTCACCGGAAAGCCCGGCTTCGGCGCGTACCGGAACGGCTGGATCGTGTTCGACGACCATCGCCGCATATTCCTCTACCACGGCTTCCTGCGGCCGCATCGCCTCGACCTGGCGGTGCCCGACTCCCTGCGCATTCAACCCGGCATCCTGGCCGACACGCTCGAAGTGGACGATGGCCAGCCGGGGACCTACCACCTCTTTTTGCTCAAGGACGGGCCCGGCGCGGAGCAGATCGCCGCCGAGCTCCGGAACGGTCACGCATGAGCCTTCGTGAATTCCGCGAGTTTCGCGAACGGATGAACGATCGGATCCTCGAGGCCGACAACCTCGAGATCCGCCGCTTCTTTGCACTCGATGGCCGGACCTACGAGCCGGGCGCGCTCGATACGCGCACCAAGGAGCTGCTCGGGCTGGTCGCTTCGATGGTGCTCCGCTGTGACGACTGCGTCACCTACCACCTCGTGCGCTGTGCTGAGGAGGGCGTCACCGATGACGAGCTGTTCGAGACGTTCGCCGTCGGCCTCGTCGTGGGCGGCTCCATCGTCATCCCCCACCTGCGAAGGGCGGTGGACCGACTCGACGAGCTGCGGAAGGACGCGACCTGACGGTGGGCAGCCGATCGGGGCGTCGTCTCGCCGGCAGCATCCAAGGCTTTGAGAGCTGCGCAGTTGCAGGAATCCGGACCGACCGCGACGGCGCGGCCGCGGCGGCTCGCAGGCCCGCCGCGGAATGTCTTCATCTCGTTCCCTGACAACACGTTGCCGTTCTGCCAGAACGGGATTGCGGCGTCGGCGCGAGGTCGCCCGCGACGCGATTGGCGCGCGCGAAGGGGGTTACTTCTCTGATTCCGTTCCTTTATATTCGGCCAGTTATGAACGGCACGGCTTTGGGGAATGGACTGGTGCGCATGGTGGAGACAGAAGCGGAGACGCACCCTTTCCCCGGGTAATGAGCAGCGAGGGTCTCGTGAGCGAGGCGCCGCTGCTTTTCAATTTTTCACCCTAGAGCTACCGGTCATGTCACGACAAATGTTTGTGAGTTCGCGGGCGCTCGATTCGTTCGACCAGTACCTCTTCGACGTCGAGAAGTATCCCCTGATCGAGGAGGCGGCAGAGGAGCGTGAGCTCGCGCGTCGTGCCCGGGCGGGGGACAAGGAGGCGGCGGAGCGGCTGGTCACGGCGAACCTCCGGTTCGTCATTTCCTATGTCAAGAAGTATCAGGGTCGTGGTCTGGGACTGGCCGAGCTGGTGTGCATCGGCAATGAAGGGTTGCTGAAGGCGGTCAAGAAGTTCGATCCGGACAAGGGTGTGAAGTTCATCTCGTACGCGGTCTGGTGGATCCGGCAGACGGTACTCCAGGCGCTGGCGGAGCAGACGCGCTCGGTGCGCATTCCGCTCAACCAGAACTCGAATCTGGTCAAGCTTTCGCGCACGGAGACGGCGCTGACGCAGTTGCTCGGCCGCTCGCCGACGGACCAGGAGATTGCCGACGAGATGG
>CAYSGF010000133.1:0-1533 GCA_964430275.1 uncultured Gemmatimonadaceae bacterium
GGGTGGAGCATGGACTTAGGCAGAGCGATCATCGTAAACAGCAGCTGATGTGTACATGTCCCTGCAGAAGCATCTTCCACACGTCTGCACACTCACGAGTCATCCTCGGCATGTGGCAGCGTCCGCGGCAACCGTATCGACGCCCGCGCCCCCTTCCGGTCGCGCCGGTTCTCCAGCCGCAATGACCCGCCGTGCGCTTCCACGATCTGGCGGCTGAGCGCGAGACCGATGCCGGAGCCCGTCGGCTTGGTGGTGAAGAAGGGGACGAAGAGGTTCGCGGGCGAGTCGATGCCGGGGCCCTCGTCCTCGACGATGATCTCGACGTTCTCGCGCTCGACGCGCCAGGCGAGCGTGACGCAGCCGGTCGTCTCGAGGGATGCGTCGGCGGCGTTGCGGAGCAGGTTGATGAGCGCCTGCTCGAGCTGCGCGCGGTCGGCGGGGACGACGACGTCGGCGTTGCGCGCCGGCGGTCGGACGCGGACGTCGAGTCGCTTCTCGAGCTCGGCGACGCCGCGCACCAGCTCCTCGACACGCACCGGCTTCGGCACGGGCGCGGGCATGCGCGCGAGCCGGGCGTACTCGGACATGAGGCGGGCCAGGGATTCGGAGCGGGACGCGATCACGTCGAGGCCCTCCTCCACCTCCGGCGCGCGGTCGCTCGACTCCAGCTCCTTCTCCAGGATCCGGCGCACGGAGCGCGCGATCGACTGGATCGGTGCGAGCGAGTTGTTGATCTCGTGGGAGAGCACGCGCACGATCCGCTGCCACGCCTGCTTCTCCTCCTCGCGCAGTGCGCGCGTCACGTCGGCGAGCACGACGAGGCGGTGCGGTCGGCCGTCCTGCCGGAAGTCGGAGCGGCGCAGTTCCCAGCGGCCGCGTGCGCCGGGGAAATCGCGGTCGAGCGTGCGCGTCGCGGCGCCGCTGAGATACTCGTCGAGCCCCAGCTCTACGGCCGTCCGGTCGATCAGCTCGGTCGGCGTGGAGCCGAGCAGCGCCGCGCCCGCGCGGTTCACGAGGCGCAGGCGGTCATCGGCGTCGACGGCGAAGATCGCGACGTCGATCTCGCCCAGCACGTTCGAGAGGAGTGCGGTCGCCTCGACCGCGGACAGACGCTGGCGATGCAGCGTCGCGCCCAGCTCGTTCACCTCGGCCATCACGTCGCCGAGCAGGTTGCCCGCGCGCGCACCGACGCCGCGCAGCGAGTAGTCGCCCTCGCGCAGGGCGCCGAGCAGGTTCACGAGGAGCTGGAGCGGCCGGACCGTGCGCGAGTACGCATTGATCGCCGCACCGACCCACACGGCGGGCAGGAAGAGCGTGAGCGTCCAGCGCAGCTCGGTGCCGACGTCGCCCGTCCACAGCAGCCAGAGCGCCGCCACCACGGCGGGCAGCCCGCCCAGCAGGACGTTGCGCGCGACGGCGTGCTCGAGGCCGCGTCCGGCGCGCGGGCCAGGGGATGGATTCAATGGCCGTGCTGCTGCAGGGGTGGTTGCACGCTGCGGTAGTCGATGGCGGCTGCGTCCCGCATCGGGCGTC
>CAYSGF010000134.1:0-11633 GCA_964430275.1 uncultured Gemmatimonadaceae bacterium
GATGCGCTCGCGCCGTTCCACGGCGCCACGCTCCTCCTCGTTCGCCAGTGCCGTGCGCTCGATCTCGAGCTGCATGATACGCCGCTCGACCTCGTCGATCTCCTGCGGCAGCGAGTCGATCTCGATGCGCAGGCGCGACGCCGCCTCATCCACCAGGTCGATCGCCTTGTCGGGCAGAAAGCGGCCACCGATGTAGCGATCGGAGAGCCGCACCGCCGAAATCAGCGCTGCGTCCGTGATGCGCACGCCGTGATGGACTTCGTAGCGCTCCTTGAGACCGCGCAGAATCGCGATCGCGTCTTCCACGCTCGGCTCGCCGACGAACACAGGCTGGAAGCGCCGCTCGAGTGCGGCATCCTTCTCGATGTTCTGGCGGTACTCGTCCAGTGTCGTGGCACCGACGACGCGCAGCTCGCCGCGCGCGAGTGCAGGCTTCAACATGTTGCCTGCGTCCATCGCGCCCTCGGCCTTCCCTGCGCCGACCAGCGTGTGCAGCTCGTCGATGAATACGACGAAGCGACCCTCCGCCTCCGTCAGCTCCTTGAGAACTGCCTTGAGCCGCTCCTCGAACTCACCGCGAAACTTCGCGCCCGCGATCAGCGACGCGAGATCGAGCTGGATCAGCCGCTTCTCACGCAACGTCTCCGGCACGTCACCGCTCACGATGCGCTGCGCGAGCCCCTCGACGATTGCTGTCTTGCCAACGCCAGGCTCGCCGATCAGCACCGGGTTGTTCTTCGTGCGCCGACTCAGCACCTGCACGACGCGGCGGATCTCCTCGTCGCGCCCGATCACGGGGTCGAGCTTGCCACGGCGCGCGACCTCCGTCAGGTCGCGCGTGAACCGCTCGAGCGCACGGTACTTCTGCTCCGGATCCTGGTCGGTCACCTGGTGCGGGCCGCGCACCGCCTCCAGTGCCGCACGTAGCGCATCCACGGACGCGTTCTGCTCCTGCAGCAGCTCGCGCGTCGTCGCTCCCTTCTTGCCGGCCAGTGCGAGCAGCAGGTGCTCCGTGGAGACGTACTCGTCCGCGAGCGCGCGCGCCTCCTCTTCCGCCAGATCGAAAATCTGATTGAGCTCACGACTCACGGTTGGGCTCGAACCGCCACTCTGTTTCGGCAGACGATCGATCCGCGCCGCAAGCGCATCGCGCAGCCGTGCGGCATTGACGCCGACCTTCTGCACAATCGGCACGACGATCGTTTCCTCCTGGCCAAGCAAGGCGCTCAGCAGATGGACGTCCTCGATCGCCGGATTGCCACGACGCTGCGCATCCTGCGCCGCCGCCTGGATGGATTCCGCTGCCTTGACGGTGAGTCGATCGGCATTCAGCACTGCACACCTCGCATCAGGAGCAACACCAGCGCCGTGCGGGGCAAGCGGCATGCCCTCCCTGGCTGCCTATTCGGCAGCTTCCGCGACGCCGCCGCCGCGCACCGCGAAGGCGCCCGCCGTGCCGGCTTGCTGGTGTGCGAGACGGTAACCGGGCCTCACAGCCGCGGCCCGAGCAGCAGCGCGTTCGCGAAAGGCTGGAATGTGGCGTACCAGAAGTGACGGAACAGCGGGTCATCGGCGAACAGGACGACACGGCCGTCGCCCACGTTCTTCACGGCGAGCCAGCTCGCCTGCGACAGGCGTTCGAGGTTTCGTTCGCTGATCACGCCGCTCACCTTCTCGAGGTCCTGCTCGAAGTACGCCGCGGTCTCGAAGTCCTCGTCCGGTTCGAACACCTGTCCGCCTGCGTGCAGCACATACAGCACACCCTCGTCGGTGCCCGCGCCGAAGCCGAGCGGGTGTGCCGCGTCGATGCGCGCGCTCACGATCGTGCCGGGCACATCTTCCTCGAACTCCTCCAGCTCGCGCAGCTCGCGGCCGCGCAGTGCGCGCTCGATGCGCGCTTCCTCCGGCCGCTCGGGTGGACTGCGCGTCTCGATCTCGGCGATCGGCGCGCCGACGTTGCGCGCGGCGCTCCCGACGGCGACGAGGGTGCCGCCCGCTTCGACGTATGCGGTCAGCGCCTCGATGCCGGCATCGCCGAGTGCCGCGCGCGACATCTCCGGTGCAACGATGACGTCGTACTCGTGCAGTTCGGCCGACACGACGGCGTCAACAGCGAGCGCGTCGTAGTCGAGCGCGAGCGTCTGATCGAGGAAGAACCAGTGAGCGCCGGCGGACGTGCTGGACACACCGCTTCCCATGAGCAGCGCGATGCGCGGCGCGCGCACCGGGTACGCACTGCCGGTGCCGAGGTCCGGGCCGCTGCTGGTGCGGCCGGACGTCACGGGCAGAGCGGACGGCGGCAGACCCGCGCGCGTGATGCGGACGTCGAACGAGTCGGCCCCGAGGCGCGGCAGGAAGATGGCGCCCGCACCGAGCGCACGCCCGGCAATCGTGATCGGATCATCGATGACGGATGCGCGCCCGCCGGCACGCAGGTAGCGGGTGACCGCGCGCCAGCTCTCGAAGGAGGGCGGCAGCACCCAGCCGTAGGAGGCGGCGGAACTGCCGGTCGTGACCGGCAGCTCCTGCCCCGCAACGACGGCCCCGGGCAAGGCTCGCACCCAGTCCGCATCGGGGGCGCGCTCCACTGCGTGCGCCTCGACACCGTACGCGAACGGGAGCGACCATGCACTGACGTCGTAGGAGAACGTCGCGTCGAGCACGATCTCCGGCTGGAGCAGGGTGACGGCGAGGAGGCCGCGGGGCTGGCGCGCGCGCACGCGAATCGTGCCCGCGGGGAACTCGCGCCGCTCGGCGAAACCGGCATACGCATCCGCTTCCGCGCGGAACGCCCGTGCGGCGCGCTCAACTTCGATGCCCTGCGACAGCAGCAGGTCGACGAGGGCGCGGATCCGTCCCTCGTCGCGGCCGGGCACGAGCAGTACGTCGGGATGCTCATTGCCGACGGTGCGATGGAACGCAGCAAAGTCGAGAAGCAGGTCACTCTTCCCGAATGCCGCCGTGCGCAATGTCGCATGACCGGAGGTGCGGTGGTGCTGCGCGCGATCGTGGAGCGTGAGGACTGTGCCGTCCGCGCGCTCGTATGCGAGGCCCGCCCGGCCGCTGCCCGCCTGCTCGTACGTCATGCCGATCGCGCCCAGCAGGCTCGGCCAGCTGTCACCGTACCCGGGATAGAACAGGTCGTACGACTCCTCCGTGAAGTACGCCCAGCCCCGTCTGTCGAAGGCGCTCGCGTTCGCGGCGCCAAAACGCTCGCCCCATTCCAGCACGTGCGGCGGGTAGAGCGGGTTGATCGGCGGCGCCGCGGGGAAGAAGAAGTAGCTCGCCTCGGGGCTCATTTCATGGAAGTCGACGTGCACCTGCGGATTCCAGCGTGCCCAGGTACTCAGCCGCGCACGTGTTTCCTGCTGCGTCATCCACGCCCAGTCGCGGTTCAGGTCGAACAGGTAGTGGTTCGCCCGCCCGCCCGGCCACGGCTCGTCGTGCTCGCGCGCGCCCGGTCGCGAGTTCGGTACGACCCCGCGCGCTTCGCGATACCACTGCACGTAGCGCTCGCGGCCGTCCGGATTCACTGCCGGGTCAATGATGACGACCACGGAATCGAGCACCCCGGAGACTTCCGGCGCGCCGCGCACCAGGTCCCAGGCCGTGTACAGGGCCGCTTCGCTCGACGAGCTCTCGTTGCCGTGCACCCCATAGGAGAAGTAGACGATCGCGGGGTTCGTCCGGGCGATCTCGCGGGCGCGCGCCTCAGCGGTCTGACGCCTCGTCAGCTCTGCGTTCTCGGCGAGGATCCCGTCCAGTCCGTCGAGATGCTGCTCGGTGGCAATGACGAGCCGCAGCAGCGGCCTGCCTTCGAAGGACTCGCCGTACTGCACGAGACGCGTGCGGCCGGGCGCCGCGTCCGCGAGCGCTTCCAGGTAGCGGACGATGCCGGCGTGCTCGGTGAAGCGCTCGCCCAGCTCGTATCCGAGCACGTCGGCGGGCGCGGGAGGCTCCCGCTGCCCACTCGCCGGGGAGCCGATCGTAAGCAGCACTGCAAGGCCAGTCAGGACGGAGGTTGCGCGCATTCGTTGTCCGTATGTTGGGATGGGTGGCGCAACGTACCGGCCGCGGCACCGCTTGACAACGCGCGCGGATCCGGCCGACCTTACGCATCCTACACGAATCCGGAGCATGCCCATTTTCGCTCGTTCGCCACGCTGGCTCGTCGTGCTGCTCCTGGCCGGCTGCGGTCCCGAGCGCGCGGAGCCGCCGGTTGCCGATGAGACGTTCGTCGACGTCATGGTCGCATTGCGCCGCGCCGCCGCCGAACACAGCGGTGGCGCGCCGGCCTTCAATGAGGCACGCGAACAGATCCTGGCGGACGCCGGCGTAACGGATTCGCTGCTGTATGCGTATGTAGAGGCCCGTGCGGATGATCCGGGCGGGCTGGGCTCGGTGTTCGATGACATTCGTGACGCGCTGCGGGAACGGCCGGAAACAGAGCCGGTCGCAGAGCCGGTGACGGACACCGCGGAGGGGGCTGCGTCGAACTCGCAGGTGGAGACGCCGCCGGCCCTGCCGGACACCACCCGGGCGACGGCGCCCGCCGCAGCCGCCGGCGACACGGTGTCGCGGTGAAGGCCGCCGCTGGCATGGTCGTGATCCTGCTCCTCACCGCTGCGGGCTGCGGCGAGGAGCGGCCCCGACCTGCGCCGCTCGATCCGACGGAGGGGCCGCTCCAGGCAACGATCACGGAGCCGACGGCGAATGACACCGTGGAGGCCGGTGTGTCGGTTCGGGTCGAAGTCGCCGGTCAGGACCCGCTGCTGCGCAGCCTGGTCGGCCTGGGTCTCGTCGTTCGGCAGATCGACAATGCGCAGTTCCTGACACTGGACTCGAGTGTCATCCGCTTCACGGCGCGCGCGGCGAACAGTGCACAGTTCGATTACGATATCCCGGCATCGTTGCCCATCGGTGCCGTCGTCAACGTCTACGGCATTGCGCTCGGGTCGAGTGGTCGGGCGCACGAATCGAATCCCCGTTCCTTTTTCGTTCAGGACTGCAGCGACGCGACCTGTGACTGAGGCACGGCTGGCGCCGAATGGCTCGGAGATTGCACCCTGAGACGGGCCGGCCTCGGAGCCGGCGAGCGAGGGAAGAATGACGGAGCTGCGGCACACGAGTGGGGAGTGCACCGGGAACTGGCGGCTGCTCGGCACGGGGCGCCAGCGCGTGATCCGGTGTGACCGCTGCGAGGCGGAGCACCCCGCGACTGCCGAGAACCGGCTGGCTGCGATCGACGAGAACTACGCAGGCATCTACCTGCGCCGGCTGGCCGCGGAAGGCGCGGCGCTGGACCCGCCCGGCCCCGGACCCACCCGCTAGCTCACTCCCACTCGATGGTCGCCGGTGGCTTCGAGCTGACGTCGTAGCAGACGCGGTTCACCCCGGCGACTTCATTGATGATCCGGTTCGACACGCGCGCGAGCACGTCGTGCGGGAACGGATACCAGTCGGCCGTCATGCCGTCGCGGCTCGTGACTGCGCGCAGTGCGACGACGTTTTCGTACGTGCGGTGGTCTCCCATGACCCCGACGCTGTGCACGGGCAGCAGCACCGCGAATGCCTGCCAGATGTCGTCGTACAGCCCTGCCGCGCGGATCTCCTCGAGGTAGATGGCGTCTGCCTCGCGCAGGACGGCGAGACGCGGGGGGGACACGGCGCCGAGCACGCGGATCGCGAGGCCCGGCCCGGGGAACGGATGGCGGCCGACGAGCTCCTCGGGCAGGCCGAGCTCGCGACCGACGTTGCGCACCTCGTCCTTGAACAGCTCGCGCAGGGGCTCGATCAGCTCGAACGTCATGTCTTCCGGCAGGCCGCCGACGTTGTGGTGTGTCTTGATGACCGCCGACGGGCCCTTCACCGACTGTGATTCGATGACGTCGGGATAGAGTGTGCCCTGGACGAGGAACCGGGCGCCCTGCCCTGCTTCCTCGGCCGCACGCTCGAACACGCGGATGAACGTTTCGCCGATGCGCCGCCGCTTCAGCTCCGGCTCCTCGACACCGGCCAACTGCTTGAGGAACTGCTCCGCTGCATTGACCACGATCAGCCTGGCGCCGAGATGCTGGCGGAACGCGCGTTCGACGCCCTCGCGCTCCCCTTTGCGCAGTACACCGTTGTCCACGAAGATGCAGGTGAGCTGGTCGCCGATCGCCTTGTGCACGAGTGCGGCGGCAACGCTCGAGTCGACGCCGCCCGATAGCCCGCAGATCACGTGTGCCTGGCCGACCTGCTCGCGGACGCGATCGATCGCCTCGTCGATGAACGAGCCCGCCGTCCACGTCGGCTCGCAGCCGCAGATGCGGAACACGAAATTCGACAGGATCTCGTCGCCGCGCGGCGTGTGCGCAACTTCGGGATGGAACTGTACGCCGTAGAGCGGTGCGTCCTCGGCCCGGAACGCAGCGACCGGCAGGTCGGCCGTCGCGGCGAGGGTGTGGAAGCCGGACGGCGCACTGTTCACGTGGTCGCCGTGGCTCGCCCAGACCGTTACCGGCTCACCTGTTGCGAATCCGTGGAACAGCTCGCCGGCGTACTGCACGACGAGCTCGGCGCGGCCGTATTCCCGCTTGCCCGGTTGCACCTTGCCCCCGCGCGCCAGGGCAATGAGCTGCATCCCATAACAGATTCCGAGCACGGGCACGCCAATATCGAGCAGCTGCGCATCGAGGCTCGGCCCCTCGTCGCCGTACACGGACGCCGGTCCCCCCGAGAGTACCATGCCCTTCGGGTTCCACGCGCGCACGAAATCGATGGACACGGTCGGTGGATGGATCTCGCAGTACACGCGCTCCTCGCGGATCCGGCGCGCGATGAGCTGCGTGAACTGCGATCCGTAGTCGAGGATCAGGATGCGGTTGTGCGTGTCCATGCGTTCAGCCTGTCAATCGAGCAACTCGATCTCGCCGCGCACCAGGTCCTCGTGCGTCTCACGGCGACGGATCAGCCGATGCGTATTGCCGGCCACGAGCACCTCGGCCGGCCGCGTGCGCGCGTTGTACGTCGAAGCCATCGAGAAACCGTATGCCCCTGCAGTCCCGATGGCGAGCAGTTCGCCTGGCTCGGGCATCTCCATCGGCCGGTCGAGCGCCAGGAAATCACCGCTCTCGCAGATAGGGCCGACGATGTCGACGGTGCGAGCACTGCGCCCTTCATGCAGCTCCGCGGGCTCCACGCGATGGTAACTGGAGTAGTGACTCGGGCGCAGCAGGTCGTTCATGCCGGCATCCGTGATCACGAACGTCTTCCCGCCCATCTCCTTGATGTATACGACGCGCGCGAGCAGCGCGCCGGCGGGGCCGACGATGAAGCGTCCGGGCTCGAGCAGCAGTCGCAGCCCGGTGCCCTCGAGCAACGGACAGAGCACGTCGGCGAAATCGCGCGCATCCGGACTGTGCGCCTCGTCGTAGCTGATGCCGAAACCGCCACCGATGTCGAGGAACTCGAGCTCGATGCCGTCACCGCGGAGCGTGCGGACGAGCTCGAGGATTCGCTCGAGTGACGTTCGGTACGGCTCGACATCCACGATCTGACTGCCGATGTGCGCATCCACGCCACGGACATCGATGCCCGGCAGCGATGCAGCAAGCTGATAGAGCCGGCGCGCCTCCGCGTATGGCACCCCGAACTTGGTTGCCTTGTGGCCGGTCGAGGTGTAGTGGTGCGGTGTGTTCGTCAGGACGTCCGGATTCACGCGCAGCGCAATCGGCGCACGCCGGCCGAGTGTCGCAGCCAGCTCGGAGAGCGAGCGGAGCTCGCCCTCGCTCTCGACATTGAAGCTGTAGATCCCGGCATCCAGCCCTGCCGCCAGCTCCGTAATGGTCTTGCCGACGCCGCTGAAGACGATCCGTCCGGCCGGGATGCCGGCGAGCTGCGCGCGGTACAGCTCTCCGCTGCTCACAATGTCGGCGCCCGCACCGAGCTCGCTCAGCAGCCGTAGCACCGCCAGGTTGCCGTTCGCCTTGACCGAGTACGCGATCATCCGGTCGAGCGGCGCGAATGCCTCGTCGAAGGCGCGGTACCGGGCCGTGATCTCGGAGCGGCTGTAGACGTAGAGGGGTGTGCCGTGGTCGGCCACGAGCTGCGCGACCGGCGTGTCCTCGCAGTACAGGTGCCCGGCGCGGTACTGGAACGCGGTCGCCAGCTCAGTATGCACGGGCCCACACCGCTTCATCGGTCGCACTGCCGCCGCATACGAGGCACGCCGTTGGCGCCGTGCTCGAGCGGAACTCGGCATCCGGCAGTACGCGGATGGTTGCCTTTGTCTCCTCCTTCACCTTCGTCTCGCACTCGGCACGACCGCACCAGCCGGCGAACACGAAGCCGCCCACGCCCTCAATGATCTCGCGGAAGCGAGCGTAGTCGGTGACGCCGCGATGCGTGTTGGCCTCCCGCCGCGCGCGCGCTGCCTCGAGCAGGGCGTGCTGGTAGCGCGTCAGTCTGTCGGGAATCGTCGCGATCGCCTGGATCTCGGGGATCGCCTCCTTGCGCTCGATACCCGCGACGTCAACGCGGGTGACGACCGTCACCTGGCCCGCCTGCACGTCGCGCGGACCGATCTCGATTCGCAGCGGCACACCCTTGCGCTCCCACTCATAGAACTTCGGTCCCGGCTTCAGTGTGTCACGCGCGTCGACGTGCGCGCGCACCCCCGCCTGCTTCAGCCCGCTCGCCATGGTCTCGGCCTTCTCGAGCACGAGCGCGCGCTCCTCGTCCTTTCGATAGATCGGCACGATCACGACCTGAATGGGGGCCAGCTTCGGCGGCATGACCATGCCCGCATCATCGCCGTGCGACATGACCAGTCCGCCGATGAGGCGCGTCGAGACCCCCCACGACGTGTTCCACGCATACTCCTCCTGGCCACTCTCCGCCTGGAACTTCAGGTCGAACTGCCGGGAGAAATTCTGGCCGAGCATGTGCGACGTCCCCGCCTGCAGCGCCTTGTTGTCCTGCATCAGCGCCTCGCACGCGTACGTGCGCTCGGCGCCCGGGAAGCGCTCCGATTCCGTCTTCGTGCCGGTGAGCACCGGCATCGCCATCCAGTCCTCCATGAACGTGCGGTACACGCCCAGCATGCGCACGGACTCCTCCTCCGCTTCCTGCGCCGTCGCATGCGCGGTGTGCCCCTCCTGCCAGAGGAACTCGGTCGTGCGCAGGAACAGGCGCGTGCGCATCTCCCACCGCACGACGTTCGCCCACTGATTGATCAGCAGCGGCAGGTCTCGGTAGCTCTGCACCCATTTCGCAAACATGTCATAGATGATCGTCTCCGAGGTCGGCCGGATGATGAGCGGCTCCTCCAGCTTCGAGGCCGGATCCGGCACCAGGCCGTGCTCACCCTTCACCAGCCGGGTGTGCGTGACGATCGCCATCTCCTTGGCGAACCCCTCGACATGCTGCGCCTCTCGTGTGATGTAGCTCTGCGGGATGAAGAGCGGGAAGTACGCGTTCTGGTGTCCGGTCGCCTTGAACATCGCGTCCAGCGCGTCGCGCATGTGCTCCCAGAGTCCGTAGCCATACGGACGGATGACCATGCACCCGCGTACAGGTGAGTAATCCGCGAGCTCCGCCCGCAGCACGATCTCATTGTACCACGCGCTGAAGTCGTCCGCGCGCGTCGTCAGTCCTTTTTCCGCCGCCATTCCTCCGACCCCTCGAAATCGCGTCGGCGCAGTGCCCGCCGCCGACTTTCCCGGTATTGCTGAATGAGGTACCCGATTGCCGACGGCAGCAGGACGATCGCCGACAGCACGAGCCAGCGTGTCACGAACGGCACACCGGCCGGCCGGATCAGGAGCGCCACGAGCGCGGCGCCACCGAGCGCCACGACCATCGCGGTTGCGAACAGGCCCCACGTGTAGATCCCGGCCCTGCGGATGATCTGGCGCCGGATCTCCGCGCCGTCATCTCGATCGTGCGTCGTCATACGTCCAGCTCGCCTGCGAGCAGTCGCGCCAGCGGCACGCGCCGCTCGCTGCCGCTGCCCATGGTGCGCACGATCGCCTCGCCCGCAGCGACTTCATCGGGCCCGAGCACGGCGACGTGCCGCACGCCACGTGCGTCCGCATCCTTGAACTGCTTGCCCACGCCCACCGGCTTGAGCGCGTAGAGCACGGAGCGGCCGCGTTCGCGTAGTGCGTGCGCGGCCTGCAGCATGGTCGCCTGTTCCGCCTCGCTCACCGCGACGAGATACACATCGGCGGCAGGTGCAGCCGAGGGCAGGAGTGCGAGATCGGCGAGCAGCTCGCCGAGCACGACGTCGCCCATGCCGAAGCCGACTGCGGGCAGGTCAGCGCCGCCGAGTGACCCGAGCAGCCGGTCGTAGCGGCCACCGCCGCAGATCGCACGCAGCTCACCGCGGCGGTCGAAAATCTCGAACACGATGCCCGTGTAGTATGCCAGCCCGCGGACAATGGACGCGTCGAATGCGACATACGGGCCGAAGCCCATGTTGTCGAGCCGCGCCTGGAAGCGCGCGATCCGCTCGATCTCCTCGCGCACGCCATCGATGTCGCCGTAGGCGGTGCGCAGTGCATCGAGTCCGCCGGCCTTGAAAACGGCGAGCACGCGGTCGACGGCATCTGCATCGAGGCCGGCTTCCTGCTCGAGCCGCTGGCGGATCCGCTCATCCGGATCGCGGCCGAGCTTGTCGACGGCGTTGTAGGCGAGCGGCAGCTTCGCTTCCGGCACGCCGATGTGGAGCAGCAGCCGCTCGAGCAGCCGTCGGTCGTTGAAGCGCGCAACGATGTGCTCCTCGGTCAACCCGAACGCGCGCAGACCGTCCAGAGCAACAGCGAGCACCTCGGCATCCGCGGCGCTGGCCGGCTCACCCAGAACGTCCACGTTCCACTGGAAATGCTCGCGCAGGCGGCCGCGCTGCGTGCGCTCGTAGCGGAAGAGCTGCGGGATGGAGAACCAGCGAATCGGCTTGCGCAGTCCGCCCGCCCGCGCACCGACCATACGCGCAAGCGTGGGTGTCATCTCCGGACGCAGCGCGACCTGGCGGCCGCCCTTGTCCTCGAACGCATAGAGCTGACCCACGATCTCCTCGCCGCTCTTGTCGGTGTAGAGATCGAGCGCCTCGAGCGGGGGGCCGTCGTATTCCTCGAAGCCGTAGCGACGCGCGACCTCGCGCCAGGTGCCCGTGATGTGGGCGCGAACGGCGAATTCGGCAGGATAGAAGTCCCGGAACCCCGGGAGACTCGCGTACGTCGGCATTCGCGCGAATCTAGAGCGCGAATGACGGACGCGGCAAGGCCGCATCCGCACCCCAGGGTGCGAGATCAAGGGCGATCAGGGCGTCGCCCACGGTATGAAACGAGCCCGTGACGATCACCGTCCCGCCACGCGCGAGGTGCCACGCCGTCTCGAGCGCCGCCGTGAAGTCCGGCACGACCTGCGTGTTCGCCGCCGGCACCTCGGCGAGCACCGCCGCTGCATCCCAGCGGCGCTCCTCCGGCGCCGTGGGCGGCAGCGCAAGCACGACGTCGTCTGCAGTCGCCTGGAGCGGCCGCAGCATCGCACGCCAGTCCTTGTCACCCAGCACACCGACGAGCATCACGAGCGGCCGGGGCAGATCCAGCGCCACGATGGTATCCACGAGGACCTGCACGCCGGCCGCA
>CAYSGF010000135.1:0-4079 GCA_964430275.1 uncultured Gemmatimonadaceae bacterium
GCGAAGGTCGTTTCGAGCACGCCAAAGGAAAACGCGCCAACACCGGGCGAGTACGAGGTCGCCTGGACGCAGCCGGTTCTGGTCGCCGAGGCACCTCCGCCGCCGGACGACACGCTCTCGATCGTCACGCTGAACATCTGGCATGATCAGCGGGACTGGCCGCGTCGCCTGGATCGCATCGTGGAAGCACTACGGGCACTGCAGCCGGACGTGATCGCACTCCAGGAGGTGCTCCAGCACGAAACACTGCCGAACCAGGCCGCCACGATCGCACGACGTTTGGGCTACGACCATGTGTTCGCGTCAGTCGACAGCATCGGTCGCATCCGCCGCTACGGCAATGCGATCCTGACTCGCCATCCGATGGTCGCCCGCAACCGTATCGCGCTCGAGCCACTCGACGACTACCGCAACGCCGTGCATGCACGCATCGCCGTGGCCGGCCGGGAGGTGGACGTCTATGTCACCCATCTCCATCACACGGCCGCCGGTGGCGTCATTCGCAGTGAGCAGCTTGCGCACCTGCAGCGTTTCGTCGCCGAGACGCGCGGGACCGGGCCGGTGGTGCTGGCAGGAGACTTCAATGCGCGGGTCGAGGACCCGGAGATGCAGCCGCTCCACGCGCGCTTCATCGACGTCTACGGGGCCGTCCACACGGACAGCGCGGCACGGCAGCGGACCACGCTCGTTCCCGAGCTCGGGCACGTGCCGCGTCGCATCGACCACGTCTTCACCGAGGCCGGTGCGCTCGAGCCGGTCGACGCGGGCGTCATCCTGGACGCACCGATCGACGAGGAGCTATGGCCGTCCGACCACTTCGGCGTACACGCGCGCGTGCGCTTCCAGGACGCCGCGCCCGTTCCCGACGACGGGACGACAGGAGCGATGCCGGCGCTGCTGCCGTATCCGGAGTCGATGGAGCTGTTCGGCGGCGCTCTCGTGCTTCCGGATACATTGCGTTGCGCCGTCGGTGACACGGTACTGCTCCCGCTGGTGGAAGTGATCGACGACGAGCTCGACATGCTCGTGGATGTGCCCGTGCGCCCCGCTACGCGCGACGACACCGCGCCCTGCCGCCTCGCGATCGACGTGTCTCTCGCGCCGGACCGCTACCGCCTTCGGGTCGGTGAGCGGATCGCGATCGAGGGAGGCAGCTACGCCGCTGTCGCCATGGGCAGCGTGACCCTGCTGCAGAGCACGGAACCGTGTGAGTCGGGCATATGCATACCGCACCTCGAGATCCACGACGCGCCCGACAGCCGCTATCGCGGGCTGCTCATCGACGTCGCACGCGAGTGGCATCCGATCGAGACGCTCGAGCAGATGGTCGTGCTCGCCCGCTGGTACAAGCTGAATCACCTGCAGCTCCACCTGACCGACGACCAGCTCTTCACCTTTCCCACTGACGCCTTCCCGGCGCTGCCGACGCCCGGCCAGCACTACACGAAGGCGCAGCTTCGCGCACTGGACGAGTTCGCCCGCGTGCGCGGCGTCGCGATCGTTCCCGAGATCGACGTGCCGGGGCATGCCGGTCAGTTCACCGCGCGCATGCCCGAGCTGTTCGCCATCCAGGACCGTGAGCGGAACTCCGGCACCCTGAACATGGGACGCGAGGCCGTGTACGCCGCGCTCGACACGATCCTGGGCGAGGTCGCCGGAGTGTTCGCGACGTCGCCCTACATTCACATCGGCGGCGACGAAGCATCGCGCGCGCACCTGGACGCGGATCCGGACGTACAGCAGTACCTGCGTGAGCACGCGCTGCCGGATGTCGAGGAGCTCTACCGCCACTTCCTCGTGCGCATGAATGACATCGTGAAGAAGCACGGGAAGCGGATGGTCGTATGGGAAGGATTTCAGCGCGACGGCGCCGTGACGATCCCGCAGGACGTCACCGTGATGGCATGGGAAACCATGTACCAGCTGCCGCAGCACCTGCTCGCCGACGGCTACCCGGTGATCAATGTCTCGTGGAAGCCGCTCTACGTCGTGAACGACCGGAAGTGGGATCTCGAGCAGGTGTATGGCTGGAACCTGTACCGCTGGGAGAACTGGCTGCCGGCGGCGCCCTCGTTTGCGCCGATCCAGCTCGAGCCGACGGCTCAGGTCATCGGCGCGTCCATCGCGTCCTGGGCGCAGCCCGCACACATCGAGCTGCGGTCACTGCGTCGGCGCGTACCCGCCGTGAGCGAGCGGATCTGGCATGCGACCCTCGCACCCGAACGTGCATTCCCCTGGTTCGAGCGCGCGCTCCAGGCAACCGACGCGCGGCTGGAACGGATCCTGTCACCCGTCACGGTGGTTGCGCGGGGACTCCGCTATCCGGGCCTGCGCGAGGGCCACTACCGCGAAGAGCTCTGGTTCGACGACACGCTGCACGTCGAGCTGCAGGCGCCGACGGGAAGCATCATCCGGTACACCACGGACGGCACGGAGCCGACCGCGGCGTCGAAGCGCTACGACGCGCCGCTCACGCTCGCGGCGAGCACGTCGCTGCGTGCACGTGCATTCTCGGCGGACGGCGAGCCCGCTGGGTACGACGAATGGCGCGAGTACCGGCTGCACCCGATACGGCCACAGCTGCGCACCACGGGCAGCGCCACCATCCCGCTGCACGAGCACTGGCGCAATGTGCGCAGCTGGGAGATCGAGTACAGCGACACCATGACGATCGAGCTCTCGAGCGCACGCGCGGGCACCATCCGCGTCACCACGGATGGCACGGATCCGACTCCCGCGTCGCCCCGCTACGAGCAGCCGCTCGTGCTCACCGGCGACGCGCTCGTGAAGACACGCCTGTTCTCCGACGATGGCGCTGCCATCGGCGAGCCCTGGATCCAGCACTTCCGCGACATCCGGGACCCGGCGCCGGTCCCCTAGCCCTCCCCGAAAAGGGGGCAGTACCCCCGCAATCGCGTGTGTGCCGCCGGACGCCAGGCGTGCGGGCGCGCAGCTTGCACAACAACCCCTCGTGTGTTCACGCTCGATCCCCACACGCAGGAGTAGTCATATGAAAGCACGAGAAGTCATGACACCGAACCCCCAGGTCGTGACCCGCGAGGACGGTCTCGCCGATGCAGCGCGGATCATGCGCAGCGCAGACACCGGATTCGTTCCGGTCGTCGATGACCGCAGCTCGATGCGCCTCAGTGGTGTCATCACGGACCGCGACATCGCGATCCGCCACGTCGCCGACGATCATCCGAACGAGTGCAAGGTCGGTGACCACATGAGCGGCAGCATCCGTTCGGTCGGCCCCGACGACGACGTGAAGGACGTCATGAGCCTCATGAAGTCCGAGCAGGTCCGACGCGTGCCCGTCGTCGAGAACGACCGCATCGTCGGCATCATCGCCCAGGCCGACCTCGCCACGCGCGACGTCGGCGACCGCAAGGTCGGCGATACCGTCGAGAAGATCTCGGAGCCGAGCAGGAGGTAACGGGTAGCGGAAGCGGTGCGGAAGCCGGAAGCGGTGCCGGGAAGGAAGCGGCGACCCAGCCCCGACCGCTTCCGCACCGGCTTCCGGGTCCGCTTCCGCCCCGCTACCGCACCGCTTCCGGGTCCGCTCCCGCCCCGCCGGCCACCCACCCGACAGCCCCGATCTTCCGTTGACACTCCTCGCCATTTCGCCTAGATTTCATCGTCTGAAGCGTAAGGCAGGTTCCGCCCCGCGGATGGCCCGCCGGCGAGTGATACGCCGGTACCGCCTGCGGGGCGTCGTGTCGGAAGAAGCGCCCGTAGCTCAATTGGATAGAGCACCTGACTACGGATCAGGAGGTTTCAGGTTCGAGTCCTGACGGGCGCATTTGGCAGGAGCTGTTTGAAAACGGGAAGCGAGTGTGGATCGCGGCCGGCTTCGTGCCGGTCGAGGAAAGTCCGAGCTCACAGGGCAGGGTGCCGGCTAACGGCCGGGCGTCGCAAGGCGACGGAGAGTGCAACAGAGAGCAGACCGCCGATGGCCTTCGGGCACAGGCAAGGGTGAAACGGTGGTGTAAGAGACCACCGCGCGACTGGCAACAGTTCGCGGCACGGTAAACCCCACCCGGAGCAAGGCCAAATAGAGGACGAGGCGCCGGCCC
>CAYSGF010000136.1:0-6053 GCA_964430275.1 uncultured Gemmatimonadaceae bacterium
GGAATGTGCTGAGCGCGCTCGTGCGGCGCATCGAGCGAGGCGCGCATACGCGGACCTTCGGCACGGCGGCGGAGCTGGAGGCGTGGGCGTGAGCGAAGCGCCCGAGCTGACGGGGCAGGTCGCGATCGTGACCGGGGCGAGCCGGGGCATCGGCCGCACCATTGCCGAGCATCTGGCGCGCGGCGGCGCGCGGGTTGCGGTGGTCGCGCGCAGTGAGGACCGTGCCCGTGAGGCGGCGCAGGCACTCGTGGGGGACGGGCACGCGGCGTTCGCCTGTGACGTCGCCGACGGCGAGGCGTGCAATGTGCTGGTCAAGCGGGTCGAGGAGGAGCTGGGCGGGGTCGACATCCTCGTGAACAACGCAGGCGTCACCGAGGACAACCTGCTGATGCGCCTGAGCGATGAGGCGTGGGACCGGGTGATCAATACGAACCTGAAGGGGGCGTTCCATCTGATCCGTGCGGTGTCGCGCGGCATGATGCGGCGCCGTCGCGGGCGAATCGTCAACATCACCAGTGTGGTCGGTGTCACCGGCAACGCGGGGCAGGCGAACTATGCGGCGTCGAAGGCCGGCCTGATCGGGCTGACGAAGTCGGTGGCGAAGGAGCTGGCGTCACGCGGGATTCTGTGCAACGCTGTGGCGCCTGGCTTCATCGAGTCGGACATGACGGCAGAGCTGCCGGAAGCGACGCGCGCGTCGCTGCAGGATCGGATCGCACTCGGCAGACTCGGAACGGGCGATGACGTGGCCAGCGTCGTCCGCTTTCTTGCGGGTCCGGGTGCGGGCTACATTACCGGCCAGACCATCGTCGTCGATGGCGGCATGGTGATCTAACAACTCACAGCGAGGACATCATGGCGGAGAACACCGAAGCGAAGGTGAAGGAGATCATCATCAACGAGCTGGGCGTGGAGCCGGAGAAGGTCACGCTCGAGGCCTCGTTCGTGGAGGATCTCGGCGCCGACTCGCTGGACACGGTGGAGCTCGTGATGGCATTTGAGGAAGAGTTCGGCATTGAGATCCCGGACGAGGACGCCGAGAAGCTGCAGAAGGTCGGCGATGCGGTGAAGTACCTGCAGGAGAAGGGCATCGAGTAGTTCGCGCACGCGAACTTCACGAGATCATGGCAGCGAATGGACGCCGCCGCGTGGTGGTGACGGGCATCGGCCTGATTACCCCGCTCGGCAACGACGTGCAGAGTACGTGGGACGCGCTGCTCGCAGGCCGGAGCGGAGCTGCGCGCATCACGCACTTCGAGCCGACTGACGACTATGACGCGCGCTTCGCGTGCGAGGTGAAGGGCTTCCAGCCGGAGCTGTACATGGACCGGAAGGAGGCCCGGCGCACGGACCGCTTCGCCCAGTTCGCGATCGGTGCGGCGCAGCAGGCGATGGAACGTGCCGGGCTGGACGGTGCCGATGCGCAATTCGATCGCGATCGCACGGGCGTGCTGATTGGCAGCGGCATCGGCGGGATCTCCACGTTCGAGGACCAGGCCCGCGTGATGGTGGAGAAGGGACCGAAGCGCATAAGCCCCTTCTTCATTCCCATGTTCATTCCGGACATTGCGGCGGGGCACGTCTCGATGCGCTGGGGGGTGCGCGGCCCGAACTACTGCACGGTGAGCGCGTGCGCCTCGAGTGCGCACGCGGTCGGTGATGCGCTCCGGCTCGTGCAGCACGGCGAGGCGGACATCATGGTGGCGGGCGGCGCGGAAGCGACGGTCACGCCCATGACGATTGCCGGCTTCGGCAACATGAAGGCGCTGTCGATGCGCAACGACTCACCGGAGACGGCCAGCCGACCCTTCGATGCAACGCGCGACGGGTTCGTGCTCGGCGAAGGTGCGGGCGTGCTGGTGCTCGAGGAGCTGGAGCACGCGCGCAGCCGCGGCGCGGAGATCCTTGGTGAGATCATCGGGTACGGCCAGAGTGCGGATGCGTACCACCTGACGGCGCCCGCGCCCGAAGGTGCCGGTGCCCAGATCGCCATGCGCAATGCGCTGGCCGATGCCGGCCTGAAGGCGGAGGACGTGGACTACATCAATGCGCACGGCACGTCCACACCGATGAACGACATGAACGAGACCGCGGCGGTGAAGGCGGTGTTCGGCGATCATGCGTACGAGCTCGTGATGGGCTCGACGAAGTCCATGACGGGCCACTTGCTGGGTGCGGCGGGCGCCGTCGAGACCGTGATCTGCGCGCTGGTCGCACGCGAGGGCGTGATCCCGCCCACCATCAACTTCACGACGCCGGACCCGGCGTGCGACCTGAATTACGCCCACAACGTGAAGCTGGAGCGGCAGGTGAACGTGTCGATCACGAACTCGTTCGGCTTCGGCGGGCACAACGTGTGCCTCGCGCTGCGTGCCTATCGCGAGTAGCGCTGCAGCTGGGCGCGCGTCGTCGGCGCGGCATCCGCACCGGTAGAGCGCCAGGAGCGGGAAACACGGCCCCGCGCCACCGTAAGGCGGCGCGGGGCCTTCGCTTGCAGCAGCCAACAGGCAACCCTATTCTTCCGCGGACGAACCTGTTCCCCGAGCCGGAAGCGATGATGACCCCGGCACTTGCTGCCGAGCTGCACATTCCGCCGTCGGACCCGCGCCTCGTCCCGATCGCCGAGAAGGTTCTCGCCGGCGAGCGATTGACGAAGCAGGACGGCATCGCGCTCTTCGAGTCCCATGACCTGCTCGCGATCGGCGCGCTCGCCGACCGGGTGAATCGCGAAAAGAACGGCGACCGCGTCTTCCTCTGTGCCAATCAGCATCTGAATCCGACCAATGTGTGCATCCTGCGCGCGACGTGTACGTTCTGCTCGTTCGCGCGGCGGCCGAAGGAGGACGGCGCGTACACGATGGCGCTGGACGAGGCGTTCCACGAGGCGTCGCTCGCCCGCGATACACCGGTCCGCGAGTTCCACATCGTCGGCGGTCTGCACCCGAAGCTGCGCGTTGCCTACTACGCCGACCTGATTCGCGGGTTGAAGGAGCGCCATCCGGGCGTCGAAGTGAAGGCACTGACGGCTGTGGAGATCGCGCATCTCGCACGCATCGAGAAGACGAGCGTCGAGGACGTCCTGCAGCAGCTGCTCGATGCCGGCCTCGATTCCATTCCGGGTGGCGGCGCGGAGGTGTTCGCGAAGGGCGTGCGCGCCACCATCGCAGAGCGCAAGCTGGCCGCGGAGGAGTGGATCGATGTACACCGCCGTGCACACCGCATGGGCATCCCGACGAACTGCACGATGCTGTACGGGCACGTGGAGACGTACGAGGACCGCGTCGACCACCTGGAGTTGCTGCGCGGGCTGCAGGATGAGACGGGCGGTTTTCTGACCTACATTCCACTCGCCTACCATCCTGACAACAACGAGCTGGGCGAGAAACTCGGGCGTACCGGGACGGCGACCACGGGATTCGACGACCTGAAGAACCTGGCAGTCGGGCGCCTGTTTCTGGACAACATTCCGCACATCAAGACGCACTGGATCATGAACACGGCGAAAGTGAGCCAGATCGCACTGCACTTCGGTGTCGACGATCTCGAGGGCACGGTGCGGCGTGAGCGCATCTACCATGAGGCCGGTGCGGGCACGCCCGAGGGCATGACGTTCGGCGAGATCGTGCGGCTGATCCGGGACGCGGGCAAGCGCCCGGTGGAGCGCAATGCGCGCTACGCAGAGGTGCGCGCATGGTGACGTCGGCGAACGGCCATGGTCCGAACGGGGGCCGTCCGGGCATCCGACTGGTCGACAGCGGCGGCACCGTCGCGACGGGCGAGCGGCAGGTTCCCGCCGAGCAGCGTGCACTGCCGATCCTGCACACGACGACACCGCGGCGGCGCGAGCCGAGCGCGGCGGGCTCGCTGGGCTCGCAGCGGCAGGCGCCGAAGCCGGTCTATGTACCCGCCCCGGCGCACGCCCGCCCGCACGGCGCCGAGATCGCGCACTGGCTCGAGGTCCGGCGTACGACGCCCCTGCTCGAGCTGGCCGGTCGCGCCGACGCACTGCGGCGCGCGAAGCATCCCGACAACGTCGTGAGCTACATCGTCGACCGGAACATCAACTACTCGAATCTGTGCGTCACGGACTGTCGCTTCTGCGCCTTCTATCGGCGGCCGAAGGACGACGAGGCGTACGTGCTGTCGTACGAGGAGATCGGTGCGAAGATCGACGAGGCGAAGGCACTGGGCGGCGTGCAGATCCTGATGCAGGGTGGACACAACCCGTACCTGCCGCTCGACTGGTACACGGGACTGCTGCACTACATCAAGGAGCATCATCCGATTCACGTCCACGGCTTCAGCGCGTCGGAAGTCGAGATGATGGCGAAAGTCGCGAAGCTGCCCGTCGACGAGGTGCTGCGGCAGCTCAGGCAGGCGGGCCTGGATTCCATGCCGGGCGCCGGCGCCGAGGTGCTGGTGGACGCCGTGCGCGATTTCATAGCGCCGAAGAAGATCGACTCGAACCGATGGATCGAGATCCACGAGGCAGCGCATGAGGTCGGCCTGCTGACGACCGCGACGCTGATGTACGGCGTGGGTGAGTCGTGGGAGGACCGTCTCGAGCACCTGCTGAAGCTGCGCGCCGCGCAGGAGCGCAGCCTGGCACGTGGCGCTGGCCACTTCACGGCCTTCATCACCTGGTCGTTCCAGCCGTCGCACACGGAGATGGAGAGCTGGGACCTGGAGCTCGGCACGGGGATGGACTACCTGACGCTCACGGCGCTCGGCAGGCTCGTGCTCGACAATTTCGAGAATGTACAGGTCTCGTATGTGACGCAGGGTCCGAAAATGGCGCAGATCGCGCTGCGCTTCGGTGCAAATGACTTCGGCTCGCTGATGATCGAGGAGAACGTGGTGAGTGCGACGGGCATCGACTTCATCATGCCGGAGTCCGAGATCGTGCGGCTGATCGAGGATGCCGGGTTCGAACCGCGCCGTCGCTACCAGAACTATGCGCTGGCAGGGGCGGGGGACACGGGGTGTCCCTGCTGCGCCTGGCGCAGCACACCCACAGTGAGGGTATGATGGCGAAGGTGCTCATCCTCATGGGCTCGGAGTCCGACCGTGAGCGGATGGAGAAGGCAGTGCCGATCCTGAGCGACGCGGGCATCGAGACGGACGTGGTCGTCTCGAGCGCACACCGTGATCCCGAGCGCACTGCGGAGCTCGCGCGCACTGCCCAGGAGCGCGGCTTCGGGGTCGTGATCTGTGGTGCCGGCCTCTCGGCCGCCCTGCCGGGTGTGGTCGCCGCGCACACGAAGCTCCCCGTGATCGGCGTTCCGCTGAATGCGGCGCTCGGCGGCCTCGATGCGCTGCTGTCCGTGGCGCAGATGCCGCCCGGTGTGCCGGTCGCGTGCGTCGGTATCGACAATGCGAAGAATGCGGCGCACCTGGCTCTGCGCATCCTGCGGCTCGCTGGCGCGGTGGCGTAACAGGCATGCGCGTCGGGATCGGCTACGACTCTCATCGTTATGCCGCCGGGCGCGACCTCGTGCTCGGCGGCGTTCGCATCGACTGGGCACAGGGCCTGGCCGGCCACTCCGACGCGGACGCGGTGACGCATGCCGTCACGGATGCCATTCTCGGCGCAGCGGGACTTGGCGACATCGGCACGCATTTCCCGCCTGACGATGCGCAGTGGAAGGATGCCGATTCCATCGTGCTCCTGCGTGCAGCGGTGGGCGTGCTTGGCGAGGCGAACTACCAGGTCGTGAACGTGGATGTCACAGTCGTGTGCGAGGGGCCGCGCATCGGTCCGCATGCACCACTCATGCGCGAGCACCTCGCAGGCGCACTCGGTATCGCCGCCGACCACGTTGCCATCAAGGGCAAGACGAACGAGGGAATGGGCTGGATCGGACGTAACGAGGGCATCGCGGCGCTGGCCGTTGCGCTTGTCGATGCGGTAGCGGAGACACCGCCGTTCCCGGGGTAGTCCCGCTGCCGCTCCCGGCTCGGCGGCCCGCATTCTCCGGAGGACCGTATCCAGGGCGTCATCGACACGCTGGCGGGACTGCCGCCGATCCTGCTCTACGTCGTGATCGGTATCG
>CAYSGF010000137.1:0-3658 GCA_964430275.1 uncultured Gemmatimonadaceae bacterium
GCGGCGTCGCGCAGTACCGGCTCGGACCGCGGTTGCTGACCGTCAACGCGGTGACCCGGCTCGCCACCCCGGACACGGCAGTGGACTGGAGCGGGTGCAGTGCGCAGTCGATCAATGCCGGTACGTGCGACGTCTCGCACCTGGCCGATACGCGCGGCGACGACGCCTTCGAGGTGCGGCCGATCGGCGGTGCGTCGCTGCTGGAGGCGAATCTCGAGCTGCGCTTTCCCATATGGGGCGACAACATGCGCGGCGCCGCATTCGTCGATGCGGGCGAGATCTGGTCCGAAGGCGCCGACATCCGGCCGAGCGGCCTGGCAGTGACGCCCGGGCTCGGCATCCGCTATTTCAGTCCGATCGGGCCGATCCGCGTCGACGTCGGCTACTATGGTCGGGGAGGAGAAACGCTGGACGTGTTCACGACCGAGGTATGCGCGCGCATCCCGACGGGTGATTGCGAGCCGATCGAGCCCGGTCAGGTGTATGAGCCGGACGAGCTCGTGAGTGCCGGCCGGCTCGTGCGGCTCTCCGCCGTCCGCTGGGACCCGTACGACTCGTTTTTCGATCGGCTCCAGCTCCATTTCTCCATCGGGCAGGCATTCTGATGAACGTGGCCATGGACGCGCAGCGAAGCGCGGGGGGATCAGACTGACGTGAAGCGTGGAGCGCGCATCGCAGGTTGGGTCGCCATTGGCATTCTGGCGGGCGTCGTGCTCGCACTCGCCGCCGTACTGCTCATCACCCGCACGGAGTGGGGGATGGAGCGCGCGCGCGGGGTTGCGCTCGGATGGCTCGAGGACAGGGTCGAAGGCGAGCTCCGTATAGGCCGCATCAGCGGCGGCGGCCTGTTGAGCGGCGCCGTCGTGCACGATCTCGCGATCGACGACCCCTCCGGCAGGCCCTTCGTCCGGGCCGACTCCGCCCGCCTCGCCTACAACTGGCGCACGCTGCTGGCCGGCGAGATCGTGCTCGAAGACGTCGTCCTCTACAATCCCGAGGTCTACATCGAGCGGATGCCGGGTGATACCGCCTGGAACTACGAATACATCTTCCCGGATACGACGCCCGGCCAGAGCACGCCCGGTCGCGACCTCATTCTCTTCCAGGACGCCCGCATCGTGAACGGCCTCGCCGTCGTGCGGCTGCCCTTCGACCCCGATGAAGCCATCGAGCCGGACGATACCGCGAGCGTCACCTGGGAGCAGGTGCCCGCCGGCCTGCTCCGGGTCATGCGCTTCGACAACATCGAGGCGCGTCTCGACCGGGTGATCTGGGAGTCGCCCGCCGAGCCAGGCAAGCTCGTCGAGATCGAGCAGCTCTCCACGACCGGCATCGTCTACCGCGAGCCCCTCGAGCTCGAGAGCCTGCGCGGTCGTCTCACCGTACGGGACTCGGCAGTGGCCTTCGAAGTGCCGCGCTTCGAATTGCCTGCGACGAATGGCTCCATGGTCGGCCGCGTGATCACGGGTGGCGAGCGCCTGATCATGGATATCCAGGTCGATGCCGATCAGATCCGGTTCCGAGATCTCCAGTGGCTCTACGCCGACTTCCCGGAGGAAGGCGGCGGCGAGGGACAGGTGCGCATCCAGACGCAACAGCCGAAAGGAACGTTGCTGCTCGCCGAGAATGCGAATGTCTTCGCACCGGGCACACGCGTCGCCGGAACGCTCGGGATGGTCTTTGGTGACACCATGTATTTCACGCAGGTCGATCTGCGTGCATCGCCGCTCAACATCCAGTTTCTCGAGGACCTGCTGCCCGGCACGCTGCCCGTCGACGGCCTGCTCGTGGGCACGGTCGAGGTGCAGGGGCCGCTTTCCGCCCTCGAGATCGATGGTGACGTGCAGCTGCAGGGCGGGACGAGCGCCGGAAGCAGCGTGCGGGTCCACGGTACCTTCGACGCGACGCGGGATTTCGCAGCACGGGATGTGGAAGCGGACGTGCGCGATTTCGATCTTGCGATCGTCGAGCGGCTGCGACCGGGAACGAGCCTGAAAGGCAGAGTCGATGGCCGCGTCGAAGCACGCGGCAGCCCGTCAGGTACCTACGAGTTCGTCGCCGATCTCACACACCGGCTGCCCTCGCAGCCGGTTTCCCGTTTCACAGGCACTGGCAGTCTTGCGCGCGGCGGCGCATTCGACATCACGCTGAACGCGCTGCCCCTGTCTCTCGCCGAGCTCGCCGCGTACTACCCGGCGCTTGAGGGCCTGCGCGGCGACGCCGCGGGTACCGTGCGCGCACACGGCTCGACTGCCGACATGCAGATCAGCGCAGACCTGACGACGGCGGGCGGACCACTCTTCGTCGAAGCCGGCCTGACGCGGGCGGATGGCAATGCGCGCTACGCCGGATATGCGACCTCCGACCGGCTCGCCGTCGCGGAACTCTTCCAGGGCGCACCGGCTGCAATGCTCAGTGCGCGCGTGGACTTCGACGTCGCCGGTCCCACGCCGGAGCAGCTCGCCGGCCCCGTTTCCGTGCGCGTCGACTCCGTGACCGTGGCGGATCACGTGCTGCGTGGCGATCTGCTCGCGCCGCTCCTGCGCATGAGCGGCCGCATCGCCAATGGTGTGCTGCTGGTGGACACCGCCCGGACGCGCACGGAGGCACTCGCGCTCGATGCGAGCGGCAGCTTCGGGATTTTCGAGGGCCGCACCGGCACGCTCGACGTCACCGTGACGAGTACGTCGCTTGCGCCGCTGGAGGCGCAACTCTTCGAGCAGTTGCCCGAGCCCGGCGCCGCACCGCGCGTCGGCGGAGCGCTGAGCGCCACCGCCCGACTGACGGGCGGCCTGTCCGCATTCGACCTCGACGTCGACGGCTCGCTGACCGGACTCATGTACGAACGGCACCGCATCGATCGCGGCCGGCTGGCCGTGCGCGCGACCAGCATCGGCAGCGACAGCGCACGGTGGGACGCGCGCCTCGACGCCGATTCACTCCTCCTGCTGGATGCCAGCCTCGACTCGCTGCGCGCGACGATCGCCTACCTCGACGGCACGACACGGGTTGCGGCCAACGCGCGTGGCGCCGACGACGCGCTCACGCTCGGCGCGCACCTGCTGCGCACCGGCGATACCCTCACGACTGTCGTCGACTCGCTCGTCGCCGGTGTCGGCCGCGGTACCTGGCGCCTCGAGCAGCCCGTGCAGGGCACGCTCGCAGACCGCGCGCTCCTGTTAGACCCATTCCGTCTCGCGCGCGCCGATGGCGCCGGCTTCATCGAGGGCGGTGGGCGACTGGCGTGGGGGACACGCGGCGGTGCGCCGCTGCCGGTCGACTTCGCCATCGGTGTCGACGGCCTTCCACTCGACAATCTGCTCGAGCTCGCGGGCCTCGGCAGGCTCCAGAACGGCGTCATGCAGGGCAACGTCCGCCTCACGGGGACGACCAGCGAGCCGTACGTGCGCGGCGGCTTTGCCATCGACAGCCTGCAGCTGAACGATGCGCGGCTGGCGCGTGTGGACGGTGTCGTCACCTACACGGACGAGCTGGTCGAGATCGACCTGAGCGCGCTGCACAGCGAGCGCCCTGCATTGACGGCGAGCGGCCGACTGCCGCTCGACCTGCGCCTGCTGCCGCTTGCGAGCCGCAGTGTGAACGCGCCCGTCGATTTCCGTGTGCAGGCCGACAGCTTTCCGCTCGCGATCGCGCTCGG
>CAYSGF010000138.1:0-3896 GCA_964430275.1 uncultured Gemmatimonadaceae bacterium
CTCTGGTGTACCGGCTGTTCTACCCAGGGCAGCGCCGGGTAGCTATGTCGGGACGGGAGAACCGCTGAAAGCATCTAAGCGGGAAGCCCCCCCCAAGACGAGTGCTCCCAGGTCGCAAGACCTCTGAAGGGCCGTTCGAGACGAGGACGTCGATAGGCCGCAGGTGCAAGCATGGCGACATGCTCAGCCGAGCGGTACTAATCGCCCGAGAGGCTTGACCAGTCCAGTGTTGATGACTGGCCAGACTTCAAACGCTTACTCATCCTGTCTGTTTGCTTCCACGACACCCTGGTCTATGCGGGCGCCCGTGCGTCGCGTGCTTTCTCACGAGAGCCGCGCGCACGGAGCCGTCGCCCACGATGAGCAACCGGCGTAGAGTCCGGACCTCGCGTGCGTGCGATGCGCCCAGCGGACATGGCCGGTGGCAATGGCGCGAGGGACACACCCGTTCCCATCCCGAACACGGTCGTTAAGCCTCGCCGCGCGGATGGTACTGCACCGGAGACGGTGTGGGAGAGTACGTCGTCGCCGGCCTTATCTTACGAGCCCGGATCAGCTTTCAGACAGCTGGTCCGGGCTCGTTCTGTTTTCTGCCCGCTATAGGTCACGGATTGGTGAATTGGGTAGGAGCGCGCTGCATATCTCCGACCCTGCACCCCGCGAGAAGGGACGCCGCTATGCGTGTCCTCCCCATGCCCGTGCCCGAATTCACCAATTCACCAATTCACCAGTTCACCAGTTCACCAATTCACCAATTCATTCCTTCCCCAATTCTCTTCCCATCGTGCTGAGTGCGCTCTACATTCGCGCCCATGCAACCTGAGACCGGGACGCGCGCGGGGCACGTGGCGCTGGTGGGTCGGCCGAACGTGGGGAAATCGACGCTGCTGAATGCGTTCGTAGGCGAGAAGCTGAGCATTGTGACGCCGCGCGCGCAGACGACCCGGGAGGCAGTCACGGGGATCCTGACGACAGACACGGCGCAGGCCGTCTTCGTCGACACGCCGGGGTTGCTGGAGCCGAAGTACGCGCTGCAGCGGGCGATGCGGTCGTGGGCGCTGGAAGCACTGGAGAATGCGGACCTCGTGCTGCTGCTCCTGGATGCGACCCGACCGGAGGAGCTGCCGGACGCGACGGCGCTCGAGGCTCTGCTGCGGCGCCGTCGCGATCTCGTCGTGGTCATCAACAAGACGGACGCGGTGAAGCCGGGCGTCGTGGACACGCTCGCGTCCTGGAGCGAGCGTGTGTTGGCGGCGGTGCCGCTGCGGATCTCGGCTGCAACGGGTGCGGGCGTCGATGCGCTGCGCAGCGCACTGATCGGGCGGCTGCCGGAGAGTCCCTTCCTGTTTCCCGAGGACGAGCTGGCCGTCCAGTCGGTGCGGTTCTTCGTGACGGAGCTCGTGCGGGAGACGATTTTCGAAGAGTACGAACAGGAGATCCCCTACTCGACGGCGGTGCGCATCGAGGAGTATCGTGAAGCGGAGGTTCCGGTCTATATCCGGGCGACCGTGTACGTGGAGCGGGAGAGTCAGAAGCGCATTCTGATCGGCCACGGCGGAGAGGGAATCAAGCGGCTGGGCCAGCGGGCACGGGAGAAGATCGAGGCGTTCGTCGGCGTGCCGGTCTACCTCGACCTGTGGGTGAAGCCGCTGGCGAACTGGCGTCGCAAGGCGCACACGCTGAAGTATCTGGGTTACCCGGTGCCGCGCGAGGACGCGCCCGGCACCTGACCTTCATCGGAGCTGACTTCCATGCTGGATCCGCAACTGCTCGAGATTCTCGTCTGTCCGAAGTGCAAGGGTGACCTCGAGTACCGCACGGAGCAGGACGAGCTCGTCTGCCACACATGTCGGCTGCGCTACGAGGTGCGGGACGACATTCCGATCATGCTGATCGACGAAGCGAAGCCGCTCACCTGAGTGGTTCGCCCGCCGGTGTGATCCTTGCCACCGCGGGTACACGACACGGCCGCAGCGTCGAGGCACCAGGTTCGAATCTCGGCATGGACCGACGGCCCCCGCTACTCCGAAAGACAGGAACGTTGCCCGTACATCCACAGCAGATCGTCGACTTCCTGCGCGCTGACGCCGGCCGGCCGCTCAAGGCAAAGGAGCTTGCCAAGGGGCTTGGCGTCGAGCAGGTGGACTATGCCGAGTTCCGCGCGCTGCTCCAGCGCATGGAGGACGAGGGGTTACTCTATCGCGTCCAGCGGCAGCGCTACGCCGCGCCCGGCAAGATCAACCTGGTCGTCGGACGTTTCCGCACGATCCGCAGCGGAGCCGGGTTCGTGGAACCGGACGAGGGCGGCGACGACGTCTTCATTCCTGCCGACGCAACGGAGTCCGCCGTCGACCGGGACCGGGTCGTCGCACGCATCGAGCGACGCCGCCGCGGACAGCGCGTGGAAGGTACGATCATCCGCGTGCTCGAGCGCGCGCGTGAGCGCATCGTTGGAGTGTTTCATCCCGGTGCTGCGGACGGCAGACCTACGGATTTCGGGTTCGTCGTGCCAAACGACCGCAAGCTGACGCGCGACGTGTATGTGGCCGCTGGCAGCACGAGCGGTGCACAGCCCAACGACCTGGTCGTCGTCTCGATCCAGGACTGGGGCAGTGGGCACCGCGGCCCGGCGGGCATGGTCGAGGAGGTGATCGGGCCTGCGGATGCACCCGGCAACGACGTGCTCGCCATCGTACACGGCCACAACCTCGAGGTCGGCTTTCCGCCGGAAGTGATCGCGGAGGCGGAGGCGATCAATCAACGCGGCATCACGGAGGACGACCTCACGGGGCGCACGGACCTGCGCGACCGGATCGTGTTCACGATCGACCCGGCGGACGCAAAGGATCATGACGACGCGCTGTCCATCGCGGGGTTCGACGACGGTACGCTGGAGCTCGGCATTCACATCGCCGACGTCTCCTTCTATGTGCGTCCCGGATCTCCGCTCGACCTCGAGGCTCTGAACCGCGGTACGAGCGTGTACCTGGTGGACCGCGTGATCCCGATGCTGCCGCACGAGCTGTCGAGCGACCTCTGCTCCCTGCGGCCGGACGTTGACCGCCTCGCGATGTCGCTGCTGCTGCGCCTGGACGAGAGTGGCGACGTGCGCAGCCACCGCCTCGTGCGGAGCGTGATCCGCAGTCGCCAGAAGCTGTCCTACGACGATGCGCAGGACGTGCTCGACGGCCGCCGTTCCATCGACGCGGACACGGACGATGCGCTGCGCCGGCTGCTCGCGCTGAGTCGCGTGCTGCGCCAGGAGCGCGAAGTGCGCGGCAGCATCGACTTCGACCTGCCGGAAGCGCGCGTCGTACTGGCCGAGAGCGGGGAGCCGACCGACATCCAGCGCGTGATGCGGCTCGACTCGCATCGCCTCATCGAGGACTTCATGCTGCTGGCGAACGAGACGATCGCGCGCACCGCCGCGAAGCGGAAGGTGCCGATCCCGTATCGCATCCACGAGCCTCCTGATACCGCGCGCATCGAGCAGCTGCGCGAGTTCGTCGCCGGATTCGGTCTGCGCCTCCCGGGCAAGGGCAAGCCGACACCGCAGCAGCTGCAGAAGCTGCTCGAGCAGGTACGCGGACGGCCCGAGGCGAAGCTCCTGTCCACGGTCGTGCTGCGATCCATGCAGCGAGCTCGCTACAGCAAGGAGAACCTGGGCCACTTCGGTCTCGCCGCCGACAACTACTGCCACTTCACCTCGCCCATCCGTCGCTACCCCGACCTCGTGACCCATCGCGTCGTGGTCCGCGCCTTCGTGGAGGGGCTGCCCGTTCCCGAGTCGTGGTCCCGCGACCTGGAGGCGGTCGCCGAACGCTCCAGCGAGCGGGAGCAGCTGGCCGCGGCCGCCGAGCGCGACTCCGTGGAGCTCAAGAAGATCGAGTTCATGG
>CAYSGF010000139.1:0-8069 GCA_964430275.1 uncultured Gemmatimonadaceae bacterium
ATCTCGGTGCCGTCGAGCTGAGTGACCTGTTACTCCACCGTCGGGGCGGTCGCCACGTGTTCGAGCTCGCACTCGCGCTCGAGCCGCTCCTGAACGATCTCCATGTGCAACAGGCCGAGGAAGCCGCAGCGGAAGCCGAAGCCAAGCGCGGTGGAGACTTCGGGCTCGTAGAACAGGGATGCGTCGTTCAGCTTCAGCTTCTCGAGCGCGTCGCGCAGCTCCTCGTACTGATCCGCGTCGCTCGGATAGAGCCCGCTGAACACCATCGGCTTCACTTCCCGGTAGCCCGGCAGCAGCTCTGTTGCGCGGTGGTCGGCGTCCAGGATCGTGTCGCCCGAGCGCGTATCGCTCACGCGCTTGATCCCGGCCAGGACGTACCCGACTTCGCCGGGTCCGAGCTCCGCCGTCTTGAAGCGGCCGATTCGCAGGTAACCCACCTCGTCCACGGGATAGATGCCCTCGGCAGCGCCGAACGTGATGCGCATGCCGGCGCGGAGAACCCCATCCACGACGCGGATCGTCGGGATCGCCCCCTGGTAGCGGTCGTAGTAGGAATCGAAGATGAGCGCGCGCAGAGGGGCGTCGGCATTGCCGCGCGGAGGAGGAACCCGCGCAACGATCGCCTCCAGCAGCCCGTCGACGCCCGTGCCTTCCTTGGCCGACACCGTGAGCACGTCCGCTGCGTCGACGCCGAGCAACTCGACGAGCTCGTCACGCCGGCGCTCGGGCTCCGCCCCGGGCAGGTCGATCTTGTTCAGCACCGGAATGATCTCGAGGCCGGCATCGAGGGCGAGAAACAGGTTCGAGAGCGTCTGCGCCTGCACGCCCTGACTCGCGTCGACGACGAGGATCGCACCCTCGCACGCCGCCAGCGAGCGCGAGACTTCATACGTGAAATCCACGTGTCCGGGCGTGTCGATCAGGTTCAGCTCGTACGTCTCACCGTCGCGCGCGCGATAGGCCATGCGGACCGCATGCAGCTTGATCGTAATGCCGCGCTCGCGCTCGAGGTCGAGGCTGTCGAGCACCTGCGACGCCATCTCGCGCTGCGTCAGCGTCGCCGTCTGTTCGAGCAGACGGTCCGCCAGCGTCGACTTGCCATGGTCGATGTGTGCGACGATGCAGAAATTCCGGATCTTGTCTAGCTGCACGCTGGCGGCCCCATTCGTTCGCGATTGAGATACAGCCTTCAAGTATAGCGGGAGGGCAAGGTCGGTCGGTAGCTGTCACGGAGGCTGTCCGGATCGGTACCGGACGGCGCGATGCGGGGGAGGAGCGCCGCCGCGGCAGGAGGGCGGGCAGCCGTCGCTAGGCCGCGATGTAGCGACGGACCTCCTGAAGCACGCGCTTGGGGTCACAGGGCTTCGAGAGGAAGCCGTCGCAGCCGGCATCGCGGGCGCGCTTGCCGACGGCACCGTACGTGTGCGCGGTCATCATGACGATGGGGATGCGGGACAGCCGTGCATCGCCCTTGAGCTCGGCGGCGATGTCGGCTCCTGTCCTGCCCGGCAGGGAGTGGTCGAGCAGGATGAGGTCCGGAAGCTGCCGGCGCACGACCTCGAGGGCGTGCTCGCCCGTCTCGGCCGTGAGAACCCGGTAGCCGTGGTTTTCCAGATACATCCGATGAATGCCCAGGAGCTGGAGCTGGTCATCAACCAGTAGAATCGTCCTCATACTGCCAATCCTGCCGGAGGGGCAACGGCGCGCGAAGGATTCCTTGTTCCGGGGCGAGCTGAAGATGCCACGCGCGGATGCGGCGATGCAAGGCCCGGATGTGCAGTTCCGGACGTCGTACAGCAGCGGGAGGGCAAAGATCCGTCGCGCCGGCGTGGCCCTTCGAGCGGCTCAGTGTGGCCGATCGGCGTCGCTCCGGCGGCGCGTGAGGACGAAGGCGAATGCGAGGGTGAGCACGGCGGCGCCCGCTCCGACGACGACGGGGGTCGAGTGGTGGTTCGAGAGGGCATGGCCCCACGCGTACGGGACCAGGATCAGCACAATGGAGGTAATGAGGACCAGGATCGAGCGCAGAAAGGTCATGGCTGCGGGTTCTCCGTTCGTGGCGGTGACTAGCGTGTGAGCTCGCGGATCCGCTGGATCCCGTCAGGGGACCAGCGCGGCGGCTGCACGTCGGATGCGAGGGCGTGGCCGAGCCAGAAGACGAGGCGCGCGACCCTGGCCACCTTGTCGGTATCGATCCTGTCGACGTGGTCGCTCGGCCGGTGATAGTCCTCGTGCACGCCGGCAAAGAAGAACAGGGCGGGCACTTCCCGCCGCGCAAAGTTGAAATGATCGCTGCGGAAGAAGAAGTTCTGCTCGGGCCAGATGTCCTCGGCGACGGTCAGTCCGAGATCGCTGCGCTCGGTCGCGACCGTCTGCACGAGCGGTCCGAGCGAGGAGAACTCCTGGCCGATGACGACGATGCTGTCGGGTGCGTTCCGGCCGATCATGTCAATGTTGATATTGGCGACGATCTGCTCGATCGGCACGGTCGGATGATCGGCGAAATAGCGCGAGCCGAGCAGACCCTTCTCTTCCCCACTGACGCCCAGGAACAGCAGCGAGCGCGCGGGCGCTACCGGGAGTGCCGCAAACGCCTCGGCGAGCTCCAGAATCGCGGCTGTGCCGGATGCGTCGTCATCGGCACCGTTGAAGATGGAGTCGCCGTTCGCATCGGGCGCACCGACGCCGACGTGGTCGAAGTGCGCGCTGAAGACGATGTAGGTGTTGCGGAGCGTGGAGTCGCTGCCGGGCAGAATCGCTGCGACGTTGGGGGGCTGATGATCGGTATCGACGAACGGTGCCGCCAGAAGGGCAGTCAGGCCGGCCACGGGTACGGGCGCAGCGGCGCTACGCCGCTCGAGTGCGCCCAGTTCGCTGCCGGCGGCGCGGAGCGCTGCCTCGGCAACGTCGCGCCGGAGGAAGGCGACCGGCACCTCGGGCGAGATGCTCCGGGTGGCAGCGCCGCCCTGCGCCTGACGTCCGATTGCCGCTTCATCGACATCGCCGGGAAGGATGACGAGGAGCGCGCGCGCGTGGGCTGCCGTTGCGGCGGCCCGGGCACGGGTGATGACCGCGCGGGTCGTGCGGTCGATTGCGCCGGGCGCCGAGATGGCGACGACGCGGTCGCGCAGCGCAGCCGCCGCCTCGGGCGCCGTCACTGAGCCGGCATAGACGACGCTGCCCTCGACACGACTCGGTTCGCCGGGCATGACGTAGAAGTCGCTGGCGAATGCGAGCGGTGCGGAACCGTCCGGCGTGCGTAGCTCCAGGTGCGTGGCGGTCCGGTCGAGCGCACGCGTGATGAAGGGATAGCGCTGCAGGAAGCTGCCGTCGTCGCCGGCGGGCCGCAGACCGAGGCGGCGGAACTCGCTGGCGATGTACGCGGCGGCGACTTCGAGGCCGGGACTCGGTGTATCGCGCCCGCGCAGCGCGTCGTCTGCGAGGAACGCGATGCGCGCGTACATGTCATCGGGCGTGATCGTCGCCGCCGCACGACCGAGCGGCGACCGATCAGCCGCACGGGAGTCCGGGTCGGGCTGGGTGCTGCACGCTGCTGCCAGCACGATTGCAAACGGCAGCCAGAATGTGGCGTGCTGCTTCATGTGCGCTCCGGGAACCATGGGGCGGGAAGATAGGCAAGCGTGGGCGCACGGACCAGCCACCCGCAGGATCTCGGGTACTCGCGCCCACCGGCATGCCATCCATCCCGGCCCTGATTGCGCGCCGGACCCCGACCGCGCAGCGTCGTGCGCGGCGACGGCGAATTGCCGCGCGGGCCGCCACAGCCTACAATCGCGGGGCGTATGGCCGACGTACCTTTGACACACGCGCGCGAGCGCACGGATCTGCTCGCCCCTCGCGAGCTCGCCGCACTCGGCGGGCTCGAGTTCGTCGCGCGCAGTGTCGTGGAAGGGTTCATTGCCGGGCTGCATCGCTCACCGCACCGCGGGTTCTCCGTGGAATTCGCCGAGCACCGCATGTATCAGCCGGGCGACGACCTGCGCTATATCGACTGGCGCATGTTCGGTCGCTCGGACCGATACTATATCAAGCAGTTCGAGGAGGAGACGAACCTCCGCTGCTACCTGCTCGTGGACGCGAGCGCATCCATGGCGTGGACGTCCGGGGGCGGGCTGCCGCCGAAGCTGTGGTACGCAAAGCAGCTCGCGGCCGCGCTCGCACTGCTGCTTCTGCGCCAGGGTGATGCCGTGGGCATGGTGGGTTTCGATGAAGTCGCCCGCACGCACATCACGCCGCGCGGCGGACGGCGCCACTGGCTGGAAGTACTGCATGCACTGGAGTCGCTGGGCGCATCCGGGCGCACGGAGGCAGGCAGTGCACTGCGGGACATTACGGGACGGCTGCGCCGGCGCGGCCTGGTCATTCTGATTTCCGACCTGCTGGTTGACCCGGTCACGACGCGGCTCGCGCTGCAGTACCTGCGCCACCGCGGCCACGAAGTGCTCGTGTTCCACCTGATCGACCCGGGCGAGCGCGAATTGCCACCGGGCGTCGGCGACGCCCGCTTCATCGACCCCGAGACGGGCGAGGAGCTGCCCGTGAGTGTTGCGGATCTGCGGCGCGAGTATCGCGACGCGGTCCAGCACGCAATCGACGAGTGGCGCGGCACGCTGCGTCCGCAGGGCATCGACTACGAGGTGGTCGATACCGACGAGCCGCTCGCGCACGCGCTGCGCGCCTACCTCCACAAGCGTGAGCGGCTCGGCTGATGGGATTCCTCGCACCCGCGCTGCTCGTGCTCGGCGCGGCCACTGTCATTCCGATCCTGCTTCACCTGCTGCAGCGTCACCAGGGGCCGCGCGTGGTCTTTCCGGCACTGCGCTACCTGCGCCGCGCAGAGAAGGAGAGTGCCCGCAAAATCCGGCTGCGCCAGATCCTGCTGCTGCTCCTGCGGCTCGCCGCGCTCGTATTGCTTGCACTCGCGGCCGCACGTCCGTTCCTTCGCGGCAGCGGCGCGAGTCACGAGCCGACAGCCGTCGCGCTCATTCTGGACAACTCGTTGAGCAGCAGCGCGGTCGTCGAGGATCGGCGCGTGCTCGACGGGCTAAAGGCACGCGCGCTGGAGAGCCTGCTGCGCGCAGGTCCCGACGATCGCTTCTGGCTGATTCGTGCTGGTGCCCCCTGGGAGCCGGCCCTGCCCGGCGATGCGGCGACCACGGCGATGCGCGTGCGGGCGACGGAGCCGACCCCGGCTGCCGGTGACGTCAGCGCGGCAGTCACGCACGCCGCGGCACTGCTCGCGACCGGCGCGGACGGTCGCGCCCGCGAGATCCAGATCCTGAGCGATGCGCAGCGCAGTGCGTTCGTCGCCGACCCGGGCGACCTGGGCGCCGTCACCATCGTCGCGTGGGTACCCGACGGCACACCGCCGAATCGCGCGATCGTCAACGTCGAGGTGGGCGGCGGCCTCGCGCCGATCGCCGGGCAGCGCAGCGCCGTGGCTGTGGGCGTCGAGGGCGCCGGCGGCGACACCGTGGGCGTGCGTCTCACGCTCGACGGCCGCACCGTCGCCGCCGGCTCGGCGCCCATCGGCAGCAGCGCGGTACTGCCGTTTCCGGCACGAGCACCCGGCTTCGCGGTTGGGCACGTAGAGATGGATGCCGACGTACTGCGTGGCGATGACCGCAGGTACTTCGCGACCCGCGTGCTGCCGCCGCCAGCTGTCGCCTACACAGGTGGAAACACCTTCCTGAACGATGGAATCGATGTCCTCGCCGACGCGGGCCGGATACGCCGCGACGCAGGCGTGGTCGACGTCGCCGTTCTGCCGGCCGGCGCAGGAATCGAGGCGCTGCGTGCCGGCGCCAACGCGATCATCCTGCCGCCGACCTCGCCGCTGGAGCTGCCAGCGCTGAATCGCCGCCTGACGGCCGCCCGCGTTCCCTGGCGCTACAGCGCCCGCAGCGGCACGGGCGAAGCGCGCCTCGTGCTCGAGTCACAGGCGGACGGCGTCCTGAGTCCACTTGGCCGGGCGCGTATCCGCGAGTGGTACACGCTCGAGCGGCTAGGCGCTTCGCCCGACTCGGTACTGCTCGCGCTCTCCGACGGCTCGCCGTGGGCAGTGCGGGGCGAGCGCACCGCAGGCGGCACGTACATACTGCTCGCGACGCCGCTCGACGAGGCGGCGAGCACGATTCCCACATCACCGGCCATGCTGCCGCTGCTGGATCGGCTGACCGGCGCATGGACCGCGGCAGACGCGACCGCGCCATCCGCGGCGCCGGGCGAGACGATCGTGCTGCCGGCACGCGCGAGCGCGATCCTGTTGCCGGACGGCACGCGTGAGCCCGTCGGCAACGCCTCCACCTATCGGATCACCGGCGGCGCGGGGGTATACGCCATCCTCGGTGGCACAGATACGGTCGCTGCGTTCGTCGTCAACCCTGCAGCGGCGGAATCGGATCTGACTCGCCTGAGCGAGCGCGAGCTGCGGAACCGCTTCGCGGACGTCGATGTCGTGACCGTCGACGATGCGGACGACTGGACCGGCGCAGTCTACCAGCAGCGGCTTGGAGCGGAATCGTGGCGACCTTTTGCGCTGCTTGCCTTCCTCGTGCTCGTGATCGAAACGATGCTGGCGGCGAGCGGCCAGGTGAACCGTACGCGCGGCACGGTGGCTGCACCAGCGCCCGACATGCGTCCGCAAGCCTCCAGCGCAGACTGATGCACCGTGCCCTGATCGAAGCCATGCGCCGGCAACCGGCATTCGCGTCGGTGCGCGAGCGCCTTCCTGCGCCGGGGCAGACGTGCACGGCAGGCGGGCTCACCGGTTCCGCCGCGTCATTGCTGGTTGCGGCGCTCGCGGACACCATGCCGCAGCGGATCTGGGTCGCGATCGTTCAGTCGCCCGCGGATGCGGAGGCGCTCGAAGCAGACCTGAAGGCGCTTTTCGACGCCAGCCGGATCGCCCTCTATCCGCAGCGCGAGACGCTCCCCTACGAGGCGGCCGAACACCATGTGGAGGTGAGCGGCCTGCGCGTGGAAGCCCTCGAGGCGCTTCTCGCCGGCCGGGTACGCATCCTCATCACGACGGGGCGCGCGCTGCAGGAGCGGGCAGAGCTGCCGAGCGGACTCGCCGAGCTCCGCACGACGTTGCGGGTAGGCGACGAGATCCGCCTGCAGACGCTCGCCGAGCGCCTCGAGGAGCTGGGCTTCGAGCGCACGCCACTCGTGGAAGGCGTCGGCGAGTACGCGCTGCGTGGCGGCATCCTGGACCTGTTCGGTTTCGGCGCACCGGAGCCGGTGCGCATCGAGATGTGGGGCGACGAGATCGCATCGCTTCGCAGCTTCGACGTACTCGACCAGCGGTCGACGGGATCGCTCGAGCAGATCGACGTCCTGCCCGTGGACCTGCGCATGCCGAGCGACGATCCGGCAGGCGGTGTTCGTCGCTCCCTCCTCGACATCCTGCCGCGCGACGCGCTCTTCGTCGAGGTCGACTACGCCGGAGGCGGCGAGGAGTTCGCGAAGACCTGGTCCCAGGTGCTGCATCTTCACGAGGCAGAACGACGGCGCGGCGGGGAGCCGGAAGCACCCCAGATGCTGTTCCTCGATCCCGCTACAGCGACGGAGCGGTATCGTGCGTTCGGCCGCATCGCACTCGGTGCGGCCGACGCCGATGTGCGCTTCGATGTGCGCGAGCCCGAGACGATCGACCGTGATATGGAAACACTCCACGCGGTGCTGCGGGCGGGCGCCGCGCGCGGCGAGAATACGCACATCCTCTGTGACAACGCGGGGCAGCTCGAGCGGCTGGAGGAGCTGCTCGGGGGACGCGACGCCCTGCCGCCGCGTCTGACGCTGGCGCTGGGTGCGATCGCGCGAGGCTTCGTCCTCGAGGGTGCCGAGCCGCCGGTGCGCGTGCTCACCGACCACGAGATCTTTCAGCGGGCACGGCGACTGCGCCGCACGCGGCGCTTCCGCGGCGCAGTCGCACTCGAGTCGCTCTCGCAGCTGCATCCCGGTGACTTCATCGTGCATCTCGATCACGGCATCGGCCGCTTCACCGGCCTGCAGCGCGTGAGGGTCGGCGAGGAGGAGATCGAAGC
>CAYSGF010000140.1:0-24933 GCA_964430275.1 uncultured Gemmatimonadaceae bacterium
TCTCCGGGCCGCGGCTTTTTTCGTCATACGGAGAGATCCGCGACATGATCAGGATTGCACTACCGAACAAGGGCCGGCTGGCGCAGGACGCACGCGACCTGCTGGAGCGTGCGGGTCTCGCCTTCGATACGGGCAGCGACCGCGCACTGCAGGCGTCGCTGGGCGGCGAGTTCCTCGCCCTGTTCGTTCGCGCGAAGGATATCCCGGAGTTCGTTGCCGACGGTGCCGCCGACCTGGGCATTACCGGCCGGGACCTGCTCGTCGAAAGCGCGCGCGAGCTCACGGAAGTGCTGGATCTCGGGTTCGGCCGGTGCCGCGTCGTGATCGCGGCGCGCGAGGACTCCGCAATCGAGCGGCTCGAGGACGTACCGGCGGGTGCGCGCGTCGCGACCGTCTTCCCGCACCTCGCGCGAACCTGTTTCAGCGCGCACCAGCGCGAGGTCACGATTGTGCCCGTCTCCGGCGCGGCCGAGATCGCACCGCATCTCGGCGTCGCCGACATCATCGTCGACATCACCTCGACGGGTTCTACACTGAAGGTGAACGGGCTCAAAGAGGTGCAGACGATCCTCGAGTCCTCCGCGCTGCTCGTCGCGCGTCCATCACTGCTCGAAACGGAGAACGGCGCGCGCAAGACGCGCGAGCTCGCGACCGCGCTCGAGTCCGTGCTGCGTGCGCAGAACAAGCGCTACCTGATGGCGAACGTCCCGCGCACTGCGCTCGAGGAGGTGAAGCGCATCATTCCCGGCATCTCCGGCCCCACGATCATCGACCTGCTGAACAGCGGCGAACACGTCGCGGCACACGCCGTCGTCGATGCGGCCGACGTGTACCGCGTGATCGCGGAGCTCAAGGAGGTCGGCGCCGAAGGCATCCTCGTGACGCGCATCGAAAGGCTGATGCCGTGAGCGCGCCTGCCATGGCGGTGGTCGGGCGCCTGAATACTCTCGACGCTGCAGATGTGCGCATTCTGCACGAGCGCGGGCGCGCCCTGGATCCGGCGGTCGCCGCGGCGGTCGCCGAGATCATCTCGGAGGTCGCCGCCGGTGGCGACGACGCGCTGCGCGCGCTTGCCCGGCGCTTCGATGGCGCCGACATCACCGCGCTCGAGGTGTCAGGCACTCGCCGTGACGCCGCACTGGCCGCGATCGATCCCGCCCTCCGCGGGGCACTCGAGCAGGCGGCGGACGCGATCGCCGGCTTTCATCGCGCACTCCGTCCGCCGGATGTCGAGATCGAGCCGCGCCCGGGACTGCGGCTCGGCCGCCGCGGCGAGCCACTGCGCCGCGTCGGTGTGTACGTGCCCGGCGGACGCGCCGCCTACCCCAGCAGTGTGCTGATGGGCGTCATACCCGCGCGCGTCGCCGGTGTGGACGAAGTCATCGTCTGCACCCCGCCCGGACCGGGCGGTGCTCCAGCCGACGCGGTGCTCGCCGCAGCCTCGATCGCCGGCGCCGATCGTGTGTTCGCAATCGGTGGTGCCGGTGCGATCGCGGCGATGGCATACGGCACGGCGAGTGTGCCTGCCGTACAGCGCATCGTCGGACCAGGCAATGCGTACGTCACGGAAGCGAAGCAGCAGCTCACGCGCCGCATTGCGATCGACTGCCCCGCAGGACCCTCGGAGATCCTGATCCTCGCGGACGACACCGCGGATGCCGGCATCATCGCCGTCGAGGTCCTGGCGCAGGCGGAGCACGACCCGGACGCGTGCTGCGTGCTCGTGACGACCAGTGAGCCCCTCCTGGACGCCGTGCGGCGCGAGCTGGCCGGCCTCATCGTGCAGCAGCCGCGCCGACAGATCATCGAGCGCGCGCTCGCCTCCTCGGGTGCCCTGCTGCTCGCCGACGACATCGTCGAGGCCGTCGCGTTCGCGGAACGATACGCGCCCGAGCATCTGCTCGTGCTCACGCAGGAGCCGGCTGCCCTGCTGACCCGGCTGCGCTCGGCCGGGACGATCTTCCTCGGTGCGGCGAGCTCGGTCGCCTTCGGCGACTACATGACGGGTGCGAATCACGTGCTGCCAACGGGCGGCCTTGCTCGCTCGTATGCGGGCCTCTCCACCACGGACTTCCTGCGCTTCAGCACCTACCAGCAGCTCGATGCGGCGGCGGCCGGCGCCCTCGCCGCACCGACAGCCACCCTCGCGGATGCCGAAGGATTGCCCGCACACGCGTATGCCGCGCGGCTGCGCGCTCAGCCGGGTGCACGGGACGGGGCACCGGCGAACGTCGCGACGCGCCCGCTGCGGCTGCGGCCGGAGTACCGCGCGGTCAGCGCGTATGACCCGGGACGCACCCCGTGTGACGTCGACCTGAGCGACAACACGAATCTGTGGGGAGCGAACCCGGCCGCGGTGGCTGCCGTTCACCGGGCTGGCGATGACGCCCTGACTCGCTATCCGCCGGTGTACGTGCCGGCGCTCAAGACGGCCATTGCCGAGATGCTCGGCGTCGACCCGAAGAACGTGACGACCGGCTGCGGCTCCGACGATGTCATCGACAGCGCGATGCGTGCCTTCTGCGCGGCTGGCGATGTTATCGCGTACCCGGAGCCGACGTTCGGCATGGTCGGTACCTTCGCGCGCATGAACGTCGCGCGGCCGGTGCCACTGGCCATGGTGAGCGGAGTCGATCTCGATGTGGACGCGCTGCTCGGCGCCCGTGCCGCAGTCACCTACGTGTGCCGTCCGAACAACCCGACGGGAACCCTGTTCGACGCCGCTGCGGTCGCCCGCCTCGATCGTGAGGCGCACGGCGTCGTACTGGTCGACGAGGCGTACATCGACTTCGCCCGGGAAGCAGGCGTTGCGCAGGTGGCCGCGACGTCCGAGCGGACAATCGCACTGCGCACGTTCTCGAAGGCGTTCGGGCTCGCGGGCCTGCGCGTCGGCTTCGCGGTCGGCCCGGAAGCACTGATCGCAGAGATCGAGAAATCCAGGGGACCTTACAAGGTGTCCGCGCTGGCCGAGCAGGCTGCACTTGCCGTCCTCGCGACCGGCCGGGAGTGGACGAGTGCGCGTACGGACGAGGTGGTCGTGAACCGTGAGCGACTTGCCGTCCGCCTCATGTCCCTGGGACTTCGGGTAGTCCCGTCCACCGCCAATTTCCTGCTCGTCCCACTGCCGCGCGGCAGCAGCGCCCGGGACTGGAACGTGCAACTGCGCGCCCGTGGCGTCGGCATCCGCCCGTTCCCGGGGCTGCCGGGACTCGGCGACTGCATGCGCGTAACCATTGGACCGTGGCCGATGATGGAGCGGTTTCTGGCAGCAATCGAGGAGCTCATGTCAGGCGTGCAACTGGACGGACACACACGATGAGAGTCGCTGTGCTCGACTACGGCACCGGGAACCTGCATTCCCTCCGGAAGGCCATCGAAGCGGCCGGTGCGAGTGTCTCCATCGAGACAGATGCCGCCGCGGCCGCCGGCGCGGACGCCTTGGTACTCCCCGGCGTCGGCGCGTTCGCGCCCGCGGCCGCGCGCCTCGTCGGAACGGGCGAGCCGCTCCGGGCCGCCATCGCGGATGGCCTGCCGACACTCGGGATCTGCCTCGGCATGCAGCTCCTGTTCGAGGAAAGCGACGAAGGCGCCGGCCGCGGGCTGGGCGTCATCCCCGGCCGGGTTCGGCGGCTGCGCGTGCGCCGCCTGCCGCAGATGGGATGGAACGACGTCGCGCACGTGGGTGATCCGCTCTTTGCCGGACTGCCGTCGCTCGTTGCGTACTACGCGAACAGCTACGTGACGCACCCCGCTCGCGCCGACGCCGTGGTCGCGTGGTCGGAATACGGCACAGAGCGCTTCCCGGCAGCTGTGCGACACGGCAGTGCTATCGGCGTGCAGTTCCACCCGGAGAAGAGTGGCACGCCCGGATTGCAGCTGATAGCGAACTTCCTGGAAGGGGCTCGCCGTTGATCGCGATCCCGGCCATCGACCTGCGCGGCGGGCGCGTGGTCCAGCTCGTTGGTGGCCGCCCGGAGGCGGAGCGCGTCTCGCTCCCCGACCCGGCCGCCGTGGCCCGCTCGTGGACCGAGCACGGCTTTTCGATGCTGCACGTGGTGGATCTGGACGCCGCGCTCGGGACCGGCGACAACCGCTCCGGAATTGCGGCCGTGATCGGCGCCGTCGATGTGCCCGTACAGGTCGGCGGTGGCGTGCGCTCGGACGAGGCGGCGGAGGAGCTGCTCGACGCGGGCGCGGCACGCGTCGTCGTCGGCACTCGTGCCATCGAAGACCAATTGTGGCTCCAGCAGCTCGCGACGCGCCACACCGGACGGATCGTCGTGGCTGCGGACGTACGTGACCGCACGATCGTGACACATGGCTGGACGGAGTCAACGGCGCTCCTCGCCAGCGAATTCATCGCCACACTGACCGACCTGCCCCTGGCCGGCGTGCTCGTGACGGACGTCGGGCGCGAGGGACGCATGGAGGGTGCGGACGTCGTCCTGTTCGAAACCCTCAACGACGCCAGCGCGCATCCGCTCCTCGCCGCAGGCGGTATCAGTGAGTCCGCTGACCTGACTGCGCTGGCCGGAATCGGCGTGCATGGCGCAGTGCTCGGCATGGCGCTGTATACCGGCGCCCTCGATCCATCGACCACGGCACGGAGCTATCGCGCATGAGCACGCTCACCCGGGAAACAGCCGAAACCCGTGTCAGGGTTACCCTTCGATCCGGTGCTGACGCCGGCGATGCCGCAATTCGGACGGGAGATGCCTTCCTCGACCACATGCTGCAGACGCTCGCCCGGTATTCCGGCCTGTACCTTGCCATTGAGGCGGCCGGAGATTTGCGACATCACCTGATCGAGGACGTCGCGATCACGCTCGGTATCGCACTGCGCGATCATATGCCGGAGCAGTGTGCGCGATACGGCCACGCGGTTGTGCCGATGGACGATGCACTCGTCCAGGCGACGCTCGATACCGGCGGCAGGCCGTACTACCGCGGTCGCCTGCCGAGTGGGCTCTACGAGCACTTCTTCCGCTCGTTGACCGACAATGCAGCGATAACGCTGCATCTCGTCGTGACGCGCGGACGGGATCGGCATCACGTCGTGGAAGCTGCCGTCAAGGCTGTCGGCCTTGCACTGCGACAGGCGCTCGTCGTGGAAGATGCGGTGTTCAGCACCAAAGGACGTGTGCGTGTGAGTCGGGAGGAGATCTGATGCTGCACAAGCGGGTCATCGTCTGCCTGGACGTGAAGAACGGTCGCGTCGTCAAGGGCGTCGGGTTCGAGAACCTGCGCGACATGGGTGACCCCGTCGAGCTCGCAGCGCGCTACGAGGCCGAGGGTGCCGACGAGATCGTTTTCCTCGACATCTCCGCGTCCACGGAGGGCCGGCGAACGCTGCTCGACGTAGTGAAGCGTACTGCGGAACAGCTGTTCATCCCGCTGTCCGTTGGCGGCGGGGTGAATGACGTGGAAGGGATCGGCGCAGTGCTGCGCGCCGGCGCCGACAAGGTGAGCATCAACACGGCGGCAGTGCAGAATCCGGAGCTGCTGCGCGAAGCGGCGGCGCAGTTCGGCAAGCAGTGCATCATTGCGAGTATCGATGCGCGCGTGGAGAAGCGGCAGATCGAGCTGGCGGCGCGGCCGCAGGGCATGGTGGCCCAGGCGATCGCGCAGCCCGGCGGCGCGTGGTTCCGCGTATTCACGCACTCCGGCCGCACTGCGACCGAGCTGGACGCCGTCAGCTGGGCGAAACAGTGTGAGGAGCTGGGGGCCGGCGAGATCCTTTTGACCAGCATTGACCAGGACGGATCGCGCGGCGGCTACGATCTCGAGATGACGGCGCGTATCGTGGAAGCCGTCAGCGTACCCGTGATTGCAAGCGGCGGCGCGGGGTCGATCGAGCACATCCGTGATGCATTCCTGCTCGCAGGTGCCGATGCTGCCCTGGCCGCCGGCATGTTCCACGACGGCAGTGCATCGGTGCGCGAGGTCAAGCAGGTGCTGAGCGACTCCGGCATCTCCGTACGGCTTGCCCGCCCGCAGAACCGAGAGATCGCCGCGCAGTGACGATCGAGTCCTACCGTGACCTCCTCGACTTTGCCGTCGAGGTGGCCTGGCGTGCCGGTCGCGTCACACTCGCCCACTACCAGACCGGCATCGCCGCCGAAGCGAAAGCCGACGACTCGCCCGTCACGCTCGCCGACCGGGAAGCCGAGCGCGTCGCGCGCGACCTGATCGAGACCCGCTTTCCGCATGATGGCCTGATCGGCGAGGAGCAGGAGGACGTACGGCCGGGCGCCGACCGTCGCTGGATCATCGATCCGATCGACGGCACGCGCAGCTACATCCGCGGCGTCCCGCTGTATGGTGTGCTGCTCGCGCTCGAGGAAGAGGGGGAGGCAGTGCTCGGTGTGATGCACTTCCCCGCCCTGGATGAAACCGTCTATGCCGCACGCGGCCACGGCTGCTGGTGGAACGGTCGCCGCGCGCTCGTCTCCGACACAACGGAGCTGGGTGACGCATTCGTCACGACCACGGATGTCGAGAGCATTCTGGGCACCGGCCGCGGCGGCGGATGGGACATGCTGCGCTCGCGCATTGCCGGCTGGCGTACCTGGGGCGACTGCTACGGCTACGCACTCGTTGCGACGGGCCGCACGGACGCGATGCTGGATCCCGTCATGAGTCTGTGGGACGCAGCCGCACTCGCGCCCATCATCGATGAGGCGGGCGGCGTGTTCACGGACTGGGACGGCGCGCCCGGCCATACCGGCGACAGCGCTGTGGCGACGAACGCGGCCCTCGCGCGCGACATCCGCGCCCTCCTCGCCGGCACGGTCTGAACATGCGAATCCAGTCCAGCGACGACCTCGAGCGGATCGACTTTGCGCGTGCCGACGGACTCGTGACGGTCGTCACCCAGCATGCGCGCACGGGCGTCGTCCTGATGCTCGCCCACGCGAACCGCGCGGCGCTCGAGCGCACCATCGATTCCGGAGACATGTGGTACTGGTCGCGGCGGCGGGCAGAGCTGTGGCGCAAGGGCGCGACGAGCGGCAACACGCAGAGAGTCGTCGCGCTGTACGCGGACTGTGACGCGGACGCGGTCCTCGCGCTCGTCGAGCCGCAGGGACCGAGCTGTCACACGGGCGACTGGAGCTGCTTCGAGGGGCGACCTGCGCTGCCGGCGCTCGCGGACGTCATCGCGCAGCGTCAGCAGACGAGCGCACCGGCGAGCTACACCGTGCAGCTGCTGGCCGACGAGAATTGGCGCCTGAAGAAGCTGGGCGAGGAAGCGGTAGAGCTGGCACTCGCGTGCGCCGCGCGGAATCCGGATGCGGCGGCCGAGGAGGCCGCCGACCTCGTGTATCACGTGCTGGTCGCGTGTGCCGGGGCCGGCGTCGGGCTCGATGACGTGCTGGGTGTGCTCGCGGCGCGCTCAGCGGCGCGGCCGTCCGAGGAAGATGCGATAGACTCCGAGTAGCACGATCGCACCCAGAATCGCGATCGCGAACGACCGGAAGTTGAAGCCGGTCACCGTGCCCATTCCGAGCAGCTCGGTGCTGAGGAACCCGCCGAGCAACGCCCCCAGAATACCGATCGCTGCGGTCACGAGGCAGCCACCGGGATCCTTGCCCGGCATGATCAGCTTGGCGACCGCACCAGCGATGAGACCGAAGACGATCCAGGAAAGAACGTTCATTTCGTCAGACGCGGAACTCCGACACGAGCTCCTTCAGGGTTTCCGCGGCATGCAGCAGCTCGAGGCTCGCCGCGCTCAGCTCTTCCGTTGCAGCGGACTGCTCTTCCGCAGCCGCACTCACTTCCTGTGCGCTCGCCGCATGCGCCTCGGCCGTTGCACCGACCGCTCGCACATTCGTATCTACGGACTGAACCGCCCGCCGGTTTTCGCTCGCTGCCTGGGCCACCTTGCCGGCCGCCTCGTTCACCTGCACGACGGCGGCCACGATCTCCTCGAAGGCCGCCTCCGCTTCCTTCGAGGTCTCCTCGACGCCGCTGACCCGCCGGAACCCCCGATTCATCGTTTCCGCGACGGTCTCGATCTGCGTCCGAACATGTTTCACGGTGGCTGCGACCTCGTCGGCGGCCCTGGCACTCTCGTCGGCGAGCTTGCGGACTTCATCGGCGACCACGCCGAAGCCGCGGCCGTGCTCACCCGCGCGAGCGGCTTCGATCGCGGCGTTGAGGGCCAGCAGGTTCGTCTGCCGCGCGATACCCTGGATGGTCGCCACGAACTGCGTGATCCGCTCGGACGCGCGCTGCAGCTCGCCCACCTCTTCCCCCGATCCGCGTACGACCTCGCGCACCTCCAGGAGCATGGCGAGCGCGCGGCCGACGTCCTGCCGGCGCAGCTGCGCCACCTCGCCGATCTGCGCGCCGACTTCGCGCACCCGGTCCGCTGCCGCACCAATCTCGTCGGCCCGGGCGCGCATGGTGTCGAGTGCTTCGTCGACACCGCGCAGCCCGAGCGCCTGCTCTTCGGCACCGTTCGTGATGCCGACCATGGCCGTCGACACCTCGCCGCTCGACGCCGCGACCTCTTCGGAGATGCTCGACAGATCCGCCGCCGATGCGCCGATCTTGTTCGCCGTCCGCACGGTCTCCCCGACCACGTTGCGGAAACGCTCTGCCATACCGGTGAACGCGCCCGCCAGCACACGGAACTCGTCCGGCATCTTGCCATTCACGGTGACACTCAGGTTGCCGGCACCGAACTCATTGGCGGCGAGCACGAGCCGGTTCAGGGGGCGCTCGACCGCACGCAGCGTGAAGTACGCGAACCCGATCATGACGAGGGACGTAATGCCGAGAATGAACAGGAGCACCCGCTGTACACGCTCCTTCTCCTGCTGGAACGAGTTCGAAGCCTGTTCGACGCGACGCAGCTCTTCACGCGCGAGCTGCCGGATCAGGAGTCGAACGTAGTCGGCGCCGGCAATGACCTGTGCGCCGCGCTGCAGGGCAGCCGTCCCTTCGCCGCGCTCGATGCCTGCCTGCACCTCGCGGTAGTCGCGCACCAGCGCGGTATGCTCGCGGATGATGTCGTTCAGGCGCGCCTGTTGAGCGGGCTCGAGGTCTTCCAGCGACGTGTAGCGCTCGTGGATCGAGCGGACAACGGCAGCGAGGCTGTCGAAGCGGGTGATCCCGGTGCTGTCGCCGGTCTGCAGAAAGCTCTGGCCGGCAGCCAGCTGCTGGGCGAGTGCGGCCTCGAGCTCGGCGGCGGCCTCCGTGCCCTGGTAGAGGGCTGCGATCCGGTCGGAAACTCGGTTCGTGAAGGAATTGAGCATGAGCACGCTGACGAGATAGATCGTCAGGGTGCCGAGGAACGTCAGGGCGAATGCGACGAACAGCCGGCCCTGGATCCTGTCGAAGTAGGCTCTCAAGCTCATCGCCGAGCACGGAAGGAAGTGGGCCGGGGAGGCAGGGACAAGATGCGCGCGGCGCTTGCGGCTGTCAACGGCGAATCGGCATACTCGATCAATCGTTTACGCACGCGTGGAGGCGCATGGACGACCAGGACAGCTCAGGCCGCCGGCTGCCGGCGCTGCAGGACGAGCGCCAGGTGACGATCGACGCGCTGGTCCGCCACTATGCCGCGGATCACATCACGGTCGACGAATTCGAACGGCGTCTGGACGTCGCGCACCGCACGGCGGATCTCCAGGAACTCGCGCGCCTGACTTCCGATCTGCCCGTCCTTCGCGAGGAGCCCGAGGCGCCGCTGCCGGAGGCGGACCGGCTGATTCTGCGCGGCGCACGCGCGGTCGCCGACGCCGTGCGCGAGAGCCAGACCCTGGTCGCAATCATGGGCGGCGTCGAGCGCCGCGGCGTGTGGACACCCGCTCGCCGCACGGTCGTGCTCTGCGTCATGGGTGGCGCGGATCTCGACTTCCGGGAAGCGCGCTTCGCGCCGGGCGTGACCGAAGTCTTCATCGTCGCGATGATGGGTGGCGCCGACATCGTCGTGCCCCCGGACCTGAGCGTGGACGCGAGCGGCCTCGCGATCATGGGCGGGTTCGGCCATCAGGAGCGACGCTACCGGGCACCGGATTCGGAAGCGCCCGTATTGCAGATTCGCGGCTTCGCACTCATGGGCGGCGTCGATATCACAGTGCGACTGCCGGGCGAGACCGCCAAGGATGCCAGGCTGCGCCGCAAGGCGGAGCGCAAGCAGCTGAGGCAGGGTCGGGATTCGTGAGCGACGGGCACCACCACGAGGAGGAGGCGCTCGGCAAGGCATACGATGCGCGTCTCATGCGCCGCCTGCTGCGCTACCTGCGACCGTACCGCGGCAAGGTCGTGCTCGCGATCGCGATCCTGCTCGCGGCCTCGCTCGTCACGCTTGCTGGTCCGTGGCTCACGCAGATCGCGCTCGACCGCGCGATCCCGCGCGGCGACAGCCGCCTGCTCGGCCTGCTCGCCCTCGCGTTCCTCGCCTCGATCGGCATCGGCTTCCTGCTCGAATACGTACAGACGCTGCTGACCACCTGGCTCGGTCAGCGCGTCATGTACGACCTGCGCCGCGAGATCTTCGCACACCTCCAGCGCCTGGGACTCCCCTACTACGATCGCAATCCCGTCGGCCGCCTGATGACCCGCGTCACGTCCGACGTCGAAGTGCTGAACGAGCTGTTCAGCTCCGGCGTCGTCGCGGTGTTCGGCGACCTCTTCACTCTCTTTTTCATCTTCGGCGCGATGCTGCTCATGGACTGGCGGCTCGCGCTCGTGACGATGCTCGTCGTGCCGCTCGTCTTTTTCGCGGCGCACCTGTTTCGTACCCGTGTGCGCGACGCATACCGCGACATACGGGTCAGGCTCGCCCGGATCAATGCGTTCCTGCAGGAGCGCATCACCGGGATGTCCATCGTGCAGCTGTTCGGGCGCGAGCGCGACACGTCGCAGCGCTTCCGCCGGATCGATGGCGACTACCTGGACGCGCACCTCCGCTCCATCACGTACTACGCAGTCTTCTTCCCCGTGATCGAGGTGCTGACCGCAACCGCCTTTGCGCTCATCATCGGCTTCGGCGGCTTGCAGATCCTGAGCGACCGGGGACAGGGCCTGATCGATTCCGGCATCACGGTCGGCGTGCTCGCAGCGTTCCTCCAGTGGGCGCGACGCTTCTTCCAGCCGATCCAGGACCTGTCCGAGAAATACAACATGCTGCAGGGGGCCATGGCCTCCAGCGAGCGCATCTTCGGCCTGCTCGACAGCGAGCCGCCGGCGGCGACGCACGGCGAGCTACGCGTCCTGCCGTCGAGCGCCCGCGGCCGTATCGAGTTCCGCAACGTATGGTTCGCGTACGGCCGCACGGCGGCGGGCGAGTGGGACTGGGTACTGCGTGACGTCAGCTTCACCGCAGAGCCGGGCCAGCGCGTCGCTGTGGTCGGTCACACCGGCGCCGGCAAGACCAGCCTGATCAGTCTACTGATGCGCTTCTACGAACCGCAGCAGGGCGAGATCCTGTTCGACGGCATTCCGATCCGGCAGATCGACGCGGCTACGCTGCGCGAGCGCATCGGCCTCGTGCTCCAGGATGTGTTCCTGTTCAGTCGCGACATCGGGTACAACATCCGGCTCGGCGATACCGACATCGACGACGCCCGCGTCCGGCGGGCTGCGCAACGGGTCGGCGCAGAGGCATTCATCCATCGCCTGCCGCGCGGCTACGACGAGCCGCTGGGCGAGCGCGGCGCGTCCCTGTCCGTGGGCGAGCGCCAGCTGCTCTCCTTCGCCCGCGCCCTCGCGTTCGATCCGCTCGTCCTCGTGCTCGACGAGGCGACCAGCTCCGTCGATTCCGCGCTCGAGGCCCGCATCGAGGAGGCGCTCGACACCCTGATGCTGGGACGCACGTCCCTGGTGATCGCACACCGGCTCTCCACCGTGCAGAACGCCGACGTCATTCTCGTCCTGCACCATGGCGAGCTGCGCGAGCTGGGCAGCCACGCCGAGCTGCTCGCGCGCGGCGGCCTGTATGCCCGCCTCTACGAGCTGCAGTTCGTGCGTCCGGAGCCGCCGCGTCGCCGGGCAGCGAGCTCGTGAAGATGGCCCGGAAGGTGGCCCGAATGGCTCGCTTCTTGCCCCTCCTCGGCCGACCGGCCGCGACCTGGAATGGCCCATGCGCCCGTGGCTGATCCTCCTGATACTGGCGCTCGAGACCTGGGCCATCATCGACGTGCTCGGCAGCAGACACCGGGCGCGTACGAAGATCGCCTGGACCTTCGGCATCCTACTTCTTCCTGTCGTCGGGGTCCTGGCCTGGCTCGGCCGGGGGAACCGCGGAGGCTTTGCGGGACATGAGGCGTCATGAGTGATACGAAGATTCTGATCGTCGACGACGATCCCAATTCACGCGATATCGTGCAGACCTTCCTGGAATCCAAGGGATACCAGGTCGCCACTGCCGAAGACGGGCAGGAGGCGCTCGCGAAGCTGGAAGAGCTGAATCCCGGCCTCGTGCTGCTGGATGTGATGATGCCGGGCATGGACGGATGGGAGGTGGCACGCGTCATCAAGAACCATCCGGACTTCGGGCGCACACGCGTCGTCATGCTGACCGCACGCAGCGATTTCAGTGACAAGACGGAAGGCCTGCGGGCGGGCGCCGACGACTACATCGTGAAGCCGATCCGCCTGGAAGAGCTCGCCGAGCGGGTCGAGAAGAACCTGGCCGTACGGGAGAAGAGCGCTTGAAAGTCATCGCGCGCGTGCGCGACGAAGCCCTGCGTCAGGCGATCGGCGACGCGGCGACGGCGCTGTCCGGCGAAGTGGTCGACGAGCCGCTCGAGCTGAACGGCGGCGAAGGCTTCAACACACCGGCCGATGTCGTCATCATCGAGCTGGCAGGCGATGCGGACGTCGAGCTGCTGCGCAGCATGGCGCGCCGGCGCGGTGCCGCGCTCCTGATCGCGTGTCAGGCCGACGCGCAGTGTCCGAATCCAACCATTTCCGAGGCCGACGACTGGCTGTTCCTGCCGGTGGATGCGGCGGAGCTCGAGCTGCGCATCGGCGTCGCACGCGAGCGGGCGGGCGGCGGGAGCGCCGTGCGGCGGCGCCAGGACGCAGCCGAGCTGGTGCGCTACGAGGAGCTGCTCTTCGACAAGCTCACCGGTTTCCCTACACTGCCGGTCATGATCGAGCGTGCGCGCGACCTGCTCGAGCGGCGCGGCGAGCTGACGGTCCTCTACATCCAGTTCGTGTGGTACGAGAAGATCGAGGAAATCTACGGCTGGCAGAAGCTCGACGACGTGCTGCAAACGACCGCCGGTGCCGTGCGCTCGTTCTATGCGAGCGAGCACGCGAGCAACGACAACATCATGATGGTGTCGCACATCGCCGATGATGACTTCATCCTGCTCACGCACGTGCCGTCTGCCTCGGAAGCGGCGGAGCGGCGGCTGCGCGAGGTGTCGCAGCGGCTGGAGAACCATCTGCGTGACAATGTGGAGCGCGCGCACGGCGAGGACATTGCAGCGCTGTGCGGCATCTATGTCGGTGCGTCCACGGTGTTCCGCAACCCCAAGATCCGGACGGAGCGGTTGATCTATCGCGGGATCCGGGAAGCGGCACAGGCAGCGCGCGGTGCGGAGCAGTGGGAGCGCACGCGCAAGGTGAGCGACCTGAAGTCGACGATCCGCGACGGCGCCGTATTCATCGAGTATCACCCGATCATCGTCACGGAGACGGAAGAGGTGTACGGCTTCGAGGCGCTCGCGCGCGGCATGCGCCGGGAGTTGCGCTCACCGGAGATCCTGTTCGAAGTCGCCGAGGAGGCGAACCTCGTCTGGGAGCTCAGCCGGCTGCTGCGCCGACGCGCGGTCGAGGGGATCCTGCCCGAGTTGAAGGACGGCCAGTTCCTGTTCCTCAACATCGATCCGCACGACTTCGATGACCCGATGTTCCGCAATCTCGACCCGGCCGATCTGGGCATCGACGATCCCAGCAAGGTCGTGCTCGAAATCACGGAGCGGATCGCGATCAAGGACTACCCGCGCTTCCAGGAGTACCTGAAATCGTTCCGGGATCGGGGGTTCCGCTTCGCGGTGGACGACGCGGGCAGCGGCTACGCCGGCCTGGGCTCGATCGCGAATCTGGCACCCGACTACATCAAGCTCGACATCTCGCTGATCTCGAACATCGACACGAACTTCCTCAAGCAGAATCTGGTAGAGACGCTCGTCCAGTTCGCCGACGCCCATGGCGCCAAGGTCGTTGCCGAAGGCGTCGAGCGGCGTGAGGAGTTCGAGACCGTAAAGCAGCTCGGCGTGCACCTCACCCAGGGCTTCCTGTTCCACAAGCCCCGCTACTCGGGGCATCCGGACAAGGGCACGGCGCGGTTTCAGCACGCGGGGGTTCGGAATGAATAAATTGGTGAATTGGTGTATTTTGGTACCGGCGCATTCATGATTCACCTTTCTTTACTCGTCTGGCATTGCCTGACACCTGCTCATCTCCAGAACATCGCTCAGCCGCACCTGCGCAACCGCCTGCTCGGCCGCACCTGCTAGACGCACCTACTCAGCCAATGCACGCCTCGTCGGTCCGCGTCAGTCGCCAGGCATCCACCACATTTCAGACCCTTGCTCATCCGCGCACCCGCTCAGCCGTCCTCCTGCCATCGTGCGCGCCTTCATTCCATGACGGCGAGCTCGCGATTGCGGATGAGGGTGCCGTACTGCTGGCGGTAGGCGACCTTCTTTTCGATCAGGCGGACCACTGCGCCACCGAAGTCCGCGTCTTCCAGTTTCCCTGCGGCGTTGAGGCCGCCTGAGCTGATTGCATTGATCTCGACGAGCTTGTCACCGACGATGTCGATGCCGGCGTCGAAGATGCCGTCGGCGAGGAGGCGCGGGCGAACGGCTTCGGCGATCTCCAGGATGCGTGGCGTGATCTCGGCCCTGTGCGGCTTGCCGCCGGCTGTCATGTTGCTGCGGAAATCGCCGGTTTCGTTCACCCTGCGCAGTGCGGCGTACTTCCCATCCGCCACGAGCGGCCGACCGTTGAAGAGGAAGAGGCGGATATCGCCGTCGGTGGCAGCGGGCAGGTACTCCTGGGCGATCACATAGCTGGAGCGGCAGATGGACTCCGTGATCTGGCGCATGTTCGCGTCGTCACCATCCAGCAGGAACACGTCCTTGCCGCCATAGCCGCGCAGCGGCTTCAGCACGATTCTACCGTCCTGCTCATCGTAGAAGCGACGGATCTCGTCGTAGCTCCGGGTGATGATGGAGCGAGGCCGGATCGACTCCGGGAAGTGCTCGAGGTACATCTTGTTCACTGCGTATGCGAGTGTGAACGGGTGGCTGAGCACGATGACGCCCTGCAGCACCGCCATCTGGCCGAACACGATGCCCGCGTCGGTTTCCCAGGGCCGGTCCGCGTGATCCTCGACCGGGTTGTAGCGAAGGTAGAGAACGGACAGGTCGTCGGTCGTGATGGTCGCGCGCACGGCGTCCTCACCCTGAACGGCGGCCAGGAACGCTTCCTGGTTCTCGGCTCCGTCTGCCGGTGCAACGCGACTCGTTGCTGAAAGCCTGCCATTCGAGTGGTATGTGAGGTCGCTGACGCCGATCATGTGGACGGCGTGGCCACGCCGCGCCGCCGCGCGGGCGATCACGGTCGTCGCCGCCCGCGGCATCTCGGTATCGACGTCGTTGACGAGAATCCCGATGGTCATCCCGGTTGCGGGCATATCATCTCCGTGAGGGGGATACCGCGGCGCACGGCGGCCAGGCGATCCCGCGCCGCTGCGTCGTCGAGCACGCGTGGAGTGAGCGGCGGCTCGCGCAGGATTTCGCGGTGGCGCAGCTCCTCGATGATGCGGATGTGCTTCTGCGCGATCTTGCCGACGTAGAGCGGCTCGAGCGCCACTCCATCGCGCAGCAGGCGCAACAGCTCGATCAGGCCGCGCAGATAGATGAAATCGCGTGTGAAACCGCCGGACTGGTGCACACGCAGCGCGATGTGCCATGCACCGCGCGCAGAGTAGCCATGATCGCGGGTGAGGAGGCGGAACGTATCGACGAATCCGGCGCCGTGCTCGACGCTGCGCGCGGCGATGACGCGGGCGGCGAGGAGTCGCATGCGGAGGCGGTCGAGGCCGCCGGCCAGGTACTCGGCGAGCACGGCGAGTCCTTCCTGGAGCTCGTCGTAGCCGGCGAGGCCGAGCGACAGCTGCTCGAGCGGCTGCGCGCGCCCGTTCACGTAGGTGAGCACGTGGGTGCCGACTTCGTGATGCAGCAGTGCGGTCACGCGGTCGGGGTCCAGCTGCAGTCCCGCGCCGATCAGCAGGTTGCCCTCCGACACCATCAGGCCGGTCACGTCCGGGCGCACAACGACGCCGGTGGAGAGGCCGGGATAGTGAGTGCGGTAATGGTCGAGCTCGGCGACGGCCGCCGTGCGGAACGCCCGGGCATCGACCCGCTCGCGGCTGCGCCGGGACGCGGGCTGCACGTCTGCGAGCAGCGAGAGGGCGGCAGCGTGGAGCTCGTCCGAGACGGTGCCGTAGAGCCGCTGGCTGCTGAATCGGAACTGCTCCGACTCCCGCTCGCCGAGCATGGTGAGCTGGGTGTCGAGCTCTTCGCGCTTGTCCTGAAAGAGATCCGCGAGCGCCGGGTCATCGATTGCCTCCATCTCGATCGCGAAGAGACGGCGCTTGAGCAGATCCGGATCCATCGGCAGCAGCCGGTAGTGGAACTGCGGATCGCGCTCGTGCCGGTCGGCATCGAAGCGCTGCCATGCCTGGGCCTCGTTCACAGGCGCGGTCAGCAGGAGCAGGTCGAAGGCATGTTCGATCGCGCACAGGGAGCGGTCGACGCTCCAGGTCGCATCGGGCAGGGTGCGCGCGCCGAGGGCGAGATGGTGCGTGACCTGCGCCGTCGTCTGCACGCGGATGAACTCGTAGATCGCCTGACGCAGCGCCTGCGAGAGTGCGCGCTGAAGGCGGCGCAGGAACCGCGGGAATACCTCGCCGCTGTCCGGATCGCGGAAGATCGGCGGCACCTCGAGGCCAAGCACGAGGATCTCCTGCTGCCAGCTTTCCGCGATGCTGAGGATCGGTGGCAGGTCCGGAGGGTGGCGTTCATCAGTGGTTTCGACCGCCGTGTCGAGACCGGGCCGCAGGCTGGTCAAAGACTCGAGGGTCCGAAACAGCTTCTCGCGCGTCTCGGGTGCCGGACCGACAGGGGCCTTCAGGACGAAGCGCTGGGCGTTGGCATCGGCAGAGGTCCAGATCTCCAGCACGAGGAAGGCGCCATGCTCGGCCGAGCCGGCCTCGGCAATGAGGCGGACGAGCTCACGGGCCTGCACCTCTTCCTCCTCGCGTGCCAGGAGGAACGACGCCTCGCCCGCGATCAGGCGAGCCGTGCCCGGATCCGGTCGCGATCGCGGCTGACGATGCACGAGCAGGAAGGGCAGCGAGCCGTCGAGGACGAGCATGCCCCCGGCGGCCAGCGAGTGCCGGGTCCGCTCGTGTGCGGCAATCTGCTGCAGGACGTCGTCCGTCGTGACTGAAATGGTTGCCTCCGTGCATGACTGCGCTGTGTCCGACCCCCGCGCATGCGCAAGGACTTCGCCAGCGGTGCGGGAGTTGCTTATGGCTCGGCGATCCCGCCGCCGCCGCGGTGCCGATGACCCCGAGACGAATTCGAAATGCGCGAGCGCTTCACCCTTGGCGTCGAGGAAGAATACCAGCTCGTGGACCCGCAGACGCGCGAGCTCCGCAGCGGCGGCCGTCACGTGCTCGCCACGGACCGGACCGGCGAGCTGACGGGCGAGATGCAGGACACGATGGTGGAAATCGGCACGCCCGTGTGCCGGGCCGCCGATGAGCTCGAGGAGCGGCTGCGTGAGCGTCGCTTCCAGGCAGGTGCCGCGGCGGCCGCCATGGACCTCGAGATGCTCGCGATCGGCACTCACCCGTTCAGCGGCTGGAAAGAACAGGAGCTGACGCGTACCCCGCGCTCGCTCATGCTGCGCGAGCGATTCCGGCACCTCGTCCGCCTCGACCACATCTGCGGCATGCACGTGCATGTCGCGGTGCCGGAGCAGCTGGACCGTATCGCGCTGATGGACGTAGTCCGGGCGTACACCCCGCACCTGCTCGCGCTGTCGTGCAGCTCACCGTACCACGCAGGCGAGGAGACCGGCTTCGACTCCTACCGCACGGTGGCATGGCGCCGGTTCCCGCTGAGCGGTGCTTCGCCGCGCTTCGGCTGCGAGAGCGCGCACCGCGCTTTCATGGACGTACTGCTGCGCAGCGGCATGATCCCGGACGAGCGAACGGTCTACTGGAGCGTACGGCCGAGTCCGCGCTATCCGACAATCGAGGTGCGCGTCTGCGATGTCTGCCCGAACCTGGGCGACGCCGTCGCGATCGCGGCACTGACGCGCGCACTCGTCGTCGCGGCGGCGGAGGACCGGCTGCAGCCGCCCGGCAGCTCGCTGGAACCGGCGCTTCAGGATGTCGTGTTGCGAGAGAACGAATGGGTCGCAGCGCGCGACGGATTGGACGCCGTGCTGGTCGCACCCGAGCGCATCAATGCACAGGCGCCTGTGCGCGATGCAATCCGGCAGCTGCTGGAAACCGTCGGCCCGATCGCCGAGTCGCTGGGCGACACGGCAGCGCTGCAGGGCATTGCCAGGATTCTGGAGGAGGGCAACGGCGCGGACCGGATGCGACGCCAGCATGCAGCGGGCGGTGACCTGCGCCGGGTCGTCGCATGGGCCGTTGCGGAGACCCGTGCGGGAGCGGGCATGGACCGTCGCCGCACGGGTCGGGCGTAGCCTAGTTGCCGATCGGTGTTCCGAGGATGCGCGGGCCGCGCCAGACCGGATCCGCGGGTGGCGGCGAGAGGCGCGGCACCACGCCGTCAGCAGTGGCGAGCGCTTCCACGCTGTAGTTGCTGCCCGGGTGCCAGAGCACCCACTCCTCGTAGCCCGCATCATAGACAGCGCGGATCTGCTCGCGCACGTGCCAGGGACTGTATCTTGGCGCGCCGAGTGTGAAGTCCTGGAGCCACGGCACCACGCGCGCCGCGTTCGGCACATCGTCCGTGCGTCGGCGCGCATGCTCGAGCGCGGTCTTGACCACCTCGTACGGCTGTGCATTCGGCCTTGCGATGCCGTAGCTCCCGCGCATGTAGTGCGAGGGGTAGACCATCGGCAGCAAGGCATCCGTCGCATCGACCATCTTCGCCCAACGCTGGCCGATGCCGAGATCGTCACCGGCGGAGGTAGTCAGGCCGAACACGTCGGCGGTAATCGGCACGTCGAGGTCGGCAAGCTGTGCGCGCGAGTAGAGCAGGAACTCGCGGATCGCATCTTCCTTCGTGCGATCGTTGCGCGCCGGCCAGGAGGCGGTACGGAGGTGCGAGAGCGGCACGTCGGGAAAGCGGACGTAGTCCCATTGAACCTCGGAGAAGCCGAGCGAGATCGCTTCCCGCGCAATCGCGATGTTGTAGTCCCAGACGGCACGATCGAAGGAGTCAACCCACTTGTAACCATGGGTGTCCTCCCAGACGCCGGTGCCGTCCACCTTCTGCACTGCGTGATCCGGACGGGCCTCCGCGAGGATCGGATCCCGGAACACGACGATCCGCGCGATCGGGTAGATGCCGTTCTCCTTCAACCGGTCCAGTACGGCGCGCATGTCACGCACGTATGCGCGGCCAGCGCCGATCTCGTGCGCAAGCGGCACGGCCGAGCGGTAGCTGATCTCGCCGGCTTCCTTCACATCGATGACGAACGCATTGATCTCCGTGGCGTTCGCAATGCCGATCAGCTTCTCGAGCTTGCGATCCGAGCCGGCAGCATACGCGTTGAGATAGAGGCCGCGGACGGCCGCAGGCCGGACAACGCGCGTTGCAGGGTCGGCAGCCGGCAGGGGATCGGGGGCCGGGGGCGACGGTGCCGCACTGCTGTCGGCGGACTCTGTGGCATCCGCTCCAGCGTCGGGCGACGTTGTGTCGGCCGGTTCAATGGCGGCTGAATCGCTCGCGGTGAGCAGCGAATCCTGCGGCGCCCCGGCGCGGGTAGCGCCGTACACGCCAGCCAGCAATGCGAGCGCACCGGCGGCGAGGTAGCCGCGGTGACGGCCCTGCACGAGGTCGGCAACGGTCCTGCGAACGTCGAAGTCCCTGATACTCACGCGAATTCCCTGCTCCTGCGATGCTGGAGGGTCGAATACGAAGCTTGCATGCCGCGTACCAACTCAGTACGTCGGCATGGACGGGTCGATCTCTTCCGCCCAGGCGATGATGCCGCCGCTCAGATTCTGCACCTGATCGAAGCCCATCGCGCGCAGGTGCTGGGCGGCAGCGGCGCTGCGGCCGCCCGAGCGGCAGTAGACGACGATCGGCTGATCGCGCGCGAGTGAATCGATCGCATCGGGCAGGTCGCCGAGCGATATCAGGCGCGCTCCCTGCTCGGCCAGGTTCGCGATCGTCCACTCGTAGGGCTCGCGCACGTCGATGAGCTGCAGCGGCTCTCCGGTCTCCAGCCGCTGCCGGAGCTGGGCCGGGGTGAGCTCGGTTTCCTGTGCGTCCGTCTCCGCCATGACATCGTCTCCCAGTCCGCAGAATGCGTCGTAATCGATGAGGTTCGTGATCGTCGGCTCGTCGCCGCAGGCGGGACACTCCGCGTTGCGGGCAAGCCGGAGCTCGCGCCAGCGAAACGCGAGGGCATCGAAGAGTGCGATTCGGCCCTTGAGGGTGGTGCCGCGGCCCAGGATCAGTTTGATCGTCTCGAGCGCCTGCAGGGAGCCGATGATGCCCGGCAGCACGCCGAGCACGCCGCCTTCGGCACAGCTCGGCACCATTCCCGGCGGCGGCGGCTCACGGAACAGGCAGCGGTAGCACGGCCCGGCACGGCCGCCGAACACGGCGACCTGCCCCTCGAAGCGGAAGATGGAGCCGTAGACATAGGGCCTGTCGAGCAGCACGCACGCGTCGTTGACGAGGTAACGCGTCGGGAAATTGTCGGTGCCGTCCACGACGATGTCGTAGTCGCGCAGAAGCTCCAGCGCATTCGCGGATGTCAATCGCACACGGTGCGGAATTATCTCCACGTGCGGGTTTATTCCCGTGAGCCGCTCAGCTCCCGCGTCGACCTTGGCCCGGCCGATGTCGCTCGTGGCGAACATGACCTGCCGCTGCAGGTTCGACAGATCGACGTCGTCGAAGTCGACGAGCCCGATCGTGCCCACCCCCGCCGCGGCGAGATAGAGACCGATCGGCGAGCCGAGACCACCCGCGCCGACGACCAGCACGCGCGCCTCGCGCAGCCGCTGCTGGCCTTCCCAGCCGACTTCCGGCATGGCGATATGTCGGGCGTAGCGACCGACCTCGCTCGGATCGAACGCCTGCTGTGGCGCGTCCACGGTGCTCGCACCGCCTGCAATGCTGGGTACGATCATGATCGTGTCTCCGTCCTCGACCGTCCGCGCATGCGGGTCATTGACTTCATCCTCGTTCACGTAGAGCCGCACATGGCCCCGCACGCCGCCGCGCTCCTCGAACAGGTGACGCCGCAGGCGCGGATAGCGCGCAACGAGCCGCGCCAGCGCATCCTCCACGCTCGCCGCCGACATTGTCAGCTCCGCGACACCGTCGGTGTACTCGCGCAGCGCGTAGGGCAGCAGGAGAGTGATGCTCACGGTGCGCGCGAGCCGATCCGTACCTCCGTGAACCGCTGCCGATCCTCCTCCAGACGCCATGCCCGCAGTCCGCCGCTTCTGCCGATGATCACGTAACTCAGCCCCGGCCACGCCAGTGCAATGTCGCGCGCGCTCGGAACCGGCTCGCCACGCGGGTGCGAGTGGTATACCCCGCACACGTAGGCCCCGCGCGCGCGCGCGGCCGCCTCTGCCGCCGCAAAGCGGCCGGCAGGAACGTGATAGGCATCGGGCTCCGCGTTGGCGACGGGCTCGAAGCCGAGCACCACGCGCGCGCGCCCCTGGTCACGGCCGATCAGGAGACCGCAGCACTCGGCGGGTGCCGCAGCCATGGCGACTCCGCGAAGCCGCTTCACGGCGCGTCGGGACAGGACCAGCACCACACCCCCGGCGGCTGTAAGTCGTAGTATGACAACAAAGTTACCGGGTTCGGCGTAAGTGTCAACGAGGCGCGGATCGTGCACTGCGGCCCATCAGGACAATCGTATGGGGACCGGAGAATCGGATTGCGGGGGCTTCGTAGCAGGGCGCGCACGCGCCCCTGTCATGCGGGGTCGGACTCAGGGCAACGGAGAAATCGGCATGGGGAAGAAGGACAGGACCGCCAAGGAGCGGAACGGAAACAAGGCGCTCGAGCACACGGAGGAGCAGCTGCAGGATCCGGATCGGCGGCCACCGCACCACGAGGAGACGAGCGCCTCGCCGCCACGCCGTAGCGTCGAGGCACCGATCGATTCACCGGCGCGCGAGGAGAACCCGCCCCAGACGATCGGCCCGCGCGAGCGATCGAACCGCGGCGAGGAGTGATGCTGCCGGCGGCGCTCACTCGGCGAGCGTCGCCAGCAGTCGGCCGTTCGCCTCTGCGGCGCCCGCCCGTTCGAGCGTGAAAGCGCGGGCAGCCCGACCGGCCGCCATGCGCGCCGCCTCGTCCGCGAGCCAGTGCTCGACGCGGCTGCGCAGCCCATCGGCCGTCTCCACGATCATCCCACCGCCCGCCGCAGCGAGCTCGCCGGCTTCGACGGCATTGCCGTGGCGCGGGCCGAAGAGCACCGGCACGCCGAGGGCCGCGGGCTCGACCACCGAGTGCAGCCCGGCGCTGCCGAAGCCGCCTCCGACGTACGCGGCGTGCGCGGCGGCATAGAGATCCGCGAGCACACCGACCCGATCGACGACGATCGTGTTGACGTTCGGCGACGCACTGCCCTGCTCGACGGCGTCGAGGCGGGCGTGCGCGAGTCCCGCGCCGTCGAGCAGCGCCTCGATCGCCTTCAGATGCGACGGCTGCGGCTCATGCGGCGCGATTACCAGCCGCACGCGGCGGGCGCGCAGGAGCGGCGCGAGCGCATCCGTCAGCACCCGCTCGTCGAGTGGCCACGTCGAGCCGGCAACGAGCAGCGGCGCCGCGCCCGTGCGGAGCCGCTGGAGGAGCGGACGCGCGCGGTCGATCCGATCGATGCGGCGCAGTACCTGGTCGAAGCGCGCGTCGCCGGTAACGTGCACCCGTCCCTCCGGCACGCCCAGCAGCTGAAAGCGCCGTGCATGCGCAGCCGACACCGCGCCGACCGCGTCGAGACGCCTGTAGACGTCCGCGAGCAGCGCGCGTGCCGGCCAGCGCAGGCGCGACGAGGACGGGGCGAGCACGGCGTTCACGAGCGCGGCACGCGCGCCTGCCGCCTGTGCAGCCCCGAGCATGAGCGGCCACACCTCCGTGCGGACGAAGCCGATAACCGAAGGTCGCAGCGCGCGGACCATCGCCGACGCCTCAGCAGGGGTGTCCCATGGGAGGTATCCGGCGACGTCCACGGGCATGTCCGGGAGCACACGCTCCGCCGACGGCGAAAAAATGGTGAGCGCGAGCTGAAGGTCAGGATTATCGGCGCGCATGGCTTCGGCGATCGCCTGTGCCATCAGTGCTTCGCCGACCGAGGGTGCGTGGAGCCAGATGAGCGGGCGCGCAGGATCGCGCTCCGCTTGCGCCCAGGACTCCAGGTGTGCGCGCGCAGTCCGGCGTGCGTCGACCCCGCGCGCGAGCTTCGCGCTGAACGGTGCCGCGAGCCGCAGCACGGAGGCTGCCGTACGCGCGGCCGCACCGTACAGCCGGTTGGTTACTGGCATGCCGGAAGGTATCGCGGCAGGTTTCGCTTGTCGAAGCTGCGCTGCGCACAGCATCTTCCCGCATGGATGCGAGCCTGCTGATCACACGCGCCGCGGGATGGGCGGCGAGCGTCTTCCATGACGTGGAAGTCGCCGGCGGAGCGGTGCCCGGCGGCCCGGTGCTGGTGGTCGCGAACCATCCGAACAGCCTGCTCGATCCTCTCATCCTCTTCCATGTGGCCGGCCGGCCGACACGCCCGCTCGCGAAGGCGCCGCTCTTCGAGCAGGCGCTCCTGGGCACCGTGCTGCGCGGGCTCGGCGGACTGCCCGTCTACCGCCGGCAGGACGATGCATCGCAGATGCATCGGAACGAAGACACGTTCCGCGGCGCGATCCAGGCGCTTCGTGACGGCGACGCGATCCAGATCTATCCGGAGGGACGCAGCCATTCGGAGCCGGCGCTCGTGCCGCTGCGGACCGGCGCCGCACGCATTGCGCTGGCGGCCGAGGCGCAGGCCGCCTGGCAGCTCGAGCTGCGCGTCGTGCCGATCGGCCTGACGTACACGCGCAAGACGCGCTTCCGCGGCCACGTGCTCGCGACGATCGGCGTTCCATTCGGTATTGCCGAGCTGCGTGCGGCGTACGATGCGGACGAGGTCGACACCGTGCGCGCGCTCACGGAGCGGATCGCGCGCGCGCTCGAGGATGTGACGCTCAACCTGCCGTCCGCCGACGACGTGGCGCTCGTCGACACGGCCGAACGGATGTACGCGCGCGAGAAGGGCCTCGCATCGTGGCGCGAGCGCGACCCGATGGCGGAGCGTCTGCCGCGCATGCAGGCGTTCGCGCGCGGGCTCCACTGGCTGCGCACGTGGGAGCCGGACCGCTTCGCCGAGCTCGCGCGCGCGGTGCGCCGACACCAGCGCAAGCTCGCACTGCTCGGCGTGGCCGAGGCCGATGTACCGCCGGCGTACCGGGGCGGCGACGTCGCACGCTATACGACGCGCAATGGGGCGCTGCTCGTGCTCGGCGCGCCGTTCGCCCTCGCCGGCGCGATGCTCTGGTACCCGGTCTGGCTGGCAGCCCGGATGAGCGTGGCGCTCGTTCGCCCGGAGTACGAGGCCCTCGCCACCTACAAGCTCGCTGGTGCCATGCTCGCCGCGCCCGTGGTTTGGGCGGGTTACATCGCGGTG
>CAYSGF010000141.1:0-15296 GCA_964430275.1 uncultured Gemmatimonadaceae bacterium
GCTGTCCACCGGCACGAGCCGGGCGCCGCCCGCGGTGTCGATCACCAGCGCCATCGACAGCGCCCCCGTGCCGGGCGGTTGCACCTCGCGGCTGCTGCGTACGATCCATCCCCAGGACAGCCCGCCGGTGAACTGTCCCGCATTGAGTGCGAGCGCGGCATCGATCGGCGCGGCGTCGATCGACCATGCTGCGCGGGTGCCGGCGTCCCGCACGGAATCGACGAGCTCGAGCCGGAACGCGCGCGGGTCGATCCGCACGAGAGCGACGCGCAGCCGCCAGGCGACGCCGTCCCCGGCCAGCTCGATCTCGGCATGATCGAGTCCGGGACGCAGCGTGTGCCATTCGATGGCGCCGGCGAGCGCGGGATCGGCTGCGCCCCACCGGCCGGGGGCGTGCGTCGCCTCCCACCAGGTGTGCCACGCGTCGCCGTGCCGCACCGCCATGGCGGACGCGGGCAGCGCCTGGGCGGCGGCGGCATCCGTGGCCGGACCCGGCGCCACGAGGAGCACCGCAACCAAAAAAGCGGCGGTGAGGGGTGCCGGCGCGTTCAGCCGGCGGCCGCGGTGTCGCATGCGGCTCACGTGCCGTGAATCAGTCGTGTCAGCGCTTCGCACCGGGGCAGCAGCTGTTCGACCTCCACCGGCGAGTACACCCAGTAGATGTCCTTGCCCTCGCCCGGCAGCCGGATCTCCCCCTCGGCACCGGCCTGTGCGCGGCCGCACAGTGGCGCGACGCGCTCCTTCAGAATCGCGTACTGTGTGGCTGTGAAGCCGCCGGCTTCCTGCCCCACTTTCGCCGGCCGGGCCTGCAGCTTCGGCAGCTCGCTCGACTGGAACTGATCCGGATCCGGGCCGCACCGTTTCGCCTGGGCGTCCATGATGCTCTGCTGTACCTGCTGGTATGCGGCGGCCGCGGCCTGATCGGAGGTGTCGTCCATGTAGGCTTCACCCTTCGCGGCCATCTCCTCCATGAGTGCCTGTCCTTCCGCGCTCATCGCGAACTCCATGACGCACGACTGGAAGGCCTCGGGCGAGCGAACCTCGGCAGCCACGCGCGCAACATCCGCCCGGTCCGCACCTTCCGCTTCCAGCGCGCGAACGAACCGCTCCATGACCTCGGGCGTGATCTCGAGGACGTTCTCGTTGTAGCGCACGGACTGCGACTGGCCGGGCTGTCCGGCCGCCGACGCATCGCCACCGACGGCCCGCTTGACGCGGTTCTTCAGGCCGGACAGCTGCGCCTCGGCCGGTGCACTGAATACCAGGAGCAGGGTCGCGCCGGCCGTAAGCGACCTCGTCAGTCTTGAACTCATCATCCGCCTCCGTTTGATTGGGTCATGCGATCCTCCCCCCGGAGCGCGTTGCCCCGCCGGGAGCTACCGGTGAGCGTTCAATCTCGCGCGCGTTCTCAATCGGGAATCAACAAGTCAACACCGTGATGCACACAGACTTCCAGCTCATCACGCTGGGTCGGCTCGCGCTCGTGCCACCGATGGGGGCGGCGGATGCCGGCCTGAACCGGCAGCGGCGGAAGCTGGCCGTGCTCGCGGTGCTCGCGCTGGCGCGCGGCCCGGTCTCGCGTGACCTGCTGCTGGAGATGTTCTGGGGGGAACAGGACGAGTCGCGCGCGCGCCATTCGCTCAGCGATGCGTTGTCGCACCTCCGGCGCGCCCTGGGCTCTGGCGCCATCTCCGCACGCAGCACCGACGTGAGCCTGGCGGAGGATGCACGGCTGCGTGTGGATGCGGTGCAATTCGCGGCGGCGGTGCGCGCCGGTGACTGGGAGGGCGCACTGGTAGTCCACTCCGGGCCGTTCCTGGACGCGGTATACGTGGGCGGCAGTGCGCGCTTCGAGCAGTGGGTGGACGGCGAAGCACGGCGCATGGCACGGCTGTTTCAGACCGCATGCGAGCGGCGATGCGCGGAGCTCGCCGCCCGCGAGGCATGGGTGGAGTGTGCAGGCGTCGCACGCCGCTGGCTCCGGGCTGACCCCGCTTCCGCCGGTGCTGCGCTGGCGTTGCTGCGGGGGCTGCGCGGGAACGGCGGTCGGGAAGGGGAGCTGCGCGCCCTCGAAGAGTATGAGGCGCACCGTCGCCTGCTGCAGCAGGAGCTCGGTGTCGCGCCGGATCCGAAGGTCATCGAAGTCGCGCGGCAGATCGAGGCGAGCCTCAGGCGATCACGGGCCGAGGTGGCTGCGCCGGCCCCGCCGGCCGGCACCGTAGCGGCGTCCGGGCCTCCTCCACCCACCGTTTCGCCGGCGGGGGTGCCGCACCCGACGGTTGCTTCGCCCCTTCGCAAGCGGCCAGCCGTCGACGCTGCTCCGCCGACGGACGCCGGCGACGCCCCCGTGCAACCGCCGCAGCGTGCGTGGCGGGATCGGCGTGTGCGGATCGGCGTCGTCGCGGCTCTCGCGCTCGCGGCCGTGCTGTTCCTTCTGGGCCGTCGCGATGCCGCGCCGCCGGTCGCAACGACCCTGGCGATCCTTCCGTTCTCGCTGCACGGCCATGCCGAGTACGGCTACCTGCGCGAGGGCATGGTCGATCTGCTGAGCACGAACCTGGATGGCGCCGCGGGGCTGCGGACCGTGGACCCGCGTGCCGTGCTGGCCGCGGCGAACGCCGACGACGACGGGTCCATCGCGGCACCCTCCGAGGGTCGCGCGCTGGCTGCGCGGCTGGGTGCCGCAACGTACGTGATGGGCGACGTGGCGGAGGCCGGCGGTCGCCTGCGCATCACCGCCGCAATGTACGATGTCACCAGACCCGATGAGCCGCTCAACCGTGCGTACGCGGAGGGTGACGCCGACTCGTTGTTCGCCGTTGTCGATGATCTGACGGTCGGGCTGATCGCCGACCGCGTGCAACGTCTCGGCGGCAGACTGAGTCGCACCGCGGCGCTCACGACCTCCTCGATCCCGGCGCTGAAGGCGTATCTCGAAGGCGAGCGACACTGGCGCGCGCTGCGCCTCGTCGAAGCGGTGGAATCCATGCGCCAGGCGACGCGCGAGGACACGGCGTTCGCGCTCGCGTGGTACCGTCTGGGCATGGCATCGTCATGGGACGCGAAAGTGGATGTCGCGCAGGAAGCGATGGAGCGCGCCGTGCGCCACAGCGAGCCGCTGTCGGCGCGCGATCGCACGCTGATCGCAGCGTACCGCGACGTCGTGCAGCGCGATCCCGACGAGGCGGAGCGGCGCTACCGCGCTGTCGTGGCCGACTACCCGACGGACGTGGAGGCGTGGGCGGGCCTGGGCGAGATGTGGTTCCACGCAAATCCCTGGCGCGGCCGTTCCTTCCAGGAATCACGTGCGGCATGGGAGCAGGTGCTCCGCCTCGAGCCCCACAACATCGGCGCCACCTGGCATCTCGCCTACGTGAGCGCCCGCCAGGGAAATCGCGCCGAGCTGGACTCGCTCACCCGAACGATACAGACGACGGTTGCGGGGGGCGCCGACCTTTCCGTCCGCGCCATCCGTGCCGTTGCGATGCAGCACACTGAGGCGCAGGACGACGTCCTGTCCGATCTCGCCCGTGCCGACGACTTCACCCTCATCCTCGCCGTGTGGCGGATCGCCGTATCGACAGAAGCGCTCGAGACGGTTGCGCGCTTCGCAGAGCTGCTCACGCACGCGCGGCGCCCCCCCGAAGTGCGCGCACTCGGCCATTCATTACAGGCACACCTGCACATGGGGCGCGGCCAGCGGCGCGCGGCGCACGCGGAGCTGGACTCGCTGGCTCGGCTCGATCCGGTGCAGGCGCTGGAGTATCGCACGCTCCTCGCGTCCTTCCCGCTGCAGCCTGCCGACCGCGCTGCACTGGAGTCGCTGCGCGACGAGCTGCGCGGCTCGAGTGGCACCGAAGCGCCGCCGGTTACGAGTCCCGCAGATCTGTGGGTGAACGTGCATGCGGGTCTGCACGCGCAGTTGCGCACCTACCTATACGGGCTGACGAGTGCCCTGCTGGGATCCGCGGCGGATGCGGAGCGCAGTGCGGCAGTGCTGGACCGTACCGGCGATTCCGATGCCGACCACCTCGCGCGTGCCCAGGCACGCGAAATCCGTGCGGTGCTGCTGCGTGCGCGCGGCCACGTCCACACGGCACTCGACGTTCTCGACTCGGCGGACGACATGGTGGACTTCGGCTCCGCCCGCGCATCTCCCTTCTTTGCACGCAGCAGGCAGCGTTTCGTGCGCGGCGAGCTGTTGCGTGCAGCCGGCCGCGAAACGGAGGCTCTCGGATGGTTTCAGGGGATGGGCGAGATTTATCCATTCGACGTCGCGCATCTCGCGCCCGCCCATCTGCGCCGCGCCGAAATCCACATCGCACGCGATGAGCACGACGTCGCCGCCACACACCTGCGTGCGTTTCTCGAGCTCTGGAAGGACTGCGATCCCGAGCTGCGGCCATGGCTGGAGCACGCACGCCGCGAGCTCGCGGCGGTGTCCCACGCGGCGCGGTCAAGCGGATCGTGACGATCCGTGACGCGGGCTCGCCCCCGGACCAGCGCACTCGTCATCGGGTAGAACTCGCATGATCTCTACCCTCCGGGCCGTATGCGTTCTCGCCCTGCTCGTCATTGCCTCCACGGCTGGTGCCGAAGCGCAGTCGGTGCACGGGATTCTCACCGACGCCGATCACGGCCGACCGATTCCGGATGCGCGGCTCTATCTGCTCGGCGTTGGCGGCACGATCGCCGATTCGACCCTGACGGACGCACAGGGCGGCTTCCGGCTCGCGGCGGACACTGCCGGCGTCTACCATGTGCACTTCCAGATCGACGGCTGGGCGAGCATGTCCGCGCCCGCGCTGCGGCTCGATGAAGGAACCGACGTCGACCTGGCGTTCCCCGTACAGCTCGTGCCCATCGCAGTACTGCGTCAGATGAGTGACATGATCGGTATGGATGAACGACTACAGACGTCGCTTCCGGAGATCTGCGGCGAGGCGCTTCGCCCGTGGGAGGCGGGCCTGCTCGTCGGCATCGTCCGAAGCGCGGACAACGAGCCGGTCGCGGGAGCACGCGTCGCAGTTGCCACGCTGGAGAACGGTATCGCACGCGCAACATTGTCCGCTGACAACGGGATCTACATTCTGTGCAACGTGCCGTTGGGGCCCGCCGTGCAGATCTCCGTCGACGCACCGGACGGCACGCGCGAGACGACCGAAGTCGAGATCCGCGCGGGTATGGTCAGCTGGTACGATCTGCCGCTTGGCCATGGGCGCTGAGGCCATGACCGCAAGGCAGAGCAGCGGGCAGCTCGCCTCGTTGCGTGCCCGACTCCGCGAGCTCGAGCGGGAGGCGCGCGCGCTCGAGCCATCGGCACGGGAGCGGCGAACGCTGCGCAGGGCGGTCGAGCGAAGTGTCGAGCAGTTCCAACGTGACGTGGATGCGCTTCCCGGATACATCGAGACGCCCGATCGCGGTGCCGGCCTGGTCGACTCCCCGATTCGCGAGCACGGTATTCCGCTCGAGCAGGTGATCGAGCACATCGAGCGTGACGCCGTGCGACCCGGCGCACAGCCCGCTTCCGGCGCGCACCTCGCCTACATTCCGGGCGGACCGCTCTACGCATCCGCGCTGGCCGACTTCATCGGCGCGATCACGAACAAGTACGCCGGACTGTTCTTCAGCGGACCGGGCATGGTGCGCATGGAGAACATGCTGCTCCGCTGGACCGCCGACCTGGTCGGCTATCCCGCCAGTGCGGGTGGCAACCTCGCGTCGGGCGGCAGCATCGCGACGTTGACGGCCGTGGTCACGGCGCGCGAAGCGCACGGCCTGCGAGCGGCGGACTATCCCGCGGCGGTCGTGTATCTCTCGGACCAGACCCATCATTCGACCGAGAAGGCGGTGCGGATCGCCGGACTCGCCGAGGCGCAGGTACGCCGCGTCCCTACCGATGCGCGCTCCCGCATGCGACCGGATGCTCTGCGGGACGTGATCGCGGAAGACCGCGCGCGCGGGTTGCGCCCGTGGCTCATCGTCGCGACCGCGGGCAGCACCGACACGGGTGCAGTCGACCCGCTCGACGACATCGCCGACGTCGCGCAGCAGCAGGGATGCTGGTTTCACGTCGATGCGGCGTACGGCGGATTCTTCCTGCTGACGGAGCAAGGACGCGCTCGCATGCGTGGCATCGAGCGCTCCGACTCCGTCGTGCTCGACCCGCACAAGGGGCTCTTCCTGCCGTGGGGCACGGGCGTCGTGCTGGTACGCGATGTCCGCTTGCTCGCGGCCGCGCACCAGTCGACCGGCAACTACCTGCAGGACGCGCTGCGCGATCCAGGTGAGGTGTCACCGGCCGACGTGTCGCCGGAACTGACGAAGCCGTTCCGTGCCCTGCGCATGTGGATGCCGCTCGTGCTGCTGGGCACGAAACCGTTTCGCGCTGCACTCGAGGAGAAGCTGCTGCTCGCGCGCTATTTCCGGCTGCAGATCGAGAAGGGTGGGTTCGAGGTCGGACCGGAGCCGGACCTGTCGATCGTCACGTTCCGGTGGGCGCCGGCAGCCGCCAGCCTCGAGGCGACGAACCGCTTCAACCAGGCGATCGTGGAGGCGATGCGCCACGACGGTCGCGTTTTCCTCTCGTCGACCATGCTCGATGGCCGGTTCACACTGCGCATGGTCGCGCTCCAGTTCCGCACCCACCGGCGCACCATTGACCTGGCTGTACGGATCCTGCGGGAAACCGCGCTCGCCGTTGCAGCGCAGGCGTGACGCCGGCGCGGCAGGAGCATCGCACCGATCCGGTCAAGGACGTCGCATTCCGCGCCGGCCGTTCGTCTTAGATCGACGAGCCGGTTCTGACCGGAGCACAGCACACCTGACCAGAGGAGCCACGGGTGCACGTTTCTTCTCCCCATGCATCGGAATCCGCTGCCCGACAGATCCGCAGGATCGTCCGCGGCGAAGTCATCGAGCCTCGCGACAGCGCGTACGACGGTGCGCGTACGACCTATTTCAACGCGTATGATCGAAAGCCCGCCTTCATCATCCGGCCGGCGGACGCAGCCGACGTCGGCCGCACAGTGCTCCTCGCGCGCGAGCTCGGGCTGGAGCTCGCGGTTCGCAGCGGCGGCCACAGCGTCGCGGGCCACGGTGCGTGCGACGGTGGCATCATGCTCGATCTCGCATCGTTGCGCGCGCTCGACATCGACACGGCGTCACGCACCGCCTGGGCGGACACGGGGCTGACCGCGGGTGAGTACACGCGCGCCGTCGGGGCGCACGGCCTGGCTACCGGTTTCGGCGACAATCCCTCCGTCGGCATCGGCGGCATCACGCTGGGCGGCGGGATCGGATTCCTGCACCGGAAGCACGGGCTCACGATCGACAGCCTGCTCGCCGCCGACGTCGTCACCGCGGACGGACAGCTCGTGCGTGCGGATGCTGAATCACATCCGGATCTCTTCTGGGCGATCCGCGGCGGCGGTGGCAACTTCGGCGTCGCCACACGCTTCCTCTACCAACTCCAGGAGGCGGACCGGGTGATTGGCGGCATGCTCATGCTGCCCGCCACGCCCGAGCGGATCGTCGCGCTGATGGAGGAGGCGGTCGGCGCGCCCGACGGGCTGTCCGGCATGATCAACGTCATGGTCGCACCGCCGGCTCCGCCATTTCCGCCCGAACTGCACGGCCGGCCGATCGTCATGGCAATGCTCGTTCACAGCGGCCCGGAGGATGAGGGGGAGCGCGTGTTCACGCGCATGCGCGCCCTCGGCACACCCGTCATGGACGCGGTGCGGCCGATGTCCTACCCGCAGATTTATGAGGGTGCCGAAGGCGCTCCGCACCCGCCCGGCATGGCCGTGCACTCGTTCTTCATGGACCGGTTCAGTCGCACCGACGCCGACCGGATCCTTGACGGCTTGAGTGCGGGCCCCGGCGTCTTCCGCGTCGCGCAGTTCCGCGTGCTCGGCGGCGCAGTCGCGCGCGTGTCCCCGGATGCTACCGCATTCGCACACCGCAAGCGCGGGATCCACGGCATGACCGCCGCCGCGTACCAGCAGCAGGCAGACGCAGCGCAGATGCAGGCGTGGACAGACCAGCTCGCCGGTGAGCTCGAGCAGGGTGGGCCGGGCGCGTACGCCAACTTCGTCGGCAATGAAGGCCCGGCGCGCGTGCGCGCCGTGTACCCCGATCCCGTATGGGACCGGCTGCGCACGATCAAGTCGCGCTACGATCCCGCCAACGTGTTCCACCACAATCAGAACATTCCTCCGGCGGATGCGGCGGCGGACTGAGAGGGGCGGCTCCGACGTCGGCGTTGTAGTGTGGACTCACCGGCGGCGCGGCGCGCCTCCCGACTCTGCAAGATCGCGGATGGCGGCCAGCCTGCGGTCCCAGTCGGCCGCCAGCCGCGCCATCCAGCGGGCGGTCACCGCGAGACGTTCAGGCTGCACCTCGTAGCGCATCTCGCGACCCTGACGACGCCCGCGCACGAGCCTCGCGTCCTCGAGAACCGCGAGATGCTTCACCACGGCCTGGCGGGAGACCGGGACGTGGTCCGCCAGCGTCGTCGCGGTCGCATCGCCACGTGCCGCGAGCACGTCCAGGATCCGCCGGCGCGTCCCATCCGCGAGCGCGCCGAAGAGCTCGTCGCCCTGATCGAGCCGCTCAGCCATCCACGCCCTGCGCCACGCCGCGCGACGCTGCATACGTCCGAATCCCCGTGAGCGCGCCGCTCCAGCCCGCCACGTTGTCAGACACATGCTTCGCCCGCTCCGCGTCCGTGCCGGCAAGCTCCTGAAATCCCGTCTCGACCACCCGCAGCCGCGTCCCGCCGCCCTCCTCCACCAGCGTGAACTCGACCAGCGTCGAGTTGCCCGCGCGCGGAACCTCATCCGGCGTCAACGCCCACCGGTACGCAAAGACATGCGGCGGCTCCAGGCGCTCGATGCGCGCATGAAACGTCCCGTGCTCCTGCCAGTGGAACACGATCGCGCCCTCCCGACGCAGGTCGATCCGCGCGCTCGCACCGCCGAACCACTGCCGCATGTGGTCCGCACCGGTGAGGATCTCCCATACGCGCTGTACAGAACTGTCGATCAGTATTTCCCGCTCGATCCGGTCCGTCGCCATGACGTCGCTCCCGGTTGATGTGCAACCCAACGGTAGCACGTTTCCGGCCGTGGTGCAACCCTGCGGTTGCACAACGCGGGTGCCCCGGCTGGTGGCTCGGCGGGGTCGCCGGGCGCCATCCGTCCCGCGGGCGTTGCCCGTCGGACCGTCGTGCAGCATCGTTGACATACCTTAGAACACACGGGGTGAGTGCTGTGGCATCTGGCGAGGATTCGGTACCACTGCTGAAGGGCACGCTCGACCTGCTCGTGCTGAAGACGCTGAGCTGGGGCGCGATGCACGGGTATGCGATTGCGAGCTGGCTGGAGCAGCGGTCGGAGGGCGAGCTGTGGGTGGAGGACAGCGCGTTGTACCAGGCGCTGCACCGGCTGGAGGGGCGCAGGCTGGTGGAGGCGGAATGGGGGGTGACGGATACGAATCGTCGCGCGCGCTTCTACACCCTGACGCCGGAGGGTCGGCGCCATCTGAAGCGGGAGGCGGCGACGTGGCTGCGCTACACGCAGTCGGTGAGTGCGATTCTCGCGTTGAGCGGGCGTCGCGGGTGAGGCGGCAATGAAGTATCGGCGCTACCTGCGGCTGCGCGGACGCACGGCTGGCGAGCGTGCGCGCGAGCTCGAAGAGGAGATCGAGGCGCACATCGCGATGCGTGCCGAGGAGCTGGAGCAGCACGGTGTGCCGCATGGGCGGGCGGTTGCGGAAGCGCGCGCCCGTTTCGGCGATAGGGGCGCGCTGATGAGCTCGGTCCGGACGCGCGACGAGCGCCTGCGGCGGGCGGAGATCGTGGACGATCTCGTGCGGGATGCGCGGGTGGCATGGCGGCGGGCCGTGGCGTCCCCGCACGCGACACTGCTGACGGTGCTGACGTTCGCAGTGGGTATCGGCCTGACGACTGCGACGCTGGCGTTCGCCGATCATATCGTCGTGCGACCGCTCCCGTATCCCGCGCCGGAGCGGCTGGTGCAGCTGCAGGGCATGGATTCGCTGCGCAATCCGGTGGTGCAGGTCTCGTCGGCGAACTGGCTGGACTGGACGGCAGGCAGCCGCACGCTGGCCGCGACGGCGCTGTACCTGCGGCGCGAGCTGAGCGTTGCCACCGCGGGACGTGCATACCATGTCCCGGGTCAGCTCGTCACGCCGCAGTTCTTCGACGCGCTCGGCGTTTCGATGCTGGCCGGGCGCGGCTTTGCGCCGGGCGACGCGGATGCGGGCGCGATCGTGGTGAGCGAGTCCTTCTGGCGCCGGGAGCTGGGTGGCTCGCACGCGCTGGGACAGGGGCTCCGCGTCGATGGCTCACTGCACGAAGTCGTCGGCGTCGTTGCCACGAGGCATGTGTTTCCGGCGGGCACCGACATCTGGAAGCCGCTCGAGCCGCGGCCCGAGGCGGGCTCGCGGCGCAACCACATCAACTGGCATGCGCTCGCACGACTGCGCGATGGCGTGACTGCCCGGGATGCAGCGGACGAGTTGAGCACGGCAGCCCATGCCGTGCAGACCGCCGATCCCGCGTCGGACTACTCCTACGGAGTGCGGGTTGTGCCGCTTCGGACCGCAGTCGTCGGCGATTATGCGACGCTACTTGCGCTCGTCACCGGCGCAGTCACCTTCGTCCTTCTCCTCGCCTGCGCGAACCTGGCCGCACTCAACCACGCCCGCACAACGGTGCGACGCGACGAGGTCGGCATCCGGCTGGCGCTCGGCGCGAGCCGCGGCCGCGTGATCCGTCAGCTCATGACGGAGCAGCTCGCGCTCGCGCTGGCGGGCGCGGTGCTCGGTGTGCTGTTCGCGTCCTGGGCGACGCGCCTCGTCTCGGTGCGGCTGGCCGAACAGCTTCCGCGGGCTGCCGAGGTCGTACTCGATGTGCGGGTGCTGGCGATCGCCGTCTTGCTGACCGTGGGCTCGGCCGTTGCGGCGGGCCTCGCGCCTGCACTGCTCGCATCCCGTGCATCGCCGCGAGGCCTGCTCGGCACGCGCAGCGGCCGCGCCGGTGCGCGCGGCATGTCCGGCGCCGTGCTGGTCGGGTGTGAGGTCGCGCTCGCGATCGTGCTGCTCACCGGCGGTACGCTGCTCGTGCGCAGCTTCTCCGCCCTGCTCGGCAGGGATCTCGGCTTCGAGCCTGCCGGCGTGGCGGCGGGCTCGGTCGCACTCACGGATCCGATGTATCGCGACAGCGCCGCGGCACGGTTGGCGTTCTGGGACGACCTGCTGAGGCGCGTGCGTGCAGAGCCCGGCGTTGCGTCGGCTGCGCTCGCGAACTGGGTGCCTGGCGGCGACGGCGGCACTGCCTACCTCGTTGTCGAGGGTGTGGGCGAAGTGCCTGACGGCGCGCGCTACCGCGCGGTCAGCGAGGGCTATTTCGAAACGCTCGGCATCCCGCTGCTGCGCGGCCGCGCGTTCGACCGTCGCGACGGGCCGGGGAGCGCACGCGTCGCCGTCATCAACCGGCGGCTCGCCGAGCGCCACTTTCCGGACGTCGATCCGATCGGGCGCCGCATCAAGCTGCCGGGCATGGAAGGCCCGGCGGAGAGTGCGCCCTGGGTGACCGTGATCGGCGTCACGGGCGACATCCGGCAGTACGGCTACGAAGACGACCTCAAACCCGAGGCGTTCGTGAGTGTCCGGCAGGTGCCGGTGTGGACACACGCGCTCAGTGTCGTGGCACGGCATCGTGATGGACACGCGCTGCAGGCGGCAAACGCAGTACAGGGGGCCGTGCGCGCGCTCGATCCAGCGCTCGCCGTGCGCGTGACTCTGCTCGAGGCGCAGCTCGGCGAGCTGCTGGCGACGCGCCGCATCACGATGGCCGTGCTATCCGGCTTTGCCCTGCTCGCACTCGCTCTCGCCGTGCTCGGCGTGTATGGACTCATGGCGTTCGCCGTCGCCCGCCGCGTGCCGGAGCTCGCGATCCGCGCCGCGCTCGGCGCGTCGCAGGGCGGCATCGTGCGCATGGTGCTCACGAACGCCGCAACGATCCTGATGAGCGGTGCCACTGTCGGGCTGCTGATGGCGTACTGGTTGGCGAAGCTGCTGCAGGGATTCCTCATCGACGTAACGAGCGCCGACGCGCTCAGCTACGTTGCCGCGACGCTGACGCTACTGCTCGCCGGCGCGCTCGCCGCCTTCGTTCCCGCCGCTCGCGCCGGACGCGTGGACCCGATGACCGTGCTGCGCGGCGAAGCCTGAGCGCTACCGTCGCACCAGCAGTCTGCGATCCCGCGCGTAGCACGGCGCTTGGTTTCACTCCTCTTCGCATGTTACAGCCGGGCAAGCGCGTCCGCGTGCGGGCGTCCCGCCCACGATTCCCTCAATTCGTCAGCGGCTGTTGCTGCACGACCTCGTCCGAGGCCTGGCTCTCCCGTCCGAGCACGTCACGCACGAACTCACGCCACCATGTCGTCTGCGGTGCAGCGTCACGGTAGCCATCCAGTGCATTCCACGTGCGCGCCTGCACCTGTTCCGCCAGCTCCATCGCCTCCTTCGACGACATCCCGTCGGCCCGCATGCGACGCCGGCCAATCTGCGCGTGCAGCACTTCGTCCGCCCAGTCGTAGTCGTGAAACAGCGTGGACAGCTCATCGCCGGCCTCCTGTGCAGTCCTCCACTCCGATCGTTTGCCCGTCTCGCCCGGCATGAGACCCTGCTCGATGTAATACAGAACCGCCTGGCGCTCGAGCGGTGACGCATGCTGGCTGAGACGCAGCGCAAAGCCGATGTTGAGCGGAATACGCGTCCAGTCCACGCCGCGGCTCTCGAACCAGACCGAGCCCATCATCGCGTGCCGCGCCTCGTCCCACAGCTGCCGCGCATAGTCGACGTAGAACTCGAGCGGCTCTGATGAGCGCTCCGCCATGAACGAGGCCATCATCTCCGGCACGTCCATCTCGAGCGTCCGCTTGCAGAGCTGTGCGAGATTTCGTTCCGCTGCGGGAATGGCGGGATCGTTGTAGACCACGTGCGGCGGAAAATTGAAGTTGTGCGAACCGGTGAAGCGCGCGTCCCGGCGCGGCGCCGTGTCCGGCGCGAACGTCACGCTCGCACGCGAGGCAGGAAGCGGCTCATCGGACGTCGGCGTATCGCCGACCACCCCGCCCGCCGCGGCGAGATAGGCCCCGACGTGGCGCTTCCACGACTCCGCGCGCCCGGCCGCGTCCGCATCGCGCGCGGTCAGTGCACTCAGCGCGCGAGCGCCCCACGCGGTCGCCTCCTCCTCCTCGAGCAGCGCGAGGCGCAGCAGCCGGCACGTCGGGTGATCGACGAGCGGATTCGTCTCGTCGAGATGGCGCCGGTACGCCGCCGCCAGGGCCGGCCGCACGACACCGTACAGGCCGGCCAGGAGCTCGACGGTGTCCCGGGAGCGCAGCGCTTCGTCCAGCGCCGCGCCCAGTGCATCGTCCGGCGCGGCGTCCAGGCGCGGCAGCGGACTGCGCATCTCGGCAATCCGCTCACGAATTGCCCTCACGTGCTCGATGGCCTGGTACTGATGCAGCGCCAGCGCGCACTTCACCTCCCACTCCGGAGTCGAAGGGAGATGCGCGATGGCGGCATCGAACAGGCGCCGCTCGATCCAGTGATAGCGCAGCAAGCGACGGACGTTCTCTTCGACCGGCAGCCCGACGCGCGCAGCGTCGGTCCAGCTGCACTGGCCGGCAAGCTCCGGAATGCCGAGGTCGGGGGCGGCGGACATGAGGCGATGCTCCTGTAGGGAACCCGGACCATGATTAACTAGTAAGTTTTGGCCGTTTTCCCCAAGCGGCTGGGTCAGTCCCGTCGAGCGGGTGGTAACCGGCTGGCGATGATCGAATCGGCCAAAACTTACTAGTTAATCATGGTCCGGAGGCCGGCCGCACCGCCAGCGCCCGCATTTGTCCCGGTCCGCCCGCCCGCTGCGGCTTTCCCCTTGCCAGGCGATGGGTAGAGGCGCAATCGTGCGAGGGTAGTGCAGCGGACCGTTTTTCGGAACGCGCATCCTACCGCCCTGGAGACGCCGTGCCCGAGTCCTCGACCGACATCCTGCGCAGCACTCTGGACCTGCTGGTGCTGCGCGCGCTCACGTGGGGGAGTGCGCACGGGTACGCGATCGCGCGCTGGATCGAGTTCGCGACGGAGGACGTGCTCGCGGTGGGGGAGGGGACGTTGTATCCGGCGCTGCATCGAGCGGAGGAGAAGGGCTGGGTCATTTCGGAGTGGGGTGTGTCGGAGAACAACCGGCGCGCGAAGTTCTACACGCTGACGGCGGCGGGGCGCGCCCAGCTGCGCGCGGAGGCGACGAGCTGGAAGCGGTACGCGGCCGCGGTGACGGCGGCGCTGAGTGCGCCGGCGTTGCGATGACGGAGCCGCGGCGTTTTCGCACGCTGCGTCGTCTGTTCGGCGGGCGGGCGCGTGAGGAAGTGGACGACGAGATCGCGTTTCACCTGGCGATGCGAGCGCAGGAGCAGCTGGCGCGGGGCGAGGAGCCGACGCGGGCGCAGGAGCTGGCACTGGCGCGGTTCGGGGACGTCGCGCGGGCGCGTGACGAGTCCGTCGTGATCATGGAACGAATGGAGCGCAAGATGGCACGCACGGAATACCTGACGGAGCTGCGGCAGGACGTGATGTATGCGTTGCGCTCGATCCGCCTGCGGCCGGGCTTCGCGCTCGTCGTGATCCTCACGCTGGCGCTCGGCATTGGTGTGAACAGCGCGATCTTCAGTGTCGTGAATGCGGTGCTGCTGGAGGGATTGCCGTACAAGAATGCGTCGGAGCTGGTCCTGGTGCAGTCAGCCTATGCGAACGGCGAGGAGTACCCGCTGTCGCCGCCGGACTACGCGAGCATCGCGGAATGGAACCGGGTGTACACAGAGATCGGCGCGTTCGCGAACACGCGTATCACGCTAACCGGCGTGGGCGATCCGGTGGAGCTACGCGGTGCGCTCCTGACGGACGGCGCGCTGGACCTGATCGGAGCGGGCGTCGTGCTCGGCCGGCCTCTCCAGCCGGCGGACCATGTCCCGGGTGCTGCCGACGTCGTCCTGCTCAGCCACGGTTTGTGGCAGCGGATGTTCGGCGGCGATCCGGGCGTCATCGGCCGGAGTCTCACGCTGGCGGGCTTCCCGTTCGAGATCGTCGGTGTCCTCGAGCCCGGTCGTGAGATGCCAGCGGATGCCGAGCTGTTTGGCGCCGTGACCGAGGATTCGACCTACAGTGCCACGACGGCGTCGCCCGCGCGGCGCGGCGAATTC
>CAYSGF010000142.1:0-1508 GCA_964430275.1 uncultured Gemmatimonadaceae bacterium
ACCGAGGAGCGCCTCTTTCACGGTCGGCTCGCGGACCTGAAGCAGCGCGTCGATCGGAGCCGGGTCCGCCTCGTTCAGGCGACACTGGGCGAGCACGTTCTGCTCCATGAATCGGCGCTCGCGTTCGCCGCGGAGATCGAAGCACTCGCCGCCAGTGCCGATGACGTTGATGTCGTCGCATGGTGCACGAACAAGCGGCCAGTGCCGGCGGAGGTCGAGTCATGAGTGCACACGGATCGGCAGAGCGGCGGCCGACCGGGCGTGTGCGCGCGCGGGTCGGCGCCCTGCTCGTTACGGCTGCAATCACCGTGTTCATTGGCTGGGCCGCACGCGCGCCTTACCATCCGCCGCACAGCCAGGACGCACTGCTCCGCCTGTCGTGGCGCTTGCGCCTGCCCGCCGCAGAGGTATGCAGGCAGCGAACTCGCGAAGAACTCGACGCGCTGCCTGTGCACATGCGCGCACCGGAGGTCTGCGAGAGCCACGTCGATACATACACGCTGCGCGTTCGCATCGACTCCCTGGCCGCTGACAGTGCTTTGGTCCTGCCGGGGGGAGTGCGCGCGGACCGACCCGTGTACGTGCTGCGCGAGCTGCCGCTGGCGCCCGGGCCGCACCGCGTACGTGTCCGTTTCGAGCGGAACGGAGCCTCCTCGACCACGATCATGGACACGATCCCGCGCGTGCTCGCGCTGGACACGGTGCTCCACATGCGCTCGGGCGTCGTCGCGCTGATCACGCTGGATGACGGACGGCTCGTCGTCCGTAGCTCTGCACCTTGAGCAGGAACAACCATTGACGACTCTCGCGCATCCGCTGCCGACAATCATTCAGGGTGGCATGGGCATCGGCGTGTCCGGCTGGCCCCTCGCCCGGGCCGTTTCGATCCGCGGCCAGCTCGGCGTCGTGTCGGGCACGGCGATCGACACGCTCTTCGTGCGCCGCCTCCAGGACGGCGATGTCGGCGGACACCTGCGCCGTGCCATGCGGTACTTCCCCCTTCCGGACGCCAGCACGGCGGCGCTCAGAGCGTACTTCCTGCCGGAGGGACGCGCTCCGGGAGAGCCGTACCGCATGCTGCCGATGTGGCGTCAGGTCGTGTCGAAGGCGCGCGAGCAGGTCACGATGCTCGCCAGCTTCGTCGAGGTGTGGCTGGCGAAGGAGGGGCACGACGGCGTGGTCGGCATCAACCTCCTGACGAAAGTGCAGATGCCGAACCTCTCGACACTGTACGGTGCGATGCTCGCCGGCGTCGACTACGTCATCATGGGCGCGGGCATCCCGCGTGAGATCCCCGGCGTGCTCGATGCCTTCGCGGAGGGCGGCAGCGTGGCGATGAAGCTCGACATCGAGAACGCCGAACGCGGTGACACCGTCATGCTGGCGTTCGACCCGGCGCGCCACTGGGACGGGGACGCGCCGACGCTACCGCGTCCGCGCTTCCTGCCTGTAATCGCCGCGCACTCCCTCGCCATTATGCTGACACGCAAGGCGACCGGCCGCGTCGA
>CAYSGF010000143.1:0-13420 GCA_964430275.1 uncultured Gemmatimonadaceae bacterium
CGGCCCGCGAGGTCCGTGGTGTCGGGTGCACGACCCGTCGCCGCGAAGTGCTCGTAGATGCGCCATCGGACCTGCCGGTCCTGTTCAGCCTGCACGTCGTTCGCGTTATCCAACGATCCTCCCCTTCGAGTCCTGGCGGCAGCACCGGTGCTTCCGGTCTGGACCTTGCCCCGCATCCACAACGTCTTTCAACCGCGAGTGCGCTCATGCGACCCGTCCTCATTCTCGCCCTCACCGCGCTGGCGTGCCAGCCAACCACCCCTGACGCCGTGCAGGCGCCGGCCGACAGCGCGGGCGGTGAGGTGGCATTCGAGCTGGCGGGGCAGAACGGCGCCGCGATCATGGTACCGGTCGTGGTCAACGGACGGGACACGCTCGATTTCGTGCTCGACACGGGCGCAACGATGACGTGCATCGATGCGTCGCTTGCCGACAGCCTCGAGCTGCCTCCACTGAGCGGAGCGATTGGAAGGGGCGCCGGCATTGGCGGTGGCGGACGCATCCGGCTCGTCGAGTTCGATTCGGTCCGCGTCGGCGGAGCCATGGCCACCGATCTGCCCGGCTGTGCCATCGATCTCCGCCATATCCAGGACCTCGGCCTCGAGGCGGACGGCCTGCTCGGGCTGAACTTCCTCAAGCCGTTTCGCGTGACGCTGGATTTCGAGCGCTCGGTGCTGCGGCTGGAGTAGGTCGCGCGTAGACGCTCAACCGCGCCGCCGCGCGGCAGCCAGCACGCGGTCGAGCGACGCGGCGAACGCCTGCTTCTCGCGCGGGCCGTACGGCTTCGCACCGCCGGTCTCGACGCCGGAGCCGCGCAGCGATTCCATGAAGTCACGCACGGACAGCCGCTCGCGCACGTTCTCCTCGTCGTAGAGCTCGCCGCGCGGGTCGAGCACGACGATCCCCTTCTCGACGAGGATGGCGGCGAGCGGGATGTCGGCGGTGATCGCGATGTCGCCGGGCGCGGCCTGCTCGGCGATGTGCTGGTCGGCGACGTCCGGCCCGCCCTGCACCCACACCGCACTGACGTGCGGGTTGTCGAGCGGGACGGGCATGCGCTGGTTCGCGACGAGAATCGTCGTGATCTCGAGCCTGCGCGCCGTGCGGAACACGATGTCCTTCACGTCACGCGGCGCGGCGTCCGCATCCACCCAGATGATCACGGCTGAATGGAGTCCATCCGTGCGGCGCGCTCCGCTGCGGTCTGCGACGTCTCGCGCGCGCGCTCGATCGCACTCGCGCCGGGCAGCCCCGATGCGCCGATGATGCTGTCTCGCTGATCGCGCGTGAGGGTGTCGGCGGGCGTCGTCGCCGTATCGTCCGGCTCGCCGGGCCCGCAGCCGGCAAGCGCGAGGGCCACTGCAACGGTCAGGATGCGTCCACGCATGATCTCTCCCGGTGTGAAGAAGCCGTACAGCACGCGAAGCGCATTCACGCGCGCGCGCCGCATTCACTGCACGACGACGAGTCCCTCGAGGTTGCCGATCTGCAACCCTGCGGAATCCGACTGCGCCCACAGATGCCAGACGAGCAGTTGCCCCTGCTCGACACCGGCGAGGTCGGTGAGCGGCACGACTGCCTGCTGGATCGGCAGGTCACTGCGCGCCGGTGCCGCACGCGACTGGATCGTGAGCGCACCGAGCAGCGGTGCCAGGTCCGCGTACAGCGCGCGCCCGGCGACCTGCAGCGACAGTCGTGCAGAGTCCTGCATCACGACGCCTTCGATGCTGCCGCCCTCACTTCCGGGTCCGCGCATAGCGCCGGATCCAGGTGTGGCGATCCAGGTGATGCGGTATGCAGTCCCGCCCTGCAGCTCCACCGGCACACTGTAGGGCAGCGAACCGCCCATCGCGAAGCGGCCGTCCATGGTCGGCGCGTCGGGTCGCAGTCCGAGCGACGCGGGGTAGTCGGTCCATCGCCTGCTCTCGTCCGTGGCGTAGCGTCGCAGCACGGGTGGCAGCGTCTCCGTTCCGAAGTGTCCGGCGAGGTACTGTGCACTGCTGCGGATCTGCTCGTAGTCGGCCGCAGGGACGATGCGCGTGGTCGTATCCGAGGGTGCGGGCCCGTACGTGCTGTCCTGCGCGGGCACATCGACGCGTGCGAGTGCCGACACCAGCCGCTCCTGCTGGCTGCGGCGCGACATGGCGAGCACGCTCCAGGGTCCGATCGCACCGAGCAGCAGGACGACGGCCAGGGCGAGCGGAATCGCGTGGAGCGAGAAGGACCGGCGTCGCACGAGCTGCACGGTCCCGGCAATGGCGAGCGCTGCAAGTGCGCCGAGCACGACGAGCCGCAGCATGCGGAACTCGGTCCAGCCGTACTGGTCGATGCGGACGATGAGCGCCCAGGCGCCGAGCGGTACGAGTGGCAGGAAGAGCGGCGGTGCGAGACGCAGCCCGCGCGCGAGGCCGCTGCCACCAGAGCGCGGATCGAACAGGAGCAGTGCCAGCGCGCCGAGTCCACCGGCCGCGAGCACCATCGGCGACACCAGGTTCTTTGGAACCTCACCGGTCAGCGCGATGCGCACGACGTACGCGAACAGGATGAGGTAGTAAACGGCGAGCAGCGGCGGCACGAGATAGACTGCGATGCGGTGTGCGACGCCCGCGACCTCGTTCGTCTGCTCGATCGGGCGGATATAGTCCGGCAGCCCGCCGAGCACGATCCACGGGACGAGCACGAAGAAGATCCAGCCGAACACGTGGCCGTAGATCTCGCCGTCGAGGCGCAGCTCGAAGAGCACGTCGATGGCGCGGAGTGCGAGTGCGAGGCCGGCGAACAGCGCGGCGCCGTAGAGGAACGCGCCGATCATGCGCAGCAGGATGCGTCCGTCGATGCGCCGCATGCGGTCCACGGACACCGGTCCGGCAAAGGCCGGCAGGGCGAAGAGCCAGAGCACGGCGGCGGCAACGAGCATGGCCGCGCGCCAGTGCTCGGCTGCGAGCTCGAAATCGACGACGGCGATCGCGTAGAGCGCGACAGCGATCGCGCCGACCGCAGTGAACGTCCAGCGCCGGATCGCGCTCCATACGCCCATGGCATGGAGCAACGTGCCGGTCCATGCGACGGCGATGAGCAGCAGACACGCGACCGTGAGCTCCGTCCACGCCTGGAACGCGTCACCATTGATCTCGAGTGCGGACGAGAACGTGAACGCGATGCAGAGCGTCGCGAGCACCTCGACCGGCGCGCGTCGTACGCCGCGCAGGGCGTCGCCCAGGTAGCGGCCGGCGCGGGCACCCAGCTCTCCCATGCTCATGGCGTTACACCCGCTCCCATTTGTCGGAGGATGGCAGCCGGTCGAGCGCCTCCTGGCGGGCGAACAGCCGTGTCAGTCCGCATGTGTGGCAGATGATGACGTAGACCTTCTCGGCGCCGCGCCAGCTGCCGAGGCCGGGGAGGTAGTTCGGCGCGTACCCGCCGCCTGCGCTCACGGGCTTCGCACTGCGGTACAGCTCCGTGCCACCACAGGTCGGACATGCCGGCGTCGTCATCGGTTCTCCAGTCGTTGTGGTCAATGCGTTCGCCTGTGCAGCGTCAGGAGCCGCACGCACAGCGATGTCGTGACCGGCCCACGTGCAGCGACATCGGCGAGCGGCGCCTCACCCGTGTGCCGGTAGCTGGGCGTCATGCGCACCAGGTCGGCGACGGCATCATGCGGCAGCGCCAGCGACCAGGCCAGCGATTCCTCGCCTGCCAGCTCGAGCTCCGGCTCGAGCCGCTCGATCGTGCGGTCCCGCTTGTCCGGCTCCACGTCCAGCAGCGGCAGCAGCGCACGCAGCTCCGCCAGGTGTTCCTGCTCGGGAACGACGACGAGCAGGAGTCCGTCGGGTCGCAGCACACGCGCGAACTCGGCGGCATTGCGCGGCGCGAAGATGTTCAGCAGCACGTCGATCGATGCATCCGCGACGCACAGGCGATGTTTCACGTCGCTCACATAGAACCCGATGCCGCGATACCTGCGCGCCGCCAGCCGCACGGCATCAGTCGCGATGTCGACGCCGAGAAAGCACGCGTCGATGTTGGTCGAGCGTGCATGCTCCGCCAGCCGCCCGAGGTAGTAGCCCTCGCCGCAGCCCGCGTCGAGGACGGCTGCAGGCCGTGCCGTGCCACTGTGTGGTGCACCGGTGTGTCCCGCCAGGTGCGCGAGCGCGCGAGCGCTCACGGCATCGGCCAGCGGCGCGTACCAGCCGGCGTCCAGGAACCGGCGGCGCGCCTGCAGCATCTCGCGTGCATCGCCCGTGCGTGCGGACCGGCCGTGTCCTGCCGGCAGCAGATGGACGTATCCCTCGCGCGCCCGGTCGAACGTATGCCGCTGCGGACAGCGAAGCGAGCGATCGACGTCGCTCAGCCCTGCACCGCACACGGGACAGATGAGGATATCAGTGCACGACGGCATTCGTTCCGTTCATGCGCCCGCACGACCGGACAGGCGGGCATTCATTCGTCCGGAACTGCGTCCGGATCCCCCGCTCTGCCGGACGGCCGCAGCCTGCCGAACACGGCGGCGCCCGTGCTGCGCGCGCCCGACGTGACCGTGCGGATCTGGTCGCCGAAGCTCTCGAACACGCCGCCGATCGTGCGCCGCGTGGCCGTGCCGACCGCAGCGGCCACGGTCTTCGTACCGCCGACCACGACACTGCCGAGCAGGCTCGTCGCCTGGAGCACGGAGAAACGGCGTAGCGCGCGCCGGTCCGGCAGCACGATGGCGCGGCAGTACTGCCGCGTGATGACACCGACGCGCAGCGTGAGGAATGCATTCGCGCCGCCGGTCGTCACGGAGTTCACGAAGAGGGTCGTCGCAGCGCCGAGGCCGGGCACGGCACCGGCCGCAGAGCCGAACGCTGCCGCGAGCACCGGCTGGAGCTGCGCGGCAAGGTCGACGTCCTCGAGCTCGCCGGCGATGAATGCAGTGGCCGCGACGTTACCGTACAGGAAGGTCAGGTCCCGCAGGCTCGGCCGCTGATAGTAGGTGCGTGCGATCTCGAGGATCAGCTTGCTCTGCGCGGCGAGCACCAGGAACGTGTCGAGGCTGCCGTTCTGCGAGACGGCAGTCGTGATGAAGACCTGGCGCGCTGCCGCCTTCATGCGCTCGTCGGCGAGTGCGTCGAGGCGCGGCAATGCGGCCTCGATCTCCGCACGCGTCGCGACCGGCACACCGTCCAGCGCTGGATTCTTGCGCAGCCGGGCACTCAGCTTCTCGAGGTGCGCCTCGAACGCGGGATCGTCTTCGGAAGCAGGAGGACGGAGCGCAGCGGGCAGGCGGACCCAGGCGTAGATCGGCACGAACAGGCAGAACGCGTAGCCCGCCATCAGACTCCAGAACGTGACGTCGCCTGCCAGCGGATGCGCACGCTCGGCGAGCGCGACGAGCTGCGCCGTCTGGTTCGCGACCGTGACCGTGAAGGCGAGCACGATCAGGATCGCGAGCGGGACCAGCAGCCGCGCCAGCGTGCGCTTCATCGTCACACCGCCTTCGGCGCGAGCTGCGCGACGCCGCGGACCAGGCGCACCGCACCGTTCCGCACCGCACCCGACGCATCCACTGCAGGGTCGTAGGAGGAGATCGTCATGCCGGCGATCGGCATCCTGTGTGCGAGCGCAGTGATGAGATCACCGACCTGCTCGAGCGTCACACCGCCGCGCGTGGCGTACGTGTTCGCCGGACCGACCGCATCGGGATCGAGGACGTCGAGGTCGAGATGCACGTACGCCCGCGACGCGCCGGCGATCATGTCATCGAGCGTCGCGTCGCTCACGCCATCGCGCAGCGCCGCGGCCGGCACGTGCCGCACCTGTCCGCTCGCGACGGCCGCCGCCTCGCCCGCATCGAGGTCGCGCGCGCCCGCCAGTGTGAAGCGGGACGCAGGCAGCGGCGCGAAGTCGTGGATCGTGGCCGCAGCGCCGCCATGGCACCAGCCGAGCATGACGGCCGCGCCCATGCCGTCGAGGAAGCCGCTCGGGCTGTTGGCCGGCGTGTTCAGGTCGCCGTGCGCGTCGAGCCAGACGAAGGCGAGGTCGTCACTGATGGCGGCGACCGCACCGACGCTCATGAAACAGTTGCCGGAGAGCACGAGCGGAAAGCGCGCCTGCGCGCGGGCCTGCGCGGCCGCACGACTGACGGCGTCGGCGAGGCGGATGGGGTGGTCGAGGATGCGGACGGCGTCGGGGGAGGACGGCGCATCGACGTCGATCGTCGGGACGCGCACGCCAGGAAGCTGCGCGAGCCCGGCATCGAGGAGCGCCGCCGGCCCCGCGCCCATGCGGTAGTGCAGCTGCGCTGAATCGTACGGCACCGCGATGATGTCGATCGGCTGCATCGATGCTGTCCCCCGGGTGGTGAATGGTTGGCAGACGCTACGGAATGACGCGCGCGTTGACGCGTCCCGTCGTGCGGTTGCCGTCGGCATCGCGGAAGTCGACTTCGACCGGCCAGCTGATCGCCGCGGCAATCGTGGCGTGGATGTCGGGGTCGTCACCGGCGTCGATGGCGGTGCCGAACGTCTCTTCGACGTTGGTCGCAGCGAGATCGTCCTGGACCACGCCCGGCGTGCCCGCGCAGCGTGCGTCCGGGAAGACACCGATCGACTGCACGACGTCGCGCAGGTTCTCGAAGCCCTGCGGATCCGACGCCGTGGCAACGACCACGATGCCGCTCGACTGCACCTCGAGGCCGACGTCGAGGACGACGGGCGCGTTCGCATTGCCGCTCAGCGGCAATGTCTCGAGATCGCAGGTGTTCGCGGGTGCAGCAGGATCGCCGTCGCCGCAGCCGAGCAGGGCGACGAGGAGGAGCGCAGGGACGGGAGTGGCCCGCATGCATGCCAGCCTTCGAAGTGTGGGCGCCATGCGGCCAATCTACAGCGGATTCGTCCCGCGTGCCGCCTCCTCCCAGGGATCGCGCCGCCGCCTCGTACGGCATCGTGCCGGCGCCTGATCGGCGCTGCGCTTCGTGGCTATCCCCGAAGTGGCGGTCCGGGACGCAGGTACTGCCAGGTGATCCATGCGACGAGGACGCCGAGCAGCAGGATGGGGAGCGCGACCTGGAACACGGGCCCCTCGATCCAGCCGGACAGCAGGTTGATCCCCATGGCAGCAACGACCCCGAGGATCAGGACGGAAAACACGCCGTCGTTCTGGAGCACGCGGAATACGGTTCGCCACCGTGGCGTGCGCACGTCCTTGAGGATGGCCTGGAGCGCGCCGAGCACCCTGCTCGAGCCGACCGCGTTCGCGAGCTCGCCGAGGTCCGCCGGACTGGCGAGGCGCGTCTCGCATTGCGTGCAGAGCCGCGCGCGACGGACCGAGTCCACGATCGAATCCAGATCCTCGTTGTAGTCGAACACGCAACGGCGGAAGCGCGCATGCGTCAGGCGCGTGCTGGACAGCACGTCGCCGAGCAGCGCGACGATCGCATGCTCCAGAAACTGATCCGTCGTGCGGTATGCGAGGGTCTCGAAGCGACGAACCCAGAGGGACGTCGAGATGACGCCCGCAGTCGGACGACCGTGCAATGGCTGCCCTCCCGGCTGCGGCGGCCACACGCCGAAGTAGTCGTAATCCCACTCCTGCGAGCCGGCAGGCGACTCGCAGGCGAGCGGCAGGGACGTGATTCCGATCACGACGTGCACATCGGCGCCGGCGGCGGCGAACCGTTCCAGCGCGCGAACGATCGCCGCGGCGTCGTAGTAGTGCTGCTTCGGCACTGCGGACGAATCGACGTCGTTGTCGATGTCGAGCGCGCCGATCACCCGGAAGTGAAAGATCTCCGAAACGCGCGGGGCGTTGCGCGTGAGCAGGCGGGCTCCGGTGCCTCGCAATCCGTTCAACCGATCCGCGAGCGCGGAGAGCCGGACGTCATCGACCCCCAGGTCGACCAGGCCGACATGGATCGTCGTCGTGTCGGCGAGAACGGGCGCCCTGCCGGCGGCGTGGATCGTCTTCGACGTCAAGCGAAGAGCTTCCCGGGCCGACGGCGTGCGGTCGGCCCCGGTCGCCCGGGCCTGCGAGACCTCATGTACAACCTCCTGGCGGGGATGCCATCAGGATACTACGGCTGCCACGGGCACGGCCAGCAGGAAGGCGCTGCTACGCGAGCTTGCCGATGCAGATCTCCGTGTCGTACTCGAACCGGACCTTGCCGTCCACGTGGTGGCGCTCGTGGATCCGGCGCAGTCGCTCGAGCATGGGCATGGCGCGGATCATCGGGCGCCGGCGTGTAGGACGACGAGAGCAGCCGCGCTTGCAGTCCCGCCCCGTCGAGAACCTGCGCGTTCGGCAGTGAACGGCGCACGAAGCCGTCGCCATAGAACGAATCGAGGACCGAAGAATCGATGCGGTCGTGCCGGACCGTGTGGTAGTCCGTGCCGAACTCGTCGAGCAGTGCTTCGTAAGCCCGCAGGAATTCGCTGGCCTCCATGCGCCTGGTGTTCCACAGCAGCACGACCCAGTGCGGCGGTCGCAGAAGCGTGCGGAAATGCCCGCGCGCACGCTCCGCGTCGAACCAGTGGAACGCCTGGCCGGCGACGACGAGATCCACGCTTCCCGCGGCCAGGCCGCTCGACTCGGCCGCGCCCGCGACGCTGTGGAAGCGGCCATTGCTACCGTACTGTGCCTCCGCCGCCTGCCGCATCGCGGCATTCGGCTCCACCGCGAATACGTCGTTGCCGTTCGCGAGGAACAGCTCCGCCGACAAGCCGGTGCCCGACCCGACGTCCGCGACGTCCCTCTTGCCCGCCCGCCGAACGCACCTGATATTGAACGTGCGTTCACTCAACCGCAGGAGCCGATGCCCCGCACCGACGAACAGCTCGAGCAGATCCGCGAGGACAGCCGGGAGCGGATCCTGGCCAGCGCGCTGCGCCTGTTCGCCGAGCACGGGTTCACGGCGACGTCGGTGCGGATGATCGCGCAGGACGCGGGCATCTCGCAGGGTCTGCTCTACAACTATTTCGATGGGAAGGTCGCGCTGCTCCGGGCGATCCTGAGCCGGATGGTGGCCGACGTGCAGGGCACGTTCGAGGAGGCGGCGGGGGGTGCGACGCCGCAGGAGCGGATCGCGTGGCTGATCCGCGCCGCGATGGCCGCCGTCCGCAGCGACCTGGCCTTCTGGCGACTCACGTACCAGTTGCGGATGAAGCCGGGGGTGATCGAGGGGCTGGGCGAGTCTCTCGGGGCGGCATCGGAGGGAACGCGCATGCAGCTGGAGGGGCTGCTGCGGGGTGCGGGGGTGGCGTCGCCGGAGGTCGAGGCGCGCGTGCTCTTCGCGGCGATCGACGGCGCAGCGCAGCACTACGCACTGGATCCGGAGCACTACCCGCTCGAGGCGGTGACGGAGGCGCTGGTCGGTCGCTTTGCAGCGTCGCCTGCGGATGTCGCCGACGAACGCGAGCAGCGGCTCGACGCTGCTGCGGCCCGGAAACGAACAGGGGAGGAGGGATCATGAGCATTCATGACATGGTGGATCGGAAGCTGTACCCGTTCGAGTCCCGCTACCTGGACGTGGGCGGCGGGCGCATGCATTACATCGACGAGGGTCAGGGTCGCGTGATCGTGATGGTGCACGGCACGCCGACGTGGTCGTTCCTGTACCGTCACCTGATCCGGGATCTGTCGCGCGATCATCGCGTGATCGCGATGGACCATCTGGGCTTCGGCCTGTCGGACCGGCCGGAGGGCGGCAGCTACCGTCCGGCGGACCACGCGCGCAACCTGGCGACGCTGATCGAACAGCTCGATCTGCGCGACGTCACGCTCGCCGTGCACGACTTCGGCGGGCCGATCGGGCTGTCGTACGCGATCGCGCATCCGGCGAACGTGTCGTCGCTGATCCTCTTCAACACGTGGATGTGGTCGCTGCGCGGCACGTCGGCGGAGAAGCTCGGCAATTTCATGAGCGGTGCGCTGGGCCGCTTCCTGTACCGTCGCCTGAACGTCTCGCCGCGCGTGCTGCTGAAGGTTGCATTCGCCGACAAGCGGAAGCTCACGAGCGACGTCCACCGCCACTACACCGGCGTTTTCCCGACGCCGTCGTCGCGTCACGCGCCGTGGGTGCTGGCGAAGGCGCTGATCGGCTCGACGGAATGGTACGAGAGTCTGTGGTCGCGGCGCGACCAGATCGCGGCGAAGCCGGCACTCGTGCTCTGGGGCATGAAGGATCCGGCGTTCGGCAAGGATGCGCTGGAGCGCTGGCAGGCGACGCTCACGAACGCGCGCGTCGTCGAATTCGCGGAGGCCGGGCACTTCGTGCAGGAGGAGGCGCCGGCGGAAGCGGCGCGCGCGATCAGGGAGTTTCTGTCGGCGCTGAGCCCGAGCCATGCGACGTCGCATGCTGCGGCGACATCGCATGATCCTCCAGTGTCGTCGCTTCTTCCACTGCGAGGTGACGCGGGCGGATGAACAGGATGCGTCCGAACTGGTACGCGCCGTGGAAGAGCAGCCACACGAGGCCGGCGAGGAATGCGGGCGCGCATGCGATGAATCCGAGTGCCGCGCCGCCCTGGAGCAGCAGGTTGGCGGCGTGGCCGGTGATCGCGGAGCCGAATGGCAGGGGTCGCACGAGCTCCGGTGCAGGTGCGCGCATTCTGAGCGTCGCGCCGATGTAGTAGCGCAGGAAACCGGCGGTGTACGCGGCCATGACCGCGCTCGCGCTGCGGCACGCGGTGTCGCCTGCAGCGATGGACGAGTCGAGCACGATTGCGAGCAGCGCGAGGAACGTCGCGCCGAGACTGCTGCCGAGCATGATGCCGAGGCGGTCGGTCTCCAGGCGCGTGAGTCGCGCGCCGCCGCGCGTGAGCACGAGCGCGATGCCACTGAAACCGGCGAGTGCGAGTCCCAGCTCGGCGATCGTGCCGAGGATGCCTGCATCCGTCATGTGAGTGCGAGCCGGCAGATGATGTTCATTCGCGTGCGCCGCGCGATCTCGTAGCCGCGTGCCGCGAGGTCCGCCTCCAGCCGGTCGTGCTCGGGCGTGTCCTTCCGTTCGGTGATGAGCAGTCGCGGCCAGAGCGTGCGCGGCGCGGTTGCGAAGAAGTCGAGGAGCACGTCGACCTCGAGGCCCTCGATGTCGATCTTCAGGAGATCGACGGTCCCGAGGCCCGCTCCGCGGATCACGTCCTCGAGGCGCCGTACCGTGACGGTGTGGCTGCTGTCCTCGCGCGCGCCGACGGTGTTGGCCGCGGTGGCCGGCTGCTGCAGCCGGTTCTCGCCCCGGTTCGTGGCGTCGCCGACGAGCACGCCGTCACGGGACTCCGTGCCGATCGCGACGGGCGCGAGCCGCACGTTCTCGGCGTCGTTCGTCGCCACGTTGAACGCGAGCGCGCGCACGAGGAAGGGATCGGGCTCGACGGCGAGGATGCGACAGTCGCGGCCGAGCAGCGAGAGTACCCACCAGACGTAGCCGCCCGCATTCGCACCGACGTCGACGACCGTCGCGCCGGGCTCCAGGTGCGCCGCGATCATCCTGCGCTCCGCGCGGTCCCAGGCGTCCGGAACGAAGATGAGCCGGCCTTCCGTGAGGTTGCCGTGCGCCGCGAGGCGAACGCGCAGCCCCCAGAGGTGCGTGTCGACGTAGCGCAGCCCGGGGCGAACCGTGCGCCGGACGAGGAGCGCGAGCTGCTTCAGGACCGGGCGCGCGAGTGCGCGCGTGGTCGCGATCACCATGCGCTTCGGCGCGGGCGGCCGGTAGTGGCCCCAGGGCTCGTCGGGGAATGCGCGCGCGTCCTCTGCCATGCCGGTCCCCCCTCAGCTCACCGGCACCAACTCCTCCACCCGCACGATGAACAACCCTTCCCGCACGCTCGTGAAGATCACCACGCCGCTGTCGAAGAAGGGGTAGTTGCTCCACGCCCCACTCTGTGTGGCACTGTGTCCCGGCTCGTCCTCGTTGTAGGGCGCACTGTCGAAGAAGCCGATCTCGCGCGGGTTCGTGCGGTCGCTGATGTCGAGGACCCGCAGGCCGCTGCCGTAGTTCGACTCGTACACGCGGTCGCCCTTGACGAACAGGTTGTGATCAGACGAGCGCACGGGGCCGATGTACTCGCGGGCGACGATCGGGTCGTCGAGCTCGCTCAGGTCCCAGACGATCGTGCGCGTGCCGGCGACCGTGCCGGCGAGCTCGTCGAGCTCGTCGTTCATGTAGAAGTAGCGCTGCTCCTCGTCGAACCAGCCCTGATGCGCGTACGCGACGTTGGGGTAGCTGTTGCGGCCGACCGTGACGGGGTTCGCCTTGTCCGTGACGTCGGCGATGTTGATCTCCGCCTCGTTGGAGCCGATGCAGATCTCGCGTCCCCGGTAGCGCTCGTCGGGACCCTGGTACACGACGCACTGCGCATCGTGCGTGTAGCCGCGGCTGTTCGCGCCCGACCGGTCGTTGTAGCAGCCGGCGAACTCCAGCCGCTTCGGCTCGCGCGCGTCCACGATGTGCAGTCCGCCGCCGCACGACTCGCCGCCACTGTTCGCACCGACGACGTACAGGAAGTGCGACGCCGTATCCGCGACGACGTTGTGCGCGCTGTACACCTCGTGGTACGTCGTATCCGGCTCGAAGACGACGGGCGCGTCGCTCACGGTGCGCAGGCGCGTGAGGTCGAACACCTGCATGCCGTGCGCGCCGGCGCCGTCCGCAACGATGTACGCATGATCCTGCGACACCTTGATGTCGCGCCACACGGACGGCGGCGAGCCCTCCGTGCGCGGCAGGCTGCCGACCAGGCGCGGATTCGACGGATCGGTCACGTCGACGAACGCGGCACCGTCGCGGCGCGCGACGAGTGCGTAGTCCCGGCTCGTCGCAGGGTCCGTCCACCCCCAGACGTCGTTCACCCACACGCCGCGCTCACCGCCCAGCTCGCTCACCGGCATGTGCGCGACGAGCTGCATGTTCGCGCATGTGAACTCGCCGATGCGGCCGTTCTCGCAACGCGCACCCGGCTCGAGTGTGCTGCCGATCCGGAAGATCTCGCCCTCGAGGAGCTGCTGCGCGCGCCACCCATCGCCTTCCCTGCCCATCACCGCCACACGCCCCTCGCCGAAGTCGCGCAGCGGCATGCCGACCACGACCTGGTCGCCGGCCGACGCCATGGCCAGGCCGAACAGGAACGGCCAGTGCGTGCCATCGGCGGAATCCGCGTCGAGGCGCGTCGCACTGCGCCAGTCGCCCGCAGCGTCCCGCGCGAAACGGTAGACGCGCCCGTTCGAGCCGTTCACGCCCGGCGCGCCGACCCACACCTCGTCGGCCGCGGTCGCGATCGCATAGCCGAACTGCGTGCCGCGCGACGCATCGAACGGATGCAGCTCGCCCGCGACGGACCAGGCGTCCGCGGCGCCGCGCTCGCGCTGGCGCGGGTCGTCGTCGCGCATCGCCGCGTCGCGCTCGAGCACGAAGACCGCAGCGACGCCGGGCGCGCCGATGTACGCGGCG
>CAYSGF010000144.1:0-2850 GCA_964430275.1 uncultured Gemmatimonadaceae bacterium
ACCGGCAAAGCGGAAGTCGGTGCGATCCGTCCAGTACTGGCGCCCCTCCACGGAGAGCAGCACACCGGCCGCCGGCTGGAGCGCGAGCTGCAGCTCCGCGAGCGGTACCCGCCGCGTCGCCTGCTCATCGCCCAGCGCCGTGTGGTACCAGGACAGGCCGCCGCGCGCGCGCACCGTTGCCGGCCCGGCACGCACGGCGGCGAGGGGCAGTGCCTGGAGGGCGAAGCCGTAGCCGGTCGCGTGTCCTTCGATCAGCGTCGGCGGCCCGAGCACGCCGCCCGGCCGCTCGAGCTGCTGCGCGTAGCGCTGCAGGAAGCCCTGTCCGGCGACGTCGATCCCGAGCGTGAAGCGGCCGCGCTCGAGCGCCAGCCGCCGCCCGGCGTCCGCCGCGCCCCACACCGGGTCCTCCTCGCCCAGCGGCACGCCCGCCGACAGGCGCAGCCAGCTATCCAACGCGTCGTAGCCGACGCCCACGCCGAGCGTGGTCGCGGCCGGCAGCGCCTCCGGCTCCAGCCGGAAATCGAGCCGGCCCACCCGCGCCTCCGCGTGCCACCCCTGGCCGGAAACGGGCAGCGGCAGGAGCACGAGGAGCGCGAGCGTGCCGCGCAGCCGTCGTCGCATCAGGTGCCTCGCGGGCTGGTCATCACCACGTCGAGCCGGCTGTTGCTGCCGCCGAACCCGTCGTCCACCCGCGGTGCGAGCGGATCCAGCACCCACTCCTCGCCGTCCACCAGGAACGCGTACTCGTGGACGCCCGCAGGCACCTCGATCGTGATCGTCCACACACCTTCGACGGCCGGGTTCAGCGCGTGCGCCGGCTGCCAGTCCGTGAAATCACCCGCCAGGTGCACGGCCTCGGCGCCCGGTGCGTCCAGCCGGAACTGGACGAGCACCACGCCCGGCTGCGCCGCCCGGAGAACCGGCTGCGCATCGGCCTGCGTGACCACGCGCGGCGAATCGCCGGGATCGGCCGGCACCACGGCCAGCGGCCGCCAGAGCAGCAGCCCGGCCAGCGCCGCGGCGGCCAGCGCCCATGCGGGGCGCAGCTCGAAGCTGACCGGCCGCGGACGCCACACGCTGTCCCAGAGCCGCCGAAAGGCGTTCTGGCGCACCGGCTCGCCTGCTGCGGGCGCGGCGATCCGGGCCATGACCCCCGCAGTCAGGTCCGGCGCCGCCTCCGCGCGTACCCGCGCAAGCGACCTGCCCAGGGACTCCTCCGCGGCGGCCAGCTCGGCCAGCTCGGCCGGCGTCAGTGCGGCCCGCGGCAGCTCCCCGTCCAGCGCCTGGTGAATTCGCTCGTCCATCGATCCTCCGGCCGTTCCGTGGCGGCCGTCCGCCGGCCGCCCTCGAAGTGAGGACGATCGCCGGCCCCCGAACGTCACATCCGCCCTATCCCCTTGCGGGCACAATGCTTGCCGCGCTTCTGACGTTCCTCTTCCCGGAGGGTGTGCCGGATGGCGATACGAACGGTCCTCGTGGCCGATGACAATGCTGACAACCGCTCCGTCTACGTCATGATCCTGGAGCACTTCGGCTATCGCGTGGTGGAGGCGGCCGATGGTGCGGAGGCGATCGAAGTGGCCATGGCCGAGCGGCCGGACCTCATCCTGATGGACCTGCAGATGCCGCGCGTCACGGGCTTCCAGGCGACCGAGCAGCTCAAGGCCGAGCCCGCGATGGCCGACGTCCCCATCATCGCCGTGACCGCCCTGGCCATGGACGGCGACCGCGACATGGCCTTCGCCGTCGGCTGCGACGGCTACTTCGCCAAGCCGCTCGAGCCGCGCCGGCTCGCGGCCGAGGTCGCGCGCCTGATCGGCGACCCCACCGGCGGCAGTGTATTGAGCGAGGTCACGAACTAGACCCGGCGACGGCCTCCTCGACGGCGGTGATGATGCGCTTCATGTCGCCCCCCTTCGCGACGTGGGGGACACGACGCGCCTCCAGCTCGTCCAGGTGGACGTCCGTGAACGAGCTCACGACCACGATCGGAATGCCTTTCGTCGCAGGCTCGGCACGCAGTCGGTCGATCAGCCCGATTCCCAGTGGCGCACCCCCGTAGTGCAGCGCGAGCAGGATCCCCGCCGGTCGCTGCTCGCGTGCGATCTCCAGTCCGCGGTCCGGGTCCGGCTCCGTCATCACGCCGTAGCCGTGGTGCTGCAGCAGCGTCGCCAGGATTGTCAGGTGGTCGGCGTCGCCGTCGATCACCAGTATGCTCTTCCGTTTCGACAATGGCAGTTGCCGGCTGAGTACGAAGAAACGGCGCCCTGGCCTCGTGAGCCCGGGCGCCGTTGCTGTCAGGACGGCGCGCATTGTACTGGCCGCCGGTCACAGGCGACAATGGGCCAGTGGCAATGAAGTCCGTCTACTACGGTACCGAGCGCGGCATGGGCGCCTCGGCTCGGTCCCGTGTGGAGCAGCGCCTACGACGCCGTGCCCGCTGCCCACGGCGCATGCGCGAGCCAGTCGCGGTCGCGCGGCGAGTAGTGAAAGACCATCCCGCCATTCGCGATCATGGGCAGCAGCCGGCGTGCGCGGGCCTGCTCCATCGCCGGACACCCGTGCGAGCGGCCGGCAGCGGTGCGCGTCACGTACGGCGCGCCGTGCGCGACGATGCCGCGCCGCCGCGCCGCACTGTTGAAGCGCCCGGACACGCCCTCGAGCCGCAGGCCGACCGACGTGTACGCGCGCCCGCCGGAGCCGCCGCGGAACGTGTACGTCTCCTGCGCCAGGTAGAGTCCGAGCGAGGTCGCGTGCGAGCCCGACTTGTTCGAGAAGTGCGACGGCGTGCCGAGGCGCGGCCCCGAGCCACTGCCGTGGGCGACCGGGAACGGCCCCTCGACGAGCGTC
>CAYSGF010000145.1:0-2838 GCA_964430275.1 uncultured Gemmatimonadaceae bacterium
CCGGACGCCGCGTGCACGCCACCTTTCAGCGCGCCTTCGCGCGCGCCGGCGTGCTCGAGCACTATCCCGCACTCCTCGCGCAGGCAGCGCGCGTGCCCGGCGACGCCGCGCGGCTCGTCACCCTGCGCGCCGCACTGCGGACCGATGACGTGCAGGCGCACGAGCAGCTCGACCGCCTGGAGTCGCTCATGCGTCTCTCGGAAGTGCGCTTCTCCGGATCACTGCACCCGCTCGTGCAGCTCATGACGCTGTGGGACTTCCATGTGCTGGACCGACTCGAGGCGTGGCAGCACACCGCGGGACAGTACGCGCGTGTGTGGCTCGACGCGGCCGGCGAGATCGAGGCGACGGCCGCCCTCGCGACCCTCGCGCACGATCACCCCGACTGGACGTTCGCGCGCGTGGACCCGGCACTCGCTCGCCTGCGCGCAAGCGGGCTCGGGCATCCCATGCTGCGCGACGAGGCGCGTGTCTGCAACGACGTTGACGTCGGCCCGCCCGGGACGTTCCTGCTCGTCACCGGCTCGAACATGTCCGGCAAGAGCACGCTGCTGCGCGCGCTCGGCGCGAACGTGCTGCTGGCACAGGCCGGCGCGCCCGCGTGCGCGTCATCACTCGAGCTGCCGCCGCTCGTGCCGTGGACGAGTGTGCGCATCCGCGACTCCCTCACGGAAGGCGTGTCCCTCTTCCTGGCCGAGCTGCAGCGCATGCGCGAGATCGTCGTTGCAGCGCGCGCGGGCGGCGAGCGTCGTCTCTTCTACCTGCTCGACGAGATGCTGCACGGCACGAACACGGCCGAGCGACGCATCGCCGCGCGCACCGTCATCGAGCATCTGCTCGAGCAGGGCGCGATCGGCGTCGTCACCACGCATGACCTCTCCCTCGCGGACGAGCCGTCCATCGCAGAGCGCGCCGTGCTCGCGCACTTCACCGAGCACGTCGAGCGCGACGAGACCGGCGTGCGCATGAGCTTCGACTACCGCCTGCGGCCCGGGCTCGCCACATCCACGAACGCACTGACCCTGCTCGCGATCGTGGGGCTGACGGGTGCGCCGCCTGGAACATCGTCGCCCGCGTCAGCGCCGCAGGGGACATCGTCGCCCGCGACCGCGCCGCCGGCCACATCGCAAGATCCGGGTTGAGCCCGGCCCCCGCAGCGGCGATCTTTCCGGGTATGAGCACACAACACAGTCGTGACTATGCGCGCATCGAGCGCGCAATCGAGTACCTGATCGAGCACCGGCGCGAGCAGCCGTCGCTGGACGACGTCGCGCGCGTCATCGGGCTGAGCCCGTTTCATGCGCAGCGCCTGTTCCAGCGGTGGGCCGGCGTGTCACCCAAGCGATTCCTCCAGTTCCTGACGGCGCGCGATGCATTTGCGCTTCTGGGCGCGGACCGGCCGGTCCTGGCGACCGCGTACGACCTCGGCCTGTCCGGGCCCGGCCGCCTGCACGACCTGGTCGTCGCTGCGGAAGCCGTCGCGCCGGGTGACGTGCAGCGCGCCGGCGCCGGACTCGAAGTGACGTGGGGGATCCACCCGACGCCGTACGGCGACGCCCTCTTCGGCGTCACCCACCGCGGTCTCTGCCACCACGCGTTCGTTACCGACAGCAGGGACGTCGCCCTCGCGGACCTGCGTGCGCGCTGGCCGGCGGCGACACTGCGTGAGAACGTCGCCGCGACGCGCGCGGTCGCCAACGACGTCTTCGCCACCGAGCACGGCCGCCCGCCGCTGCCATTGCACCTGCGCGGCACGAACTTTCAGCTCAAGGTGTGGAGTGCACTCCTGCGCGTGCCGGCCGGGCGGTTGACGACCTATGCAGAGATCGCGAGCGCGATCGAGCAGCCACGCGCGCATCGCGCCGTCGGCGCCGCCGTCGGCCGCAACCCGATCGCGTTCGTGGTGCCGTGCCACCGGGTCATCCGCGCTTCTGGCGTCATCGGCGATTACCACTGGGGCGCGTGCCGCAAGCACGCCATCCTGACGCACGAAATGCTCGGCAACGGCGCATTCGCAGCGGCGCTCGCCGGAGACTGATCAGCCCGGGCGCCGATCGGCAGCGTCCGGCAGACGGGCATCGCCCGACACGAGACCGCTGCCCGTTCGCTTCGCAGCATACATCGTCGCGTCCGCCGCGCCGAGCAGCGCCTTCAGCGTCGTCGAGCCATCCTCGCACGTCGCGATCCCGACGCTGAACTCGACGTCGAACCCCGTCGCGACCGCCATCGACTTCAGTCGCTCCCGCAGCTTCTCCATTGCGACCTCGGCGCCCGATGCCGGCGTCTCCGGCAGCAGGATCGCAAACTCGTCGCCCCCGATCCGTGCCACGATGTCCGAGCGCCGCAGCCCCGAGGGAATCTCCGCAGCAATGCTGCGCAGCAGTGCGTCGCCGGCTGCATGCCCATGCTCGTCGTTCACCTGCTTGAAGCGATCGACGTCCACATAGACCAGCGCCAGCGGCCGCGCATACCGCCGTGAACGGTTCAGCTCGTGTTCGGCGACGTCCTCGAAAAACCTCCGATTGCCCAGGCCCGTCAGCGGATCCGTCAGCGCCTGCTCACGCTCTCGCACCGCCGCCGTCGTCACCTCCGCCGCAAACCACGCAGCGAGCGCGTACACGAGCACCGCAAGAAGAAACGCAAGCACCGCAAACGCCGGCTCGTCGTACCGCACGCCCATGCGACTCTCCGCCGCCGCACGCAGCGACGCCGCAAGCACCGCCGCCAGCAGGCCGAGACGCCACCCGCCCGTCGCCGCCACGACGACCACGGGAACGACATACAGCAGATCGATCGGCAGCGCAGGGTCCAGCAACAGCTGCGCGAGCGCGACCACGA
>CAYSGF010000146.1:0-15133 GCA_964430275.1 uncultured Gemmatimonadaceae bacterium
GCCGCGGCCGAGCGGGCCGAAGCCAACGTCCGGCTCACCGAATCGCAGAACGCTCTCGCGCAGACGCTGGTAGCGCGACGCGGCAATCGCGCCGGCCAGCACGAGCACGCCGCTCAGCACACTGAACGCACCCATGAAGCGGATGCCCAGGGTGGCGCGGCCGATGATCCGCTCGAGGGTCTCCTGCACGAGCGCGAGATCGATGGCAGTGACGTTCGGAAACGAGGTCGCCAGTTCGCGCTGGAGCAGCGCCCGTGCGCTGTCGCCCTGCAGCCGTGCGAGCAGGACGAAGCTCTGAGGCGCCTGTTCCAGAACACCTGGCTCGAATACGACGAAGAAGTTCGTATCGAGCCGTGCCCAGTCGACGTCGCGGATGCTCGTGATCACGCTCTGCAGGGTGCGCCCCTGCAGGTCCCACGTGATGGTATCGCCGAGTGCGACATTGAGCGACGCTGCGACGCCGTCCTCGATCGAGATCCGTGCCGGTGCTCGTACACCGTCACCCGAAGGCGCTTCCCGCGTGATCGGTGACGACGACTCGCCAACCGCCCGCGTGCCGTCGAACCACTCGCCGGCAGCGAGCGTTTCCGTATCCGTCAGCACGTCCCGGTACGTGTTGCGGTACTCGCGGCGCAGCGCCCACGGCTCGATGTCCCGGGCGCGTGCACTCGCCAGAATACTGTCAGCCGTCACACCGTTGATCGCGGCAATGCGTGCGGTGACGATCGGCTCCATGCGCACACGCGTCTGCCCGAGGGATGGCAGCGCGGCAATCCCCGCGCGCTGGTCGGGCTGGATCCCGAACGCCAGCACGTTCGGCTGGGCGGCGAGATTACGGACCGCGAATGCGTTGACGAGGTTGTGCTGCACCAGCCACATCGTCGCGATGATGAAGACACCGAATCCGAGTGCAACGGTGACGGCCGTCGTCTGGTTATGCGGCCGGAACAGGCTGGCGATTCCCTGTCTGACGACCCACCGCGCCCGTACGGGTGTCCACCGCCGCGTGGCACGAATCAACAGGGACGCGCACAGCAGCAGCAGCAGCATCGTGATGAGGATGGCGAGTGCGTAGGCAAGGCCGGCGGCCCATGCGCCTGCCTGCCACACTGCGAGTCCGGCTACGCCTGCAACGAGCGCGATCCACGCGAGCACCCGTGCGCCGTCGAAGCGGCGCTGCACGGGTTCGATCTCCTGCCGGATCGCCTGCAGCGGTGTTATGCCCCGGATCTGCAGCAGGGGCAGGAGCGCGAAGAGCAGGGCAACGCCGAGGCCGATCGCGAGGCCGGAGACGATGGGCAGCGCGCGCACGCGGAACGCCACCTCCACGGGCAGCGTGTCACGCAGCACGTATGGCAGTGCGGCCTGTACGGCAAGTCCCAGCACGACACCGGCCGCGGCGCCCGCGAGACCGAGGAGGCCGGCCTGCAGCAGATACGCGACGAATGCCTGCGCCTGCGTCGCGCCCAGACAGCGCAGCGTCGCAATGATCCCGCGCTTGTCGCTGATGAACACGTTCACTGCACTGCCGACCCCGAGTCCGCCGAGCAGCAGAGCGGTGAGGCCAACGAGCCCGAGGAACCGCGAGAGCGCGCCCACCGCCTCCGCGATTTCCTCCCCTTGCCCCTCCGCCGTCTCGAACGCGATCTCCTGGCGACGCAAGCGGTCGTGGTAACGGTCGATGAAGCGCTGTGCGTCCCGCGGCTCATCGAGCTGCACGAACACCTGGTGCTGCGAGATGCTGCCGAGCGTGATCAGCCCGGTTGCCTCCATGTGCCGGTGCGCGATGAAAACACGCGGGCCGGCCGCACTCCGGAAGCCGAGCTCGGCTGGCAGATTCTCGATCGTACCGGCAATGCGGAAGCGCAACGCGCCGAGCTGAATCGTGTCACCCGTCTGCGCCCCGGTCTGCAGCAGCAGCATCGGCTCGACGAGCGCGTCGCGGCCACCCGTGAGTGTCTCCCACAGGGCCGGCGGGTCCGTCTGCCAGGTATCGTAGAATGGATAGGTGGGCTCGACCGCGCGGAGCTGCACGAGACGGGCACGTCCCGAATCGGGCGCATGCACCGGCCGCACGAGTCCCATGGACAGCGTCGAGGTGACACGCGCGACGCGCGCACCACTCGTGGCGAGCGAGTCGACGAGCAGCATGACACTGTCGGGGAGTGGCTGATCCGACTGCAGTCGCACATCGCCGCCCAGCAACCGCTGCGCGTCCGCACGTACGGTATCGACGATGTTCGCGCGGTATGCATTGATCGCGACGAGCGCGGCGACACCGAGCGTGATCGCGCCCATGTACAGTCCCAGGCGTCGCGTGCTGGAGCGGCTCTCGCGCAGGGCATGGCGCAGCGCGAACGGTGTTCTCATGCAGTGCGATCGTCGCCGGCGATGCGACCGCCCGCAATGCGTATGATGCGGTGCGCGCGGGCAGCGAGGTCGGGATCGTGCGTGACGAGGACGAGCGTTGCGCGTGACGCTTCGTTGAGCTGCAAGAGCAGGTCGATGATGCGGCCACCGGTCTGCGCATCAAGGTTGCCGGTCGGTTCGTCTGCGAACAGTACCTGCGGATCATTGGCGAACGCGCGTGCGATCGCCACGCGCTGCTGCTCACCGCCGGACAGCTGTGCAGGGTAGTGGTGTGACCGGTCGCCGAGGCCGACATGCCCGAGCAGCTCGCGTGCACGCGAGTCCGCGCCGCGCGCAGTACCGCGCAGCTCGAGCGGCACGAGCACGTTCTCGAGCGCAGTGAGCGTGGGCACGAGCTGAAAGCTCTGGAACACGAAGCCGATGCGCTCCGCGCGCAGGCGCGCTCGCGCGTCCTCGTCGAGCGTGGCCAGGTCGATGCCATCGAGCAGCACACGACCGGCGGCGGGACGATCCAGTCCGGCGAGCAGGCCGAGCAGCGTCGTCTTGCCGCTGCCCGACGGGCCGACGATGGCGACGAACTCCTGCGCGGCGACGACGAGGTCGATACTCTCCAGGACCGTGAGCGGACGACCGGCACTGCGGTACGTCTGCGTGAGTCCTTCTGCCATGATCATCATGACGCGCAAGATAGTCGTGCTGTTCGCGGCGTCGCTAATCGCCTGTCAGCCGGATGCGCCGGCATCGAGCGCGACCGCGGAAGCCGACGCTGGTGCACGGCCGGCCGACACGACGTCGGGCACAGCGGGCGGCGCCACAATGGAGACGCCCCGTGACACCGACGTGGCCGGCATCCTGTTCCTGGGGACCAGCCTCACCGCCGGCTACGGCGTCGGCGCGGACGCGGCATACCCCGCGCTCATCCAGGCGCGCATCGATTCCGCCGGGCTGCCGTATCGCGTGATCAATGCCGGGCTGAGCGGCGAGACGAGCGCCGGCGGACTACGGCGGCTCGACTGGTCGCTACAGGACTCCATCGCCGTGCTCGTGCTGGAGCTGGGCGCAAACGACGGATTGCGCGGCCTGCCCATCGAGCAGCTGCGCGAGAACCTCGACGCGATCCTGCGCCGCACGCGCGAACGTTACCCCGACGTCCGACTCGTCATCGCCGGCATGGAAGCGCCACCCAACCTCGGCAATCGCTACACCCGCCGTTTCCGTGAGACGTTCGTCGAGCTCGCTGACGAACACGACGCGGCTCTGATTCCGTTCCTGCTGGACGGTGTCGCTGCCGAGCCGGCATACAATCAGAGTGACGGCATCCATCCGAACGAGTCGGGCCACAGGGTGCTGGCGACGAACGTGTGGGACGTGCTGGAGCCGCTGCTGAAGGAGTAGGTGACACCGGATGCGCGTGCTCACCCTCTTCGATCGCTGAGAAAGCTCCTGTCGAAATTGGCCAGGATCGCCGCGGGATCCTGATAGACCTCGCGTGCGCCCGTGAGGCTGACGCGCGTCCAGCCGCCGCACAGGACGCCGATGATGGAGACACCGGCATTGCGAGCTGCGGACACGTCGTACGGCGTGTCTCCGATCATGATGGCGCCCTGCGCGCTCGAGCCGGCGCGCTGGAGCGCGGCTTCCACGATATCCGGCGCCGGCTTCGACTCCTCCGCGTCATCGCTGCTCGTCTGGCGACGGAGCAGATCCTCGAGTCCGGCCTGTTCCAGGAGCGCGGTCATGTCCTCCTCACTCGCGGAGGTTGCGACCACCAGCGTGTGGCCGTGCTCCATGAGACGCTCGACGAGCTCACGCGCCCGCGGAAACGGACGCAGCTCCGGCAGGTAGTCGCTGCGGAAGATCTCGCCGCGCCGTTCGAGCAGCTCGCGTCCCGTCTTCGACTCTGCATGGATACCCGTCAGCGCAGGCAGCACCCGGTCGCCGCCCATGCCGACGAGCCAGCGGACTTGATCGTAAGCGATCGGGTGACCGGTCTCGCGGCCCACGTCGACCCACGCGTGTGCGTGTGCGTCGTTGCTGTCGATGAGGGTGCCGTCGATGTCGAGAAGGACCGTCATTGCCGCCTGTCTCCTGTGCGCTCCGCGTGATCGAGCGGTCGCTATGCAAGAGGTCAGCCGCGACGGGCGGGTTGTGGCAGGGACGAAATGCAACGGACGTGAAGCCTCGGGGTGGCCCTGCCATACCAGCCCCGGAGACTCCACGTCCGTGCGAAGAGACACGAGCCGGGTGGCCCCGGCATCGACAAGCTAGTGCCGCGCACGGTCGTGCGGGTGGCATGCGGGTCAGAGGTGTGTCAGAGATTGATCGGCAAATGTCAGGAACTCGTGAGGACGTCCATCTGCTTGAAGGTCCGTCATTTGGCCGGCCGCTGCGGCCGCTCGCCGCAACGGCGTCCCGGGTCGCTGGTGCGGCACATCGGCAATCCGCACGGAACTTGCTCCCTCCGGACCGCTCAACGACCTGGCGAGGAGATGACGTCACATGCCGGAACAGGATCGAGAGGGCGGGGTGAAGGTCCAGATCGCGGGTGCCAAGCCGCAGGACGTGGGCACGGGCACGGCGCGCATCAGTCGCAAGGCACTGCAGGCGATCGGGGCGAAGGAGGGCGACGTCATCGAGATCTCGGGGAAGCGGCCGACCGCGGCGATCGCGCTGCGCCCCTACCCGGAGGACGAGGGGCTCGAGGTCATGCGGCTGGACGGGCTCCAGCGCGGCAATGCAGGCGTGAGCATCGGCGACCATACGGAAGTGAAGAAGGCGGAGCCGAAGCCGGCGCGGCGCATCCAGCTAGCCCCGGCGCAGAAGAATCTCCGGCTCGTGGGCTCGGGTGACATGCTGCGGCGCACACTGTTCCAGCGCCCACTGATCGGCGGCGACGTCATCTCGACCTCGATCTATCAGCGCAACGCCGCCGGGCAGCCGGGGCAGAACATGCCCGAGGACCTGTTCCGCATGTTCTTCGATCAGCCGGCGTTCGGTCTGCAGGAGATCCGGCTGCGTGTGATCTCGACGACCCCGCGCGGCATTGTGCAGGTGGCGCAGGATACGGAGATCGAGCTGCTTCCCGAGTACGTCGAGCAGGAGGAAGAGCAGCGGCTCGATGTCACGTACGACGATGTTGGTGGCATTGGCGGCTCGCTCCAGCAGGTGCGCGAGATGATCGAGCTGCCGTTGAAGCATCCCGAGCTCTTTCAGCGGCTCGGAATCGACCCGCCGAAGGGCGTGCTGCTCTATGGTCCGCCCGGTACGGGCAAGACGCTGCTCGCACGAGCGGTCGCGAATGAGAGCGACGCGAAGTTCTTTCACATCGCCGGCCCGGAGATCATGGGCCGCTTCTATGGCGAGTCGGAGCAGCGGCTGCGCGAGATCTTCCAGCAGGCACAGCAGCAGTCACCGTCGATCGTGTTCATCGATGAGATCGACTCGATTGCGCCGAAGCGCGAGGACGTGACCGGTGAAGTCGAGCGGCGTGTCGTCGCGCAGCTGCTGACACTGCTCGACGGTCTCGAGCCGCGCCAGAACGTGATCGTCATTGGTGCGACGAACCGCATCGACGCGGTGGACGAGGCGCTGCGCCGCCCGGGTCGTTTCGACCGCGAGATCATCATTGGCGTGCCGGACGTGAAGGGCCGGCGCGAGATCCTGGCGATCCACACGCGCGGCATGCCGCTGGAACGCGACGTCGATCTCGACGAGCTCGCGCGCATCTCCTACGGCTACGTCGGCGCGGACATGGCAGCCCTCGCGCGCGAGGCCGCGATGGAGACACTGCGTCGCTACCTCCCCGAGATGGATCTCGACTCCGGCCAGATCGAGGAGTCCCTGCTCGCGAAGCTGCGCGTCACGAGCGATGACTTCATGAACGCGATCCGGCGCATCCAGCCGAGCGCACTGCGCGAGATCATGATCGAGGCACCGACCGTCGGCTGGGACGATATCGGCGGGCTCGACCAGCCGAAGCGCGAGTTGCGCGAGGGCATCGAGCTGCCGCTCAAGCATCCGGAGGCGTTTCGGCGGCTCGGCATCCGAGCGGCCAAGGGGTTCCTCCTGTTCGGTCCGCCGGGCACCGGCAAGACGATGCTCGCGAAGGCCGTCGCGCGCGAGGCGGAAGCGAACTTCATCGCGACGAAGTCGTCCGACCTGCTGTCGAAGTGGTACGGCGAATCGGAGCAGCAGATCGCGCGGCTGTTCCAGCGCGCACGCCAGGTCGCGCCGACGGTCATCTTCATCGACGAGATCGACTCACTCGCGCCGACCCGCGGCGGCGGACTGGGCGAGCCCGCCGTAACGGAGCGGGTCGTGAACACACTGCTCGCGGAGATGGACGGCCTCGAGGAGCTGCGCGGCGTGATCGTGATCGCGGCATCGAACCGGCCGGCCCTGCTCGACCCGGCGCTGCTCCGTCCCGGCCGCTTCGACGACCTCGTGTACGTGCCGGTACCCGGGCGCGAAGGCCGACTCCACATCCTGCGCATCCACACGTCCTCAATGCCGCTCCATGACGGCGTGGACCTCGAACAGTTCGCCGAGCGAACGCAGGGTTACACGGGCGCAGACCTCGAGGACCTCGTGCGGCGCGCCGGCCTGGAGGCACTCCGTGAGGAGATCAGCAGTGACATCGTCGAGGCGCGGCACTTCGAGGCAGCGCTCAAGGAGACGCGCGCGTCCGTGACGAAGGAGATGGAGAAGGAGTACGAGGAGCTGCTCAAGACGCTGAAGAGCGAGTCGCCGCGTGGACCCACGCGCATCGGCTTCGCACTGGCGGAGGAACTCGCGGAGCGGTGAGGAAGGTGCGCGTGGCGAGCGATGCTTCCGGCGTTATGAGCGCTCTCGTTCGCGGCGCTTCACGTGCCGGAACAACATCTTTACCACAGAGCCCACGGAGGGCACAGAGCCTCGAGTCGAGAGCGCGCCCGGACGCGGATGGTGTCCGGGCGCTCTTTTTTTGGTATGGCGGGTTCGGATCACGGAATACCCGCCGCCATCGTGACTACGCCGGATCCCGCCAAAAAACGGAACGTGAAGGACGCACGAGCCCGCGGCATCCCACCCTCTCCGTGGGCTCCGCGGGTCTGTGGTAAAGAAGTTGTCAGCGCCGCGCCCCCCCGCGCCGGCGGACGCGCTCCATTCACCAATTCACCACTTCACCAATTCCTAAGACGTCCGCAGCCACCGTCCCAGCTGGCGGAACGTCGGGCGCTTGCCGCTGGACAGGATGCCGATGCGGTAGATCTTGGCGGCCATCCAGATGACGGCGAAGACGGTTACGAACGCGAGCACGAGCGAGAGCGCGAGCTCGAGGGGCGGTACGCCACCGATCGTGGCGCGGACGGGCATGACGAGCGGCGACGTCAGCGGGAACAGCGACGCCGCAACGACGAGTGTGCCGTCGGGGTTCTGGACGGCGTTCATGGCGACCAGCAGGCCGAGGATGAGCGGCATGATGACCGGGAAGATGAACTGCTGCGCCTCCTGGGCCGTGTTCGTGATCGCGCCGAGCGCGGCGTACAGCGTCGAGTACATCAGGAACCCGGCCGCGAAGAAGGACAGGAAGATCGGTGCTGCCGATGCGGGCACCATGTCGAGGAGCGGCATGTTCTGGAGCCGCGCGATCGTTGCGGTATCCGCACCGAAGATTCCGGCGAGTGCTGAGCCGTAGCCGAGCATGAGTGCGGCCACGCCGACCCATACGGCCATCTGCAGCATGCCGGCGCCGCCGATGCCGATGACCTTGCCGATGAGCAGGTCCTGGGCGCGCACGGAGCTGAGGATCAGCTCGACGATCTTGTCGCGCTTCTCCTCGAGCACGCCGTTCATGACGGACGCACCGTAGAGCAGCACGGCCATGTAGATGGCGAACGCCATGGCGATGCCGAGGAACAGCGCAGCCTCGACGGAGCCGCTTTCGCCGGCTGCACTCACCTTGGAGGACTCCATGCGAACCGGACGGAGTGCGGAGCCGACGGCGGCGGGGTCGATGCCGGCCTCGGCGAGGCGGGCGGTCTGGACGGATGCCTGGAGGCTCGCGCGCAGGTCGGAGAGCACGCTGTTGTTCGTGGCATTCTCGCCCTGGTAGACGGCGGGCGCATCGGCGGCCACGACTTCGGGCGAGACGTAGAGGAAGCCGTCGAGCTCTTCCGCAGCGACGCGGTTGCGCAAGGTCTGCTGTTGGTCGGCCCAGGTTGCGGGGTCGATGACCTCGACCTCGACGGTGTAGGACGTGCGCGGATCGCGCCGCACGCCGCCTTCGCCGGGTGCGGCCTCGAGCATGGCCTCGATGCGCTGGCCGAGCTGCGCGTCTGTGCCATCGAGCAGTGTGATCGTGTGCGCGCCACCGCCGCCCTGCGACATGATGAAGAACTGCAATGCGAAGAAGCCGACGATCAGCACGGGGCCGAGCACCGTGGCGATCAGGAACGAGCGCGTGCGCACCATCTCGGTGAACTCGCGCTTCATCACGACGTGTGCTCTAGACATGGGCCATCTCCTGCTCATCCACTGCTGGTCGCGGTTCGGCGGCAGCTACGCGCGCCAGGAAGATCTCCTCGAGTGACGGTTCGGTGCATTCGAACCGGCGCAGTCGCACGCCCTGGTTGACGAGGTGGACGAGCAGCGCCTGCGGATCGGCGCCCTCCCGCAGCGCGACTTCTGCGACCGTGCCGTGCTGCCGGACGCGCGCGACGGTCGGCAGTGCGCGCAGCAGCCGCTCACCGTCGGCGTCGGGCCGCTCGAAGCCGATCGCGACATAATCGCCGCCGTGCTCCTGCTTCACACGCGGGACGGAGCCATCCGCCACCTTGCGACCGTGCGCAATGATGCACACGTGATCACAGATGCGCTCCGCGTGCTCGATCACGTGCGTGCTGAAGATGATCGTCTTGTGAGCGCGCTTCAGCTCCACGATGATCTCGCGTAGTACCTGCTGGTTGATCGGATCGAGACCGCTGAACGGCTCGTCGAGGATCACGAGCTCGGGGTCGTGCAGGACGGCACCGATGAACTGGATCTTCTGCTGCATGCCCTTCGACAGCTCCTGCACCTTCTTGTCGGCCCAGTCCTGCATCTCGAGCCGCTCGAGCCACCGGTCGATCTCCGGGCGCGATGTCCTGCGGTTCATGCCTTTCAGCTCGGCCATGAAGAAGAGCAGGTCGCGCACCTTCATGCGTTTGTAGACGCCGCGCTCCTCCGGCAGATAGCCGACCCGGTCGAGGCCCTTTTGCGACAGCGGCGCGCCCAGGATGCGGACATCGCCGCCGTCGGGCTCGATGATGCGCAGGGCCATGCGGATCGCGGTCGTCTTGCCGGCCCCGTTCGGGCCCAGGACGCCGAACGTCGATCCGCGCGGGACCGACAGGTCGAAGTCCCGTACGGCCTGAAAACGGCCGTAGTTCTTGCTGACCCCGCGCAGTTCGAGCGCGGGATCGGGTGGCGACGATGCCATTGAAGACTCCAGTGGACTTAGAGACGTACTGGCGATGCACCGAATATAGGCAGAACGGACGTGGAGGCGGAGGGTTTCGACGTTTGCACGGGGGTTTCGGCGCGCATTCAGGCAGGATCGCGCGCCCAGACACCCCCGTCCAGGCGCCGCTCGGGGGTTAGACGGTGGGCCAGCGCAGGGCCCGCGACGTACGCCCAGCATGGCACGCCTGCGACCTCCACAGCGACGCGACGGAACAGGCCGCTGTCGACGCCCTCGTACTCGTCGATTCGATGGAGCCGGGACGAATCGGGGATGTGAATGATCTCGCCGGCGACCGGTGTGGCGCCGTACAGTATGAGCGCCGGGTACTCGCCGTCGATGTCGTACAGCGTTCCATTCACAGTTGCCGTCGCGACCCGCCGGCTCCCGCCGAGCAGCGCCGACGCTGCCTCCGCCTCGGAGCGGAGCGTGCCATAGACGAAGAGGTGGAAGCCGCGGTTGCGCACCGGTGCGCTCATCCGGCGCCTCGTCGGACCCGTCCGGGCTCGAGCCCGCCGGCGTGGAGGATCTTGTCCTCGAGCCGTTCGGCCTGCTCGTCGCAGAACGTGGCGAGCGCGCTGGCGTGGTCCGCTGCCGCGGCGAACTCGGCGTGTGGGAAGTCGTCGCCCTCGGCATGGCGCAAGGCACCGCGCACGGCGGCCAACTCGGCCTCCGTCTTCTCGACCGCACGACGCAGGCGATGGAGCGCGCGCCGCGCCTCACGACTGACCGGATCGCTCATGCTGCCTCCTTCCTGACGCGCAAACATGCGGCTCGGAACGGGGCGCGGCAATGCGCGGATGCGCCAGGCGCGACGTCGTTTCGCCGGCGTGCGGGAAAGGCGTGCACCCAAGCCAGCGGTGCGAGTCCGCCGTCAGATACCGGCGACTGCCCGCCACACTGCCCAGCCGCCGAGGGCGAGGGTGACGAGCACGATCAGCCCGCCCACGACGTTCGCGAACATGCCATTGCGCCACCGACCCATGCGGGCATCGTTCGCGGCAATCAGCAGGAACACCGCGACTGCGGGCAGCAGCAGTCCGTTCGCGACCTGTGCGAACAGGATTGCAGGAACCGGCCTCACTCCCGCAGCAGCGAACGTGGCGCCGGTGAGGATGACGATTCCCCAGACGAGGCGCATGCGTGTGCTGCGCAGGTCGCGCGTCCAGCCGAGGGCGCCTGCGGCGGCGTAGCTGGCGGCCAGCGGAGCGGTGATCGCGGACGTCAGGCCGGCCGCGAGCAGGCCGGTCGCGAAGAATGCGCGTGCCCAGCCGCCGAGCAGCGGCTCGAGCTGGATCGCCATGTCCGCTGCGCTGCTGACCGTGCCGGCACCCTGCCGCAGTGCCGCGGCGGAGGTCACCACGATCGCGGCGCTCACGACGCCGCCCAGCACGATCGCGACAGCGGAGTCCGCCCGGGCTGCCGGCAGATCGTCGGCGCTGCTCCACCGTTCGCGCACGGCGACGGCGTGCAGGAACAGGTTGTACGGCACGACGGTCGTGCCGATCAGTGCCACGGCGATCAGGAGGGACGCCGACCCGTCCGGCAGCGACGGCACGAAGAGGCCGCGCAGGATCCCGCCGAGCGACGGCGCCAGGACGAACGCCGTGACGAGGAACACGACGGACATGAGCACGACCATCGCAATCATGAGCCGTTCGATCGTGCGGTAGCGACCGGTCCAGAGCAGCAGTGCAGCGATGGCGGCGAACAGGAGCGCCCACAGCCGGGTCGCGCCGCCGGCGACGCCGCCCATCCCGAGTCCGGCACCCAGCAGGTTGCCGGTTTCGTAGGCCGCATTGCCGATCACGATCGCGCCGATCACGAGCGCTACGGCGAGCACCCGCGTCGCGCCGGTGAAGCGCGCGCGCAGGGCCTCACCGAGACCGCCACCGGTGACGAGGCCGAGACGCGCCGCCATCTCCTGAAGAATCACCGTCGCGATGATGGAGAAGGCGAGCGCCCAGAGCAGCGCGTAGCCGTAGCGCGCGCCGGCGAGCGTCGCTGTGGTGACGGTACCGGGGCCGATGAAGGCGGCCGCGACGATCGCGCCGGGGCCGATGCCGCGCAGCTTCAGCGCACGACTAGGCGCTGACGGTGGGCCCTGCGTCGTGACACCGCCCTCGCCGCGCGGCACGGAATCAGGCGGGGAATGGAAGGGCGACCACGTGCGACGGCACAGCGTCGCCGAGCCGCAGTTCGGTGCCGGACTCGATCTCGCGCCGTACGTACGCGAGCGCGATCGCCTGGTCCAGACGCGGCGATACGCACGCGCTCGTGACCCGTGCGACCGCCTTGTCCGCGTCCGGCTGCGTCAGGGTCGCACCGCGCGGCGGTACTGCACCATCGCCCAGAAGCAGACCGCGCAGGTTCCAGTTCACGTGGCCGCGGTGAAGGATGCGGATGATCACTTCCTGGCCGGTATAGCAGCCTTTCGTCGTGCTGATCGCACGCTGCTTCAGGCCCGCCTCGAGAGGAATCGTGGTGTCCTGCAGCTCCGCACCCCAGCGTGGCTGCCCCGCTTCGATGCGCAGCACGTCGAGTGCTGCGTGCCCGCACGGGCGCACGCCATGCGCGTCCAGCGCCTGCAGCAGTGCTGTCGCATGCTCAACTGGAACGATGACGTCGTATCCCGGTGCTCCGGTGTAGCGCGTGCCGAGCACGTGGATCGACGCGCCGGCGAACGCACCCGTCGCTCCCTCGTCTTCGGCGAGCTCACGATCAGGCGCGCCGCACACCGCCGCGACCGCCGCGCGGGCATGCGGGCCGTAGACACCGGTAACCACGAGCTGCGCCGAAGCGTCCTCGAAGCGCGCGAAGAGAGGCGGCACGAACTTCTTCAGGTGTGCGATCACACCATCGACCGCAGCAGCATCCACATCCAGCAACAGGTCGTCCGAACGACGCAGCACGCGCAGCTCGCCGATCATGCGTCCCTTCGGCGTGAGCAGCGCCGCATACACCGCCTGCCCTTCCGCCAGGTTCAGCACGTCGTTCGTGACGAGCCCGTTCACCATTTTCACCGGGTCGCGCCCGTGCACGCGTATGACGCGACGATCCTCACGCCACACCACGCCCGCACCGTCGCGCAGCGCCGCGTACTCCGCGCCCGCATCACCGTAGCTGCGCACGACGTCGGTGCCATACAGCTCCCCGCGCCGCGCGCCGCCTGTCCCCGTGCCCGCGCCCGTCGTGCCCGTGCCCATATCCGTGCCCGTGCCCCTACCCGAATTCACCAATTCACCAATTCATTCATTCTCGACTCCGCCCAGCTCTACAATCAGCAGTCGCACCCGCTCGGCGTCCTCGGCCGTCGGTGCGCGCGTAAGGTACTCGCGCAGCTCCTCGACGGCTTCGTCGGCGAACCCCAGCCGGGCGAGCAGCATCCCGCGGTCGCGAACCTCCTCGGCGGCGTCGGGGCGAACGAGCAGGATGCGCTCGGTCGCGGCGAGTGCGCGCCGGTCGTCGCGCGTGTTCAGGTAGATCCCCTTCAGGTTCGACAGCAGGCGCACGAGGATGTCCTTTCTGCCGGCGGGCCGGAGGTAGCTCGGCTGTAGACTGACGGTCCCGCCGTATACGCGGTCGAGCAGCTCCTGCGCCTGGTCCTCGAAGCGGATCTCGCCGTTCTGGAACGGATCGATCAGCAGCTTTACCGCCTCGCCGTCGTAGCGCACGAGGAAATGACCCGGGAAGTTCACGCCGTGCAGCGGCAGCTCCAGGCGCCAGCCGACCTCGAGGTACAGCAGGCTGAGCGTGAGCGGCACGCCGAGCCGCCGGTCGAGCACGTCGTTCAGGAACGAGTTGCGCGGGTCGTAGTACGCCTCCGCGTTGCCGCGGAACCCCTCCTCCTGGAACAGCACGCGGCTGAGCTCCTGGAGCACGACGAGTGGTGCGGTCTCGACGTCGAGCCGGTCCCGGACGCGCTCGGCCAGGATGTCGAGCCGCCGCAGGTAGGGGTCCGGCAACAGCTGCGGGTACTCCTCCGCGGCGATGAGCAGCGCGGCGAGCGCGAGATCGACGTCGCCCTCCTGCTGTGCGACGACACCGGCGAAGCGGGATCGCGCGCTGGGCGCTGGCGCCGTGCTCATCCCGCCGCCGCCCTGCGCGCCTCGTGGAACAGCCCGCTCAGCCGCTCCGGATCCGCCTGCAGGTCGCGGGTCACGCCGTGGACCTCTGCGGTGGAGGCGGCGTTCGGCAGTACGGCCTCGATGTCCGCCGCGCCTTCGTGATCGATGAACACAACGGTGACGCGGAACCCTTGGACCCCGGTGCCCTTGCGCGCCAACAGGTTTGCCGCGTAGTGGCGGCCCTCCAGCTCGAGATCGTCGGCCAGCCGGTGCTCGATCCAGCTCTTCCCCTTCGCGAACTTGCTCACCCTCGCTCCTCCGGACGCTGTTATGCACGGCTATGGATACGCACGGAGCCGGTGTTCGGCAACGCGCGGCTCGCGCGGTGCGTCTGCCATGTATACACTGCCCGGCCCCTGCCGATGCGGTCGGCACACGTGACTCCGGGTACTGGCCACATGCGTCGAATTCTTGCGACCATCGCACTTCTCGGCTGCACCACGATGCTCTCACCGCCCCGCGGTGCCGCCCAGGAAACGGCGCTCCGCGTGTTCGTCGGCTGCAACGCGCAGTGCGACCATGACTACTTCCGCACTGAGCTGTCCTACCTGGAGTGGATGCGCGACCGCGCAGACGCGGACGTGCACATCCTGATCGGCGACATCGACACGGGTGGTGGCGGCGAGCAGTACGAGCTGCGATTCCTGGGCCTCGGCCGCTTCGCCGGAGTGACGGACACGCTGACCTACTACGCGGAGCGCACCGCGACCTCTGACGACGTCCGTCGCAGCCTCGTGCAGCGTATCGAGCTCGGCCTCGTGCCATACCTGCTCGACACGGCACTGGCGAGCCGGGTGCGTGTTACGATCGACGCGCCGGACCAGGACGCCGCGCCGCCGCTGGATGATCCGTGGAACGCGTGGGTGTTCCACGTGAACGGCGAGGTGGAGGCGGAGGGGGAGTCATCGTTCTTCGGCGGAGAAGTCTATTCGGGCGTGTCGGCCCAGCGGATAACGGACGACTGGAAGCTGTCGCTCGCGGTCAACAATACGTACGAGGAGGAGCGCTTCGACGTCGATTCCGTGACGACCGTCACCAGTATACGGCGCGAGCTCGGTGCGACGACCCTCGTCGTGCGCAGCATTGGCGGCCGGTGGGCGGCGGGCCTGCTCGGCTCCGTACGGTCGAACTCCTTCGAGAACCTCGATCTCAGCGT
>CAYSGF010000147.1:0-3702 GCA_964430275.1 uncultured Gemmatimonadaceae bacterium
GAACGCCACGAAGTCCGCCAGCCCCTGCGCCGCCTGAATGCGCGTGATCGCTGCCGTCAGCGTCGTCTTCCCGTGGTCCACGTGCCCGATCGTGCCCACGTTCACGTGTGGCTTCGTCCGCTCGAACTTTGCCTTGCCCATTTCGCTTAACCCTTCACCTTGGCGATGATTTCTTCCGCCTTCGACTTAGGCATTTCCTCATAGCGCGAGAACTGCATCGAATACACGGCGCGACCCTGGGTGAGAGAGCGCAGCTGCGTCGAGTAGCCGAACATCTCCGAGAGCGGCACGCTCGCCGCGATCACCTGCGCATCACCACGCTGTGTCATGCCGCCGATCTTGCCGCGCCGGCTCGACAGGTCGCCGATCACGTCGCCCATGTAGTCCGACGGCGTCACGACTTCCACGTCCATGACCGGCTCCAGCAGCACCGGACTCGCGCGCCGCGCAGCCTCCTTGAAGGCCATCGAGCCGGCAATCTTGAACGCCATCTCGTTCGAGTCGACGTCGTGATAGCTGCCGTCGATCAGCTCGACGCGGATGTCGACCATCGGGTAGCCGGCGAGGACGCCGTTCTCCATGGCTTCCTTGATGCCCTGCTCCGTCGGCCCGATGTACTCGCGCGGGACGACGCCGCCGACGATCTTGTCCTCGAACACGAAGCCCGCGCCCGGCTCGCCCGGATACATGTTGATCACGACGTGGCCGTACTGCCCGCGACCGCCCGTCTGGCGCACGAACTTGCCCTCGACCTTGAGCGCTTCCTTGCGCACGGTCTCGCGATACGCGACCTGCGGCCGGCCGATGTTCGCGTCCACCTTGAACTCGCGCATCATCCGGTCGACGATGATCTCCAGGTGGAGCTCGCCCATGCCCGCAATGATCGTCTGCGCCGTCTCCTCGTCCGTGTGGACGCGGAACGTCGGATCCTCCTCCGAGAGCTTCTGCAGCGCCGTCGCCAGCTTGTCCTGGTCCGCCTTCGTCTTCGGCTCGATCGCGACGTTGATCACGGGCTCCGGGAACTTCATGGCTTCCAGGATGACCTCGTGCTTCTCGTCGCACAGTGTGTCGCCCGTGCGCGTGTCCTTCAGGCCGATCGCCGCTGCAATGTCGCCCGCGTATACCTCGTCGATCTCTTCACGACGGTTCGCGTGCATCTGCAGCAGACGACCCACCCGCTCGCGCTTGTCCTTCGTCGAGTTGTACACGTAGCTGCCTGCGGGCAGTGAGCCCGAGTACACCCGGAAGTACGTGAGCTTACCGACGTACGGGTCCGTCATGATCTTGAATGCCAGCGCCGCGAACGGCGCCGCGTCGTCGGACGGCCGCTCCACGATGCTGTCATCGTGGTGCGGCAGGTGCCCCGTGATCGCCGGCACGTCCATCGGCGAGGGCAGGTAGTCGATCACCGCGTTCAGCAGCTGCTGCACGCCCTTGTTCTTGAACGCCGTGCCGCACAGCACCGGCACGATCGCGTTCGCGATCGTCGCCTTGCGGATCGCGCCGCGCAGCTCGTCCTCCGTCGGGTCATGCCCCTCGAGATACTTCTCGAGCAGCTCCTCGTCGTGCTCGACGGACGCCTCGATCAGCTCGTGGCGCAGCTCCTCGACGCGCTCCTTGAGTGCGTCCGGAACCGGGCCCTCCGTCCAGTTCACGCCCGTCGACTCGTCATAGACCAGCTCCACGCGGCGGATGATGTCCACCATCCCCGTGAACAGCTCACCCTCGCCCAGCGGCAGGTGGATCGGGTACGCCTTCGCGCCCAGCCGGTCCTTGATCATGTCGACGACGTGGATGAAGTCCGCACCGACACGATCCATCTTGTTCACGAACGCGATGCGCGGCACGCCGTAACGGTCCGCCTGGCGCCACACCGTCTCCGACTGCGGCTCCACACCGCCAACGGCGCAGAACACCGCGACCGCGCCGTCCAGCACGCGCAGCGAGCGCTCCACCTCGACCGTGAAGTCGACGTGTCCAGGCGTATCGATGATGTTGATGCGGAACGTATCGTCGAACCGCTTCCAGAACGCGGTCGTCGTTGCCGACGTGATCGTGATCCCGCGCTCCTGCTCCTGCTCCATCCAGTCCATCGTCGCCGCACCCTCGTGCACTTCGCCGACCTTGTGGATCCGGCCGGTATAGAAGAGGATGCGCTCCGTGGTCGTGGTCTTGCCGGCATCGATGTGCGCCATGATGCCGATGTTGCGGAGCTTCTGTAGGGGCGTTTGCCGTGCCATCTCTATAACAGATCAGGGCTGGGACGAGCGCGAGCGCTAGCGGTGAGGGGTCCCTCTTTCCTCTTCGCGCCGGTCTTCGTTCCCGCCTGACTCCTCTGATTCGGTGTTCGTCGCCCTAGCGCTCGCGCTAGCGCTCGTCCTGCATGGTGTCTTCAGGTTCGCGACGGAGCCGGAGCCCCGCTGCGATTCCTGCTACCACCGGTAGTGAGCGAATGCCTTGTTCGCGTCCGCCATCCGGTGCGTGTCGTCCTTCTTCTTGATCGTGTTGCCCTCGTTGCGGCTCGCTGCGAGCACCTCGGCCGCCAGCCGCTCCGACATCGACTTGTCGCCGCGCGCCCGCGAGTAGCTGACCAGCCACTTCATTGCCAGTGCATTGCGACGCTCCGGGCGGACTTCCACCGGCACCTGGTACGTCGCGCCGCCCACGCGTCGACTCTTTACCTCCACCACCGGCTTCGCGTTGTTCAGCGCCGTGCGAAACACGTTGATCGCCGGCTGACCGCTCTTCTCCTCCACGATGCGCATGGCATCATAGAAGATCCGCTCCGCCGTCGACTTCTTGCCGTCGTACATCAGGCTGTTGATGAACTTCGTGACGGTCGTCGATCCGTACTGCGGATCCGGCGGGGTGTCCCGCTTGACTGCGCGTTGGCGTCGGCTCATAGGACCTTACTTCTTCGGCTTCTTGGTGCCGTACTTGGAACGTCCCTGGTTGCGGTCGGATACGCCGCTCGCGTCCAGGGTGCCTCGGATGATGTGGTAGCGCACTCCCGGCAGGTCCTTCACCCGGCCACCCCGGATCAGCACGATCGAGTGCTCCTGCAGGTTGTGACCTTCGCCCGGAATGTACGCCGTGACTTCCTGCTGATTCGTCAGCCGCACACGCGCCACCTTGCGCAGCGCAGAGTTCGGCTTCTTCGGCGTCGTCGTGTACACCCGCGTGCACACACCCCGCTTCTGCGGGTTGCCCTGCAGCGCCGGCGCCTTGTCGCTCTTTTCAACCGGTCGCCGGCCCTTCCGGACCAGCTGGTTGATCGTGGGCATCGTTCTCTCGCGCTTCTGCTCTTGGTGACCGGCGGCGCACCGCCTCGAATCCGACGAACCCTACTGGCGAAAAAACGCGGGGACACGCCCTTTCGGGGTCCCCGCGCGGCCGGAAGAGGTTGGCTCTTGCCACTGCGACTTCATGCGCAGCAGTGAGTCGAACATTCCATTTGGCCGACAGACTTGGAAAGGTAAGGGCACCACGCGAGGGGGTCAAGTGGACACGCACCCGGGAACGGCAAGCCCGGCTACATCCTGACCCACCCCTTCCGGGTACAGCGACCCGAGGCGCGGGCACCCCCGACCCGCAGCAGTTCCCCCACCCGCAGCGACACCCGCAGTTCCCCCACCCCCACGCTCACGCCCACCCCCACCCGCTGTTCATGCCGTTCTCACCCCCACCCGCTGTTCATGCCGT
>CAYSGF010000148.1:0-2162 GCA_964430275.1 uncultured Gemmatimonadaceae bacterium
CGTCAGCGCCGTCCCCACCGCGTGCGGCGGCGCGACTTCCGTCACGAGTGCCGAGAACTGTGCGGAGTCCGCCACGATCGCGAACCCCCAGAGGAGCGCGAGCAGCACGAGGAGAGACGCCGGCAGGAACGTCAGCCAGCCAATGACGAGAGAGCATGCACCGCTCACCGCCATCGACCAGATAGCCACGCGCTCGCGGCCGAGCCGGTCCGCCCACATGCCTGCGAGCACGGAGCCGGCGCCGCCGCTCGCGATCGCACCGAATGCGACTACGCCCGCCGTCGCGCCCGCGGCGAGCGCGGACGCGCCATGATCGCGCAGGACGTCGAAGAAGAAGACCGCGACGAGCGTCCACATCGCGTACAGCTCCCACATGTGTCCGAGGTAGCCGCCGATCGCCAGCCGCGTCGGCTGGTGGCGCAGCACGGTACCGACCAGGCGCAACGAGAAGCGTCGCTGCGGAAACGCGAACGGACCGTCGCGGTAGCCGATCGCAATGAGCGCAGCGGCGACGAGCGCGCCGAGCGACGACGTCGCGATCACCGACTGCCACGGGATGCCGGGCAGTGCGCCGCCCAGGTACGGCAGTGCCTTCCCGACCGTGAGCGCGCCGACGATCGTGCCGATCGCGAGGCCCCGACCCGAGCGGAACCAGGTCGCCGCCATCTTCATCGCAGGCGGATAGACACCGGCCAGAAAGAAGCCCGTCAGCGTGCGTGCGACGAGTGCGCTGGCGTACCCGGGCGCGATCACCAGCGCGGCATTCGCGAGCGCCGCGAGCACGGCGGACAGCGCCATGTAGCGTCGGGCAGGGACGAGATCCGCCAGGTTCAACAGTGCAGCGACCGCCGTTCCGGTGACGAAGCCGAGCTGCACGACGGTGGTGAGCATCGCCGCGGCGGACGCATCGAGATCCCACAGCTCTCGCAGCTGCGGCGCCGTCGCGCCGGCCGTGAACCAGAGGGACATGCCGAGCAGCTCGGCGGTGGCGAGCAGCGCGAGGATACGCCAGCGGCGTGAGCCGGTGTCCTGCATCGGGGACGGAGCGCTGTCGGCGCGAGGGGCCATGGTTGTTGGAGAGTAGGTGGGGCCAGTCGTTTCAGGAAGGAGACCGGAACGGAATGGTCCTTGCTCTTCTGACCGCACGCAACCCCTCCACGCGGAGGTAGTGATGAAGGAATATCGTCCGAGCAGTGCACCCGAGTTCGATATGGAGGAGGGGCTCTCGCTCGCGCTGTCCTATCTCGAGGATCCGTCGGACGTGCCCTGCCCGCGCTGCGGGAACGGTACGATCGAAGTCGTGTGCTACCTGGATGCGCTCAGCATGGAAGAAGGATCGGTGGTGCCGACGTCGCCGGACGAGGACTACACGGTGGTGCTGTACTGTCATGGCTGCGGCCGCGCGGCCGCGCTGGACCTGAGCCGCGACGAGCAGCAGGAGGGACGCGAGGCGGCGTGAGCCGCGTCGCCCGCTGTCCCGGCCATCGGCGTGCGTACCTTCGTGACGGTCAGAAGACGTAGCCGCCGTCACCGGGCGTCCGGTCGAAGCGCGGGTTGACGCTGCGGTTGCTGCGGCTGCCGAACGAGTAGCTCAGCCCGACGCGCAGGTCGTAGGAGAAATCGGTGGCGAGCTGTCCACCCTGCAGCAGGATCTCTTCGTCGCTCAGGTCGCGCTGCCGCAGTGAGAGCTGATCGGCGATCCAGCTGAAGTCCCCACCCACATCGAGCGACAACCCCCGAAACAGATTGACTTCCGTACCGCCGGAGATCACGACGCGGCGATGCGAGAGGTCGTGCAGGTACTGAAGCCCTTCGGCGCTCAGCCGCACGTCGCCCCACGGCTGCGTGAAGCCGACTGCAGCGGTCAGCGTGTGACGCAGCAGCGTCTCCTCCAACTTCTCGTAGATCGTGACCTCCTGGTAGTTCACCGCGTTCACGCCGATCGTATACAGGACGGTGAGGTAGCGCGTGGTGTACTCCTCGTATGGATACACGTTGTACTCGAGGGCGGGCGCTGCCCCGAAGCTGAGATCGAGGTTCTCGAAGGAGTTCGACCGCACGGATCCGAGCAGGCCAGCCGCCCACCGGCCGCCTAAGCTGCGCACGGCGAGGGTGGTCGCACCGAGCTCGCGCCGTACGCTGGTGACGGTCGTCACGGAATC
>CAYSGF010000149.1:0-2221 GCA_964430275.1 uncultured Gemmatimonadaceae bacterium
GGAATGGGGTCTCGTCCATGCCGGCTCGCTCCGCGCGGGCGAACGCGTGCTCATTCATGCTGCTGCCGGTGGCGTCGGCCAGGCCGCCGTTCAGATCGCACAGGCGATCGGCGCCGAGATCTACGCCACGGCGGGCAGTGAGGCCAAGCGCGAGTTTCTGCGCCAGCAGGGCATCGCGCATGTCTTCGACTCCCGCAGTGCATCGTTCGCCGATGAGATCCTCGCCGCCACCGGCGGAGCCGGCGTCGATGTCGTCCTGAACTCGTTGACCGGTGAGCTGCTTCGCCGCAGCCTGGACCTGCTCGGAACGGGCGGCCGCTTCATCGAGCTCGGTCTCGCCGAGCTGCTCGACCCGGACGTGCTCGCGCAGACGCACCCCGGCGTCCACTACGATGCGTTCCAACTGGGAAGCCTGCCGCTTTCAGCGGACGCGTTCCTGGCCTTCTTCCAGGGCGTTGTACAGCGATTCGAAGCCGGTGACCTCCGTCCGCTCAGGACGCGGCGCTTCCCTGCAGACGGGATCGTCGACGCCTTCCGCTTCATGGCCCAGGCACGTCATATCGGCAAGGTCGTCATCGCATCCGCACAGGTCGCCCACGAACCGATTCGGAACGACCGGGCTTACCTGGTGACCGGCGCGAGCGGAGGCATCGGGCGAGCTCTCGTCCGCTGGCTCAGTGAGCAGGGCGCGGGTGGAATCGTCCTGAACGCGCGGTCTGCGCCCGATGCCGATGCAAACGCATGGATGGAGGCGCTGCGGTCGACCGGCACACGGATCAAGTGGATCGCCGGTGATGTCGCACACCGACCCGACGTCGATGCCATGATCGCCGCCGCGGACGAAGCAGGCCTCCCACTGGGTGGTGTCTTCCACGCCGCCGGCGTGCTCGACGACGGGCTGCTGCGCACGTACGACGCCAGTCGGATGGACCGCGTACTCGCGCCGAAGGTGCGCGGCGCCCTCCATCTCCATGAGGCGACCGCGACCCTCGACCTGGAACAGTTCGTCCTCTTTTCCTCAGCCGCGTCGATCCTGGCCGGGCCCGGCCAGGCCGCCTATGGCGCAGCGAACGCATTCCTCGGCGCCTTCGCCGAGCACCGCCGTAGCGCCGGCCACGCAGCGCTCTGCATCGACTGGGGTGCCTGGGCCGGAGACGGGATGGCCGCACGGCTCTCCTCGCGCGAGCTCCGCATGCTCGAGCAGAACGGCCTCGGATTCCTGCAGCCCGACGTCGCACTCGCTACGCTCGGCCGCCTGATGGCGAGCGGAGTACGGCGCGCAGTCGTCGCTGATATCCGTTGGGATCGACTGCGCAATGCCACGGAAGCGAGACCCCTGCCCCTGGTTCGCAGGATCCTGAGTGCTACGAAGCCGGCAGCAAGTGGATCACCGCAGGCCGCTGCGGCACCGTCGCTGACGATCGAGGAGCTCGCCGCACTGCCGGCGGATCAATTCGGTCCGCGCATCACCAGCTACATCCTCGCGACCCTGGGTGCCGTGCTCGGCCTCCGACGCGATCAGCTCGCCGCGAGCACAGCGGTCGGCACGCTCGGGTTCGATTCCCTCATGGCCATGGAGCTGCGCAACCGGATCGAATCGGACCTCGGCGTCGTCATCCCGGTCGGCCAGCTGCTCACGAGTGCGACACCGGCCGAGATCAGCGAGCACCTCACGCTCTTGGTGAGCCTGGACGGTCTCGCGGTCCAGGCGGCGGGCGAGGGTGGCGATACCGAGTCGTTCGAGTTCTGAGTCGCGCGTGTAGCGCGCGCGCAACAGTCCGCCCTCGCAGGCGAGTACGGGCTCACGAAAAACCCGCGCTACTACACGGATATTCTAGAGCAGCATCTGGTTCATCCCTTGCTGAACGCATGCCCCATGCAGAACACATTCGAATCGGAAGACGTTGCCCTGTCACTCCCGGAGCTGATTCGTACGCTCCGGGAGCTGGGCGTCCGCCTGCATGTGCAGGGCGACCGGCTACGGGTCGATGCACCGGCCGGGGCGCTGAGTCCGGACCTGCAGGCGGCGATCCGCGCGCACAAGGCGAATCTGATCCGGACATTGCAGGGTGCGGCGCGGCTGACCCCCGCCGTACCGCGGCTCGCTGCAGACGCGCCCGCACCACTCTCGCCGACGCAGGAGCCGGTCTGGCTTTTCCAGGAGCTGGATCCGGGTTCGACGACGTACAATCTCATGCCCGTCGTGCACATCGACGGCCTC
>CAYSGF010000150.1:0-13738 GCA_964430275.1 uncultured Gemmatimonadaceae bacterium
AGCGACTCCGGATAGCCCTGCTTGTCGATATCATTGAAGATCAGATCGACAGCGCCCTCGAACTGCCGCAGTGTCGCCACCGCCTCGCCGACCTGATAGCGCACGACGCTGCCCAGGCCGAGGGCATCCAGGTGCGCACGCGCACGCTGCGACAGATCCTCGTCCCACACCACGTGATGTACCGTGCCGCCGCCGTTGTCACGCACCGCCCGGGCAAACCACGCCGTCGAGTAGCCGAAACCCGAGCCCAGCTCGTACACCTCCCGGGCGCCAATCAGGCGGGCGAGCTGATAGCAGAGCTGCCCGACCGCCGGGCCGATGATTGGAAAGCCGGTGCGCTCTGCCTCCTCCTCCATCGCGCGCAGCTCCGCCGGCCGCGCGGGAACGAGGCCGTCCAGATACGGCGCGACGCGCGGATCGTGCAGATCGCTCATGCGTACCGCTCGCGAAGCTCCGAAATGCCGACGACTGCACCACTCATCGTCACCTCCCCGGCGTGTCGCTCCGCCGATCCATGTCTCCACTCGCCTCCAGGCCACGCAACAGCCTCCAGAAACCTACGACCCGACAGCCGCCGGATGCGACGACCTTGGCAGCAGGCGCCCGTTCGTCCATCTTTCCTGCATGTACGACAACACCGATCTGCAGATCCTGCAGCTTCTGCAGGAGAATGCCCGCATGCCCAACGCGGAGATCGCTCGGCGCGTAGGCCTCGCGCCATCCGCAGTCTTTCAGCGCATCCGGAAGCTGGAGCAGAACCACGTTCTGCGTGGCTACCATGCGGAAATCTGCCCCGTCGCCCTCGACCAGGGACTTCTCGCCTTCGTCCTGATCCGCACCTCCGAGGGCGCCCGCGCCAAGGAAACCGCAGCCATGCTCGGCGCGATCCCGGAAGTCCTCGAGGTCCATCGGGTCGTGGGCGACGACTGCTTCTTCCTGAAGGTGCGCGTTCGCGACACCGACGGCCTCGGCGTCCTGCTCGATGAGAAGATCCAGCCCCTGCCGGCCGTCGCCTCGACCCGCACCACGATCGTGCTCACCACGTCCAAAGACGCGCGCCCCCCAGTCCATCTCATGTTGGATCGTCTGGCCCAATCAGACGATTCGACAGACGAACAGGCCACACAGGCGTCATAATAACGCCTGCCCACGCGTTGCACCCACATAATCGTCGTTTTCTCGCCGGCGGGCCGGAGGCCCGGCTGCCCGGCGGCCAACCGTGGAGGCAAGCATGCGGCGGACTCGGCTCGCGTGGGTGATCCTGGCAGGCATCGGAGTGGGAACAGGGTGTGGTGGCGGTGATGGCGGGGGCTCGACGGGGCCGACGACCGGCACGGTGAGCGGCACGGCGGCGGCGGGTGGAACGGGTGTGGGCGGTGTGGCGCTGAGTCTGGAGCGTTCGGGCCAGACGACGCGGAACTCGACGACATCGGCGAGCGGCTCGTTCTCCTTCACGTCGGTGGAGGCGGGTGCGTGGACGCTGGAGATCACGGCACCGACGGGATTTTCGCTGGCGCAGGGGCAGGCGGCTGCGGTGCCGGTGACGGTTACGGGGGGTGGGACGGCGACGGTGAATGTCGCGCTGACGGATCTGGGCGGCGGTGGCGGCCCGACGACGACGGTGATCACGCTGGCCGGTACGAGCTTCTCCGACAATGACGTGACGATCGACGCGGGCGAGACGATCCGCTGGGAGTACCAGAATGGCGGTCCGCACACGGTCACGCCCGACGGTCACTCGGAGTGGAACGAGGTCACGCTGGATGCCGCCGGCGAGACGTTCTCGCACACGTTCAACACGCCAGGCGTGTATGCGTACTTCTGCGTACCGCATGCGCCCGGCATGTCGGGCGTGATCCGGGTGCAGTAGTGCGTACGACGCTGTTCGTTCTGGCGCTCGCGCTTCTGCCGGCGCCTGTGGCTGCGCAGTCTCTGCTGGAGCGATCGCCGAACATGGGCGGCACGTGGACGGGCGATGCGGGTGTGCTGCACTTCCACTTCATGCACCGGTTCGAGGCGACGGATCCACCGGCACGCAAGGTGTTGAACTCGCCGACGTTTCTGCTCGGTGCCGGCCTGCCCGGGAACATGCTCGTCGGTGCGCGCTATGCCACGAATTCGCTGGTGCGTCCGGGCTATCCCAACGAATGGGAGTTTTTTGCGCGCTGGCACGCCCTCGCGCAGGCGAGCGGCGCGCCGCTGGATGGCGCTTTGCACGGCGGCTGGAACCAGGCGGCACGCAGCGCGGATGGTGAGTTGAGCCTGGGCCGTCGCATCGGACCGGTACGCGTGATCGCGGCTGCGCGCGCGTTCTCGGATGCGTACCACACCGGCGAGTCGCGCTTTGCTGTCGGCGGCGGAGCGACGCTGCAGGTACACGACCTCGTAGCCCTCGCCGCCGACGCCACGACCCTGGTCGATCGCGCCGACGGCGAGGACGTCGCATGGAGTGCCGGTGTGCAGCTGCGCATACCGTTGTCGCCTCATACGGTATCGCTGCACGCGTCGAATGCGAACACGACGACATTGCAGGGCTCGGCAAGAGGCGTCGGCGAAGTCATGTACGGCTTCGAGTTCACGGTACCGCTGACCCTGAGCCGCTATTTCGGCGGCGGCTCGAGGAGCGCGTCGTCGCCGGCGGCGGCACCGACGAGCGGCCCGGTGGCCGTCGAGGTCGGCATGAGTGACCGTCTCCTGTTCACCCCGGACACGGTGCGCATCGAGGTGGGCGAGACGGTGCTGTGGCGCAACACCTCCGTGCTGCCACACACGGTGACGGCGGATCCCACGAAGGTGGTGCGCGCGAGTAACGTGAAGCTGCCCGATGGGGCGACGCCGTTCGACAGCGGCAACATGGATCCGGGCGCGACGTTCTCCCATACCTTCGCGACGCCGGGTACGTACCAGTACGTCTGCATTCCCCACGAGCTTGCGAACATGATCGGTGTGGTGATCGTGGAGACGCCCTGAGCTAGCTGTGGTTGCGTGTGCGCGCGACGCGCACCGCACCTGCACACAGGAGCAGCAGTCCAAGCGCGCCCGCCCAGCTCATGGGGACGGGCGCGTTCTGCGAGTGTCCTGCATCGAACGCCGCCAGCCCGGCCGCTGCGTGGAGTGCGTGGTCGATGTCACGCTCGTCGACCGCACGCGGAATGTACCATCCCTCCCGGTTGCGATCCGCCGGCACATCGATCGCGAGCACGGCCCCACTCGCTCCCAGGGTGACGATCGCCGCCGCCGGCGCATTCCCGTCCTGCATGCGTACGACCGCGACCCAGCGGCCGTCCACCGGCACCGCGCCGCGCACCGCGTAGACGCCGTTCCGGTGAGTCCGCTCGATCGCGGCCGTGATCGTGCGACGCTGCCCGTCGACGAGTCCCTCGAAGCTGGCGCTCACCGCACCCTCGATCATCGTTCCGTGGTGGAACGTGTGGACCAGGAAGAGCGCACCACGGGTCGTGCGCTCGTGCGGATTCGCCGGGTACTCGACCGAGATCCACGGCGGGCCCGCCGTCGCGCCGGCGGCGAACACGAACGTGCTGACGAGTGCGATGCCCAGGATCTGTGTACGGTGTCGCATGCATTCCTCCCTGATGGATGAACCACGTGTTGGCTTCCGTGAGATGACGGGGGAATGCGGAAGGTTTGAAGTGGGAGGATCGGACTCTCGAGTCGTTCAGCTGGGAAGCGTAGCGAATCCAGTAGGTATCGAGCAGGTCGCGATGTCACAGCCGTGGTGCACACGCTTCTGTGCGATCGCTCGTGGCAGATATGGCAGGAGACGTCAACGGCATTGACACGGAGGGCTCAGAGGAGGCGGAGGGTGCGGAGGACGCGCGGGCAGGCGGTCGAACGGATGGTCGTGGGAGCCACGCCGGTGCGCACACGTTTCTTGCGGCTGGTTCGCGGCGGGGAGATTCGCTGGCGTGCTTTCGAGACAGTCAGAATCGAGGCATCAGCAGGATAGAGCCACTGGGCGGCCTCGCGCCAACCGCAGACGCGACGCATCTGAGCGTCCCCTGTGTTGACAAGAAAACGCGGCCGCTCAAGATGCCCCGAAGCCGGCAGCAGGCCCGATCCCTCCGCGTGCTCTGTGTTCTCCGTGGTGAATTCTGTTCAGTAGGTTGCTGATGCAGCAATGCCAACGAAGCATAAAGATGCTCCCAAAGGCCCTCACTGCCTCCGCACTTCGACATCCCCATCGAACGTGCGCACCGCGATCTGCGCGCCGCCACCGCCGAGTGTGAAGGTATACTCACGCCCCTTGAAGCGGTTACTGGACTCAGTGGTCCGTGCGGGGAAAGTGTTGTGGAGCGCACCGTCGTAGGTGCTCACGAGCACATCCGCAGCCGTTGCGGCCGGCAGCGCGAGCGCAACCGCGCCGCTGTGATTGATGAACTCCAGCATGGCGGCGCGCTGCACGTTCCCGGTGAAGTGAATGTCGCCGTCGACAGACTCGAAACGCCCCCGCTCGACCTCATCGCCTGTGACGGTGATGTCCCCGCTCACGCTCTGCGCTGCGGCATCCGCGATGTGGCCGCGCACGTCGATGCTGCCACTACCGGTGCGCAGACGCGCGGACCTGGTCTCGACGTCCACCGCAATTGCGCCGGCCATCGTCTCCGTGTGCAGCTCACGGGGTGAGCCGTGGATTTCCATGCGGCCGCCAACGGAGTACAGGTCGACGCCGCCGGCGATGTTCTGCACGATGACATCAGCGGTCACCGTCTTGATCCATACGGAGCTGCCGTGCGGCACGCGGACGTCCAGCTCCGATGGGGGCAGCGTGTCCGATTGCTGCGGCCAGATGCCGAGCTTGCTGCCCTGTGCCGAGACGCCCATGTAGAACCGGTCGCCTCCGCTCTCCTGCACACGGCCTGTCACGGCAATGGTGTCGTGGCTCCATCCGCTCACGCGTACGCTGCCACTGTACACGTGGATGCGTACGGGCCCGCTCGAGGGCGCAGGGCGTCGCTCGTCGATGGTGCGCTGGGCCGCCGCGTCTCCTGCCCACGCGAGCAGCGCGCAACACAGCAGCGCTACGCGCAGCCGCTCAGGTCCCTGCACGCGCTGCTCCCCGAAGCAGGTCGAGCTTCTTTTCGTGGTTCGCCAGCAGGATCCGCTCGAGTACCGGATTGCCGGGATCGTCGCGGAGTGCCGCACGCGCTTCGGCCAGCGCCTGGTCGATCACGGCGAGGTTCTCGGCGACGATACGACGTGTCTCCGGTCGGAGCGCCGCGGAGCTGGCGTCGAACAAACTCTCGAGCTCGGTCGCGGTTGCCTGGTACTCCTGCTCGACCTGCTGCAATGCCGCGGTGCCCGGCGGCACGGCGGACGTCGGCGCAGCGTCATTGCGCAATCCCCACCATGCGGCGGAGGCGGCGACGAGCACGACGCCGGCTGCGAGCAGTGCGCGCGCGCGTCGACTGGCCGGAGGTCGCTCGGCGTGCATAATGCGCCATTCTGCGTCCGCAGTCGCACCGGCATCGATCTGCTCATTGATCTGCGGCAGCAGGTCGCGCTCGGGAGCGAGGGCAAGGGGCAGGGTGCCGAGCTCCGCGACGAGGTCGCGCAACGCGCCGACTTGTCGGGCGCACTCGTCGCATGCGACGATATGACGCTCGACCTCCGCCCGCTCCTCGCGGCAGAGCAGGTCATCGACGAAATCCTGCAGTCGTTCGCTTCTGATGTGGTCACTCATGTGTCAGCCTCTGCTGCAGCAGCTGCCGTGCGCGGTGCAGCTGCGCTTTCGCCGTGCCCACGGCGATCCCCAGCAGCTCCGCGATCTCGTGGTGCTTGTACCCCTCGACATCGTGCAGAACGAGGACCGCGCGCGCACGCGGCGGCAGGGCCGCAATGGCCCTCTCGACATCGAGCCGCACGCCGGGCTCGGAAGCACGCATCGGCCTCCGTGAATCCGCCTCCGTCAACGCGCGCTCGCGGCCATCGCGACGCTGGGCCTCGCGCGCGTCGTTCAGCACGACATTGACGGCGAGCCGGTGCAGCCACGTCGTGAACGCGGCCTCCCCGCGGAACGTGCCCAGCTTGTGCCATACCCGCACGTACGTGTCCTGGGTGAGGCGCTCGGCGGTCGGGCGATGGCCGGAGAGCCGCAGGCACACGCCGTACACGCGCTCAACGGTATGAGCGTAGAGCGCGTCGAACGCGCCGCGATCGCCGGCCGCAGCGCGCACGACCAGCTGCCCGATCGCGGCGTCGTCGAACGCGCGATCCAGGAGGACCGGCCTGACCAGCGGCGTCACCGGTTCATCCGGGCATGCAGAAGCGGCCGTCGAATACACAACCGTTCGATGCTCCGGGCCGCCGATTGGTTTGAAGAGGAGGTGTGCCGCCGGACGCCGGCGGCCAGGCGTCCTCAGCGACGCGCCGAATAGACGCTGCCGCCGGCTTCCAGGAAAGACCCGATCGCCTGCAGCTCCGCGTGGGACAGCGGCTCGCCACCGGCCCGATCCGTCCGCCAGACCCAGATCTGGTCGAACTGGCCCAGCTCGCAGCGATCGAAGCGGAAGAATCCGAGATCCGCTGCCGCCGAGGCGCGATGGGCGGTCGTGACATCGAACCGCAGGTGCTGCCGGCGGGTGCCGGCACCGAGGCCGAGCGCCTGGCCGAGCGGCGCCGAGGACAGGTCGGTGAAGTCGGTGGTCCCGTCCGTCACCACGAGCACGCGAAGGCGAGTGGTGAAAAACCTGCTCACCGCGAAGTAGAGCCGCGGGTCGATTCTGGCCTGCGCGCCCAGCATCATGCTCGATTCCCCCCAAAGCCTGGTGGTTCTTCACAGCCTGACGGAAAGATGAACGCTGCTGATCGGGCGCGCATGGGCAGAACCTGCCCAACTTTGCGACTGCCCGGGGGCCAGCGGGTGACAAACGTCAGGGTGGAATCCTGACAATCCGCCCTGCCGCCACACCGGTCGCGGGCCGATGATTGTCGTCAGTCATCACCCTGACCGAGAGCGAACGATGGGCGCACCCGACGCGAGATACTTCCTGCTGTTTGCCCTGCTCCTCGTAGCTGGCACCGCGGCTCCGGCCGTGGCGCATCAGGACGGGACTCTGTTCCGTGACGTACGGGTATTCGACGGTGAGCGGGTGCACCCTGCGACCCGGGTTCTGGTCGAAGACGGGCGGATCAGTGCGATCGGCCCGGAGCTCGACGCACCGTCCGGTGCGACGGTCGTGCAGGGCGCCGGGCTGACGCTCCTGCCCGGACTGATCGATGCCCACACGCATGCGTTCGGCGATGCCCTGCGTGAAGCGCTCGTCTTCGGCGTGACGACGGAGCTGGACATGTTCACCGATCCCCAGCTCGCGGCGGCAATGCGACGCGAACAGCAGCGTCCTGCCGGTGCCCCGGGGCGGGCGGACCTGTTCTCCGCCGGGGTGCTCGCGACCGCGCCGGGTGGCCATGGCACGGAATACGGCATGCCGATTCCCACGATCACGTCCGCGGACTCGGCACAGGCCTTCGTCGACGCGCGGATCGGGGAGGGATCGGATTACATCAAGATCGTCTACGACGACGGTGCCCTGTTCGGCCTGAACTGGCCGACTGTCGATCGCGCGGTACTGCAGGCTCTCGTGGAGGCGGCCCATGCCCGCGGACGCCTCGCGGTCGTGCATGTCAGCACCGCGGTGCAGGCGATGGATGCGCTCGAGGCCGGCGCGGACGGCCTCGTTCACCTGTTCACCGATTCCCTTGCGCCGCCCGCCTTCATCGAGTCCGCTCGGGCGCGCGGCGCATTCGTGATTCCCACGCTCGTCGTACTGAAGAGCATCACTGGCGTCGGCGGCGCCGCACCACTGGCCGAGGACGAGCGGCTCCTGCCGTACCTGATGCCCGCAACACGCGCGAACCTGACGCAGGGGTTCCCGGCGCGCGGTCCGGCCGACGAGCGCTACGCCGTGGCGACGCGCACCGTGGCGCAGCTGCACGCGGCGGGCGTACCCATCCTTGCCGGCACGGATGCGCCGAATCCGGGGACCGGGCACGGCATTGCGATGCACCGGGAGCTGGAGCTGCTGGTGGGCGCCGGGCTGTCCCCGCTCGCTGCCCTGCGCGCAGGCACGAGCGTACCGGCAGACGTGTTCGGCCTGGATGACCGCGGCCGCATCCGGCCCGGCATGCGTGCAGACCTCGTACTCGTGCGCGGTGACCCGACGACCGACATCACCGCGACGCGCGCCATCGAAGGCATCTGGAAGGGCGGCGTTCCGGTCGACCGCGCGTCATACACCGCCGACGTCACGGCCGCACGCGACGTGAGCACACCGGCCGCGCTTGCGGAGAACGGCATCATCACCGACTTCGAGAACGGCTCACTCACACCACGATTCGGCACGCCGCTCGCACCGAATACCGATTCATTCGCGGGTGGCACGTCCACTGTGTCGATCGACGTGGTGAACGGCGGCGCGAACGGCAGTGCAAAGGCGCTGCGCGTCGATGGCACGATCACGGACCGGCTGCCCTACGCATGGGCGGGCGTGATGTGGTCACCGGGATCCCAGCCAATGCAGCCATCCGACCTCTCGTCGGCCGATGGTGTGCGCTTCCACGCGCGCGGCGACGGCAGGAACAGCCGGGTCCTCGTGTTCTCGCAGGCCGCGGGGATGATGCCGCTCATGCACGAGTTCATACCCGCAGAGGACTGGACGGAGGTCGTCGTGCCCTGGAGCGTATTCGGCATCGACGGCAGCGACGTCATGGCCATCCTGTTCGTCGGTTCGCCGCCGGCCGGCGACTTCTGGTTCGAGATCGACGATGTCGAGCTCCGCTGAAGGACGCGCACCGCACTCGCCTCGAGCACCTGTACGGACGGTGGTTGACGCTGCCGTGTCGGCGGCGCTCCATCCGCCGGCCGAGCTGCGCGGCGCGCGCGTGGCCTACGACGGCGTCTTCGCAGTCGACGACATCGAGCTGGCGCTCGAGCCCGGCCGCATCACCGTGCTGCTGGGCCCGAACGGCGCGGGCAAGACCAGCGCGATCAAGCTGCTGCTCGGACTGGTCGCCCCGGCGGCGGGCAGCGCACGCGTATTCGGAATGGATCCGCGCACGCTCGCGGCCCGCCGGCCGGTCGGCGTCATGATGCAGATCTCGAAGGTGCCGGAGACGCTACGTGTGCAGGAGCACATCGACACCTTCCGCAGCTACTACCCGCACCCGCTCGGGCGCGCGGCACTCATCGAAGCGGCGGGGCTCGAAGGACTCGAGCGACGCCTCTACGGCACGCTTTCCGGTGGTGAGAAGCAACGGGTATTGTTTGCGCTGGCGCTCGCCGGCGACCCCGCACTGCTCTTCCTGGACGAGCCGACGGTCGGCATGGACGTGGGCACACGGCGCTCGTTCTGGACACGCATCCGCGCACTGCGCGACGACGGGCGTGCCGTGCTGCTGACCACCCACTACCTGGACGAAGCGGACGCGCTGGCCGACCGCATCATCGTGCTGGACCACGGTCGCATCGTGGCGGATGGCTCACCCACTCACATCAAGCGTACCGTGCCGCGGCGACGCATCCGCTGTCGTACGACACTGCCGCTCGACCAGGTACGCGGCCTCGCGCACGTGCAGCGCGCAGCCGCGGACGAGCAGGGCACGACGATCCTGACCGCCGCGGCGGAGGACGTCGTGCGTGCCCTGCTGCGGGCGGATCCGTCGCTCCACGATCTGGAAGTGAGCGGCGCATCGCTGGAAGATGCGTTCCTTGCGCTCACGCCAGGCAGCGCGAGGGCGCGATGACGATCGTCCAGTCCGGTACACTCCCGGCCGTGCTCGCCGCGGAAACCCGCAGCGAGATCTTCAAGGCGATCCGGCTGCCGGCGTTCCTGGTGCCGACGATCATCTTCCCGGCAATGTTCTACGCGCTGTTCGGCCTCATGCTGAACGGCGGCGGTGCGGTTGCGGGCGTTTCCATGCCGGCATACCTGCTCGCGAGCTACGGCACGTTCGGCGTGGTCGGCGCAGCGCTCTTCGGGATGGGCATCGGAGTGGCAGCGGAGCGGGGGCAGGGCTGGCTCACGCTGAAGCGGGCTACACCGATGCCGCCGCTGGCGTACTTTCTCGCCAAGGCGATCATGAGTATGATCGTCGGAGCGGCCATCGCCACGCTGCTGGCGGTACTCGGTGTCACGTTCGGTGGCGTGCGGCTGCCAGCCCTGTCATGGGCGCTGCTGTTCCTGACGCTCACGCTGGGTGCGATCCCGTTCTGCGCATTCGGCTGCGCGCTCGGCTACATGACCGGACCGAGCTCCGCACCCATGCTCGCCAACCTGATCTATCTACCGATGTCCCTCGCGTCCGGACTGTGGATTCCGATCGAGTTCATGCCCGGCTTCCTGCAGGCGATTGCTCCGCTCATGCCGCCCTACCACCTCGCGCGCCTCGCACTCGCGCCGATCCGTGGCGAGGCGACTCAGGCGACGCTGCACATCGCAGCCCTGGCGGGCTTCACCCTGCTCTTCCTCGCCGCAGCCGTCCTGGCGTATCGCCGTGACGACGGCAGGACGTGGGGATGAGCACGAAGCGCGAGCACGAGCAGGCCAGGAGCCGGCGGCGGTTCCGGCTGCTGCCGGACGGGCCGCACGGCTGGACACCGTTCGCGTGGCTACTCTATCTCGGCACGTTCTTCATCGAGCCGGTAATACGCACGCAGCACGGGCAGGCCGGTGCACTGTACTGGGCGGCAACGATCGGCGCCGCGATTCTGTTCCTGGCGGCCTACTTCCGTGGCTACTGGGTGCGCGGCCGGCAACTCGTGCAGATCATCATCGTGATCACGGCGCTCGGCGTGGCATTCATGCCGATGAATTCCGGCGCGTCCGTGATGTTCATCTATGCGGGCTCGTTCGCGGGCTACCTCGATCGTCCACGCGACGCCGTGCGCGGCCTCGTGCTCATCGCCCTAATTGCTGTCCTGTGCGGTGTGCTGCTCGACCCGCCTGTCTGGTTCTGGGTGACTGCCGTCGGCATCACGTTGCTCGTCGGCGGCGTGAATCTGCACTTCTCGCAGGCCGGCCGCGCGCAGCACAAGCTGCGGCTGGCGCAGGACGAGGTCGAGCATCTCGCGACGGTCGCCGAACGCGAGCGCATCGCGCGCGACCTGCACGACGTGCTCGGTCATACCCTGTCCTTGATCGTGCTGAAGGCGGAGCTCGCCGCACGCCTGGCGCAGCGAGACCCGGCGCGTGCGGCGAGCGAGATCCGCGATGTCGAGGACGTCGCACGTCGCACGTTGCAGGATGTACGCGAGGCGATTCGCGGCTATCGCACGACACTCGCCGACGAAGCGCGGCGCGCAGGCGCGATGCTGAAGGCAGCGGACATCAGGACGCGGTTCGATTTCGAGCAGGTCACGATGTCGCAGGAGGTGGAGGAGGTGCTCGCACTGGCGCTGCGCGAAGCGGTCACGAATATCGTCCGCCATTCCGAAGCGCGCTCGTGCCGGATCCGCCTCGGGTGGCAGGACGGCACCGTCAGCCTGGACGTGGAGGACGATGGCCGCGGAATGGGTGCCGCCGAAGGTGCAGGGCTGCGGGGCATGCGCGCGCGCATCGAGGCATGTGACGGCACCGTCGAGCGCAGCAGCGGCAGGCGTGGACTCCACCTGCGGATCCGGGTGCCGGCCGGTATCCGCGCGGATGGGCCGGGGCAGGGATCCCGCCACAGTGCGTCGGCATGAAGATCCGTGTACTGCTGGCCGAAGATCAGAACATGGTGCGCGGCGCACTCGCCGCGCTGCTCGAGCTCGAGCCTGATATCGAGGTGGTCGCGCAGGCGGGCGACGGCGTGGACGCTCTTGCGCGTGTCGCGGAGCTGAAGCCCGACGTCGTGCTGACGGACATCGAGATGCCGAACATGACGGGCCTCGAGCTCGCGGCGATGATCGCCGAGCGCCATGACGCAGTTCGCGTCATCATCCTCACGACGTTCGCACGCTCGGGCTACCTGCGCCGTGCGCTCGATGCTGGCGCAGCGGGCTATCTGCTCAAGGACAGCCCCGCGACCGCACTCGCCGACGCCGTCCGCAATGTGCACGCGGGTGCGCGCGCCATCGATCCCGAGCTCGCACGTGAGGCGTGGACGGAACGCGATCCGCTCACCGACCGCGAACGCCAGGTCCTGCGCCTCGCCGGGGAAGGACTGCCGAGTGCAGGCATCGCAGCACGACTGTCCCTCTCCGAGGGGACCGTCCGGAACTACCTGTCAGAAGCGATTCTCAAGCTGGGCGCTGCAAATCGCACCGAGGCTGCACGCGTGGCGCGGGAGAAAGGCTGGCTGTAGGAGTCGGCAGCGTCAGGCGGCGCCGTAGCGCCGCTCCGCGCGCGCGCGCGCGCGAGCTGCCTCGATCTCGCGGTCCTTGGGCGCCGCATCCGTGACCAGCGAATCCAGCAGCCGGTGCGTCGCAGCGGCGACCTCGTCGACCGCCTGGTCGAACGCTTCCTGGTTCGCACGCGACGGCCGCGTGTAGCCGCTCACCTTCCGGACGTACTGCAGGGCCGATGCGCGCACCTCGTCATCAGTCGCGGATGGCTCGAAGTTGAACAGTGGACGAATGTTTCTGCACATGCTGTCTCCCGTTGCTCTCCTGAAATCCCTGTCCGGCCAGACCCTGCACCCGCCACACGCAGAAGACGTTGTCCCCCGGCGCGACCTCCGCGAACCGCTCCGCCGTGACGGTGCATTCGGTCCGGTCCACGGCGATCAGGTACGAAGGTGCGATCTTCTCCATCACCTGCTTCCAGCCGACCCCGTTGCGGCTGTCCTTCCGACCACCGAACGGTAGAGTCGCGCAGGCGGACACCAGGAACGCCAGCGCCAGTGCGACCAGCAGGTGACGAGGATGGACGGGGCTGCGGCGCATTCTGACCTCCCGTAGCATGGCGCGGCGCAGCGGCTGCGCACGAGCATGTCGATGCCCGGTGCGAAAGGTACAACGCACGCGCGTCGGGGTTCAATACACCCCAACCGCGCGCGCGTCGCGATTCCGCCATTCCTTCAGGTGGATCAGATCTTTCGGAACATGACCATGGCGTCGGTGTCGCGCACCGTGACGTGGAGCATGTCGCCGTCCACGGTAGCCGAGAGGAGCTGGTCCAGCTCGATTTCCGTGGAGTCGTCGTCGTCCGGGTCTTCATCAATGTCGAAGAGAATGGTCTCGCCGTCCATCGTGAACACGCCCTCCTCCGTCTCCACGTCCTCCTCCACATCGGTTCCGCAGGTCTCCCGCTCGTTCACTTCGAGGCGGAACGTCCAGTCGGCCTCGAGCACGAGCTGTGCAGAGGTGACCTCCTCGGTGCAGTCATCGGTTGTCTCGACGACAGCCGGCAGCGCGTTGCCGGCGATGTCGACCAGCTCGTAGGTGCCGGCATGCGGAGACTGCGCCACGCCAGCCGTGGCAGAAAGGCCGGCAGCGAGGAAGGCGGCCGCGGTCAGTTTCGACATTCGTGAGAGTGCGTTCGTCATCGATCTGTCTCCTGTCCGGGGTACCGGGTTGGGTAGCCAGGGTCGAGACGCATGCGCGATGCCGCAGTGGGACGGGCACGGGTGCAGCTCTTGACACAGGAGAGCCAAAATGAATCGGACTACAGCAACCCTCGGCGGTACTCTTGCGCTGGCGCTTGCGGGCGGCCTGGCCTTCGGGGTCCAGCATCTCGGTCCGTCGGACGACACGGGCGCCGGCGACCTCGGCCTGTGCCGGATCGACGGGTCGAGCACACTT
>CAYSGF010000151.1:0-12948 GCA_964430275.1 uncultured Gemmatimonadaceae bacterium
CACGGTCTGGGTCACGCCGTGGGCGACGATCGCGGAGTGAATCGCGCTCCATTCGGGCCCCTCGCCGATGATGACCCAGTAGTAGTCGCGCAGGCGAGCGGCCACGCGCGGCACCATGACCTGTCTCTTCCACGCCACCAGCGCACCGACATTGCCGATCAGGAACGCATCGGCGGGCAGCGACAGGCGTTCCCGCAGCGTGGGCGACGCGGGTGGCAGGCCGACGACCTCGTCGATGTCGATGGCGGAAGGAATCGTGCGGATGCGGTCCGGTCGCACCCCACTCGCGCGCAGGCGGTGTGCAACGGCATCGGACACGGCGATGACGCGCCGGGCGCGGCGCCACTTCGCTCCCCCGGCGCGCCCGAGGGTGCGGCGCGTCGCGACGAGCGGGCGCCGCCGCAGTCGCGCGGGCAGCAGTGATGCCTGCAGCGCGCGCGCATCGTGCGCATGTACCAGGTCGAACTCCCCGGCACGCGCGTAGATGCGGGCGAGCGTGCGAGGATCCCGCGACGACGGCCAGCTCATGGTCTCGACGGGCAGTGACTCGGCGCGCAGGCGGGCGTCGAGCTCACTGCCAATCGGACACAGGCAGAGCTGCTCGATGCCCTGCTGCGCCAGGGCGCGCACCAGCAACCGGACCTGGTTCTGCCCGCCGCCCCAGTCGAGGCCGCCGTCGACGTGCAGGATCCGCATCATGCCTCGTGCGCGTGGACCGGAGTGCCGACCTCATCGCGGAACTGCAGGCGGTGCAGATGCGCGTACAGCCCGCCCTGCGCCAGCAGCTCCTCGTGCGTGCCTCGCTGCACGATCCGGCCCTCACGCAGCACCAGGATCTGATCGGCATGACGCACGGTCGACAGTCGATGTGCGATGACGAACACGGTACGCCCCTCGAGAAGCTGCTCGATCGCGTCCTGAACGAGGCGCTCGGACTCGGAATCGAGTGCGGACGTCGCTTCGTCGAGGATCAGAATTGGCGGATCGCGCAGAATCGCACGCGCAATCGCGATGCGCTGGCGCTGTCCGCCGGAGAGTCGCGTCCCGCGCTCGCCCAGTACCGTGTCATACGCCTGCGGCAGTTGCTCGATGAACTCGTGCGCATTCGCTGCGCGCGCTGCGGCCTCGACTGCTTCCAGGGTGGCATGCGGCAGCGCGTACGCGATGTTGGCGCGCACTGTGTCGTGGAAGAGGAAGCTCTCCTGTGCCACGATGCCGAGTCGCTCGCGCAGGGAGCGGACGCCGTACTCGCGCAGATCCACGCCGTCCACGGTGATGACGCCGGATGTGGGGTCATAGAAGCGCGCGACGAGATCGACGAGTGTGGTCTTGCCTGCACCGCTCGGCCCTACGAGCGCGACGATCTGACCGGCCCGCGCCTCCAGCGACACGTCACGAAGCACGAGGTCGCCGCCGCCGTACTCGAAGCCGACGTTCTCAAAGCGGATCGCGTCGCGCACTCCCTCGAACTTGCGTGCACCGGGACGGTCGACCATCTCGTTGGGCGTGTCGAGGAACTCGAACACCCGTTCCGCTCCGACGAGCCCCGGCCCCACGAGTGATGGAAACTTCGAGAGCCATTTCGCAGGCTGGTACATCTTCATCGAGAGTGCGAGGAAGCCGATGAAGGTCGCCGCCTCGATCGAGCCCTCGATCAGAACCATACGCGCGCCATACCAGAGCAGGAGCACGGTGCCGATCGCACCGATCATTTCCGAGAGAGGGCTCGCGAGCGCACGGATCCGCTCGTTGCGGACATGCGCCTTGAAGTAGCGCTGGGTGAGCGAGCGGAAGCGCTCCGCCTCGTACGACTCTGCCGCCGCCGCCTTCACCTGGCGCACACCGCCTGTCGTCTCCTGCAGGTGTGACGTCACCTCGCCTGCGAGGTTGAGCACGGTGCGGTCGCCGCGCTTGAGCCGCTTCAGCAGGCGACCCCAGACACCGAACAGCAGCGGCAGGACCACGAGCGCGACGATGGTGAGCCGCACGGAGATCAGCAGAAGCGCGCCGATCAGGATGATCACCTGGAAGGTCGATGTGAGCAGCTTGAACAGGTTGCGTGTCAGCATGAGGCGCAGCTGGTCGACGTCGCTCGTGAGGCGAGAGACGATCTGCCCGCCGCGCGTGCGGCCGAAGAAGCGCAGGTCGAGCCCGATCAGGTGGCGGTACACGTCGTTGCGCAGGTCGCGCACGACGGACTGCTCGAGCCGTACGACGATGTAGGTCTGCAGGAAGTCGAACAGGTTCTTGAGCCCGAAGACGGCTAGAATGAAGAGATTGACGCGCAGCAGCATGTCACTGCGCGAGAGGCCGGGCTCGACGACCTGACCGATCGTGTGCTCGAGAATCCAGCCGATCTGCTCGCCGGCCTCCGCGTAGTTCACCGCCTGGTCGGGATTGAAGAGCGTGCGCAGGAACGGAATCAGCATGACGAAGCTGAATGCGTCGAGCGCTGCGAACGCGAGCGTGGCGAGGAAGCCGCCAACGACGAGCCCGAGGTGCGGACGCAGATAGCCGAGCAGGCGCCGGTAGAGGCGGACGTCGGAGCCGGCAGTGGAAACGGTCTGCATGGGGCCTAGCTACCCCTCTGCGGTTCCCGTGTGCGACGCACGTATTTGTCGAGGGCGTGCTCTGCCCGTTCCAGCACGCGCTCGACCGTGATGCGCTCCATGCCGTCGGGCCGGTACTCCATGGAGGGGGGATAGTCCTCGCTCTCACTGCGGGCATAGCCGTCGATCACGAGGTCTTCGTACATCCGGTAGGGACCGTAGCGCTTCGGGTTCGTATAGCCGTAGAGGCCGACGACAGGGGTCTCGAGCGCGCGCGCAACGTGCAGCGGTCCGGTGTCCGGACTGATCGCCATGTCGGCGCCGTCGAGCAGCCACATCATCCTGCGCACATCGTCGCCGAGCGCGTCGACGACGGGCGCCTGGCACAGTCGGCGGATCTCCGCGGCTGCCTGGCGCTCGATCGAGCTCGGGCCGCCCACGAGGACACATTGTACGCTGTGATCGCGCGTCAGTGCGTCGATCACCTGCGCGCAGCGTCCTGGCATCCAGTTCTTGGCCGGCTTGCTCGTGCCGACGACGATCGCACAGACCGGCCGCGCGAGCCCATCGAAGAACGCGCGCTGCGCCGCACGCTCCTCCGCGGTGAACGTGATGTTCCACGCAGCGGGGTGCGGCTCGACGCCGATGTACTCGAGGAACTCGAAGTAGGCGTCCTGCACGTGTCCGAGCGGCCGGGGCGGGATCCGGTGCGTCGTGAACAGCCAGTTCAGGTCACGGGCACGCCGCCGGTCGAAGCCCACCTTGATGTCGGCCGGCATCACACTCGTGATCAGGCCGGCCTTCATGTAGACCTGCAGGTTGAGCACGAGGTCGAAGCGGCGTCCCTCGAGCGTTTTCTTCAGCGTCGCGTAGGAGCGCCACGCCTCCATGCCCCGGCGACGGCGGAACAGGATGAACTCGTCCACACCGGGGTGATGGGCGGCGAGCTGATGCGGCACCGGCTGGATCACCCAGGTGATGCGCGCGCCGGGCCAGGTCCGATCGAGGGCGGACACGACCGGCAGCACATGAACGGCGTCGCCGAGCGCCGACAGCATGACGATCGCAATCTCGCGCGGCGGCGCGCCCAGCTGCAGGCGCTCACCCATGCAGCGCCTCACCGAAGGCAATGAGCTCGACGCGGCCGACGGCCTGGCCGTACTGCTCCTCGAGCTTCTCCCGCGAGCGGTTCAGGCGTCGCTGCATTGCGACCCGGTCGCCCGCGGCCATGTCACCACGCAGCACCGCGCGGTCGAGATCGATCAGCCACGCCTTCGGCGAATCGGGCTCGCCGGCAATCAGGATGTTGCGCAGGTTCAGATCGGAGTGCACGAGGCCGGCATTCCACGTGCGCCGGAGCAGGTGGCCCGCTGCGCGCCAGGCGGCCACGCGCGCGCCCGGTGCCAGGCGAGCATCCCCGAATGTCAGGGCAGCGAGGTCGGCCGAATCGGGAACGTACTCGGTGATGACATCGGCGCGGTAGAACGGGCCGGCCGGATAGATTGCGAACGCCACCACCGCCGGCGTTTCGATGCGATGCTGCCGGAGACCGTAGCTGACGCGCAGCTCTGCGTACGGTCGCGGCTCTCCCCGACGCAGGTAGCGGTCACGCAGCAGGCCTGCCACGATGCCGCCGCGAAAGGCATGGCGAACCACCCATTCGCCCGCTTCGGTCGGCACGACCCAGGTATTGCCGCGGCCGCCATGCAGCAGCCTGGCCTCCGGCTGACGCGCGGCCCAGGCGTAGAGCGAGCCGTCCCGCGCCAGCACACTGCGGCACAGCTCGACCGCATTCGTGCGAGCGACCAGGGTGACACCGGCGATGTCGTGTTCGCGGTAGCCGCTCGGCAGCTCCATCAGGTGCGGCGCCGGTACCGCCCGACGATGAGGGGCGGGTCGACCTCGGCATCGAAATGCAGGCGATTCACGCCATCGACGACCAGTGTTCGCTGACGCAGGCGCGTCTTGGGATAGTTGTTGCCCGCTTCATTCTCAACGACCAGAGCCTCGCCCTCGCCGAGCTGTCCGGCCAACTCGGAGAGCTGGGTCTCGAGCTGCCGGAGCAGCGCCTCCTCCGCCTCGTTCTGTACATCACCATCGGCCGTCGCGGTCAGCTGATGCTCCTCTACCCGCTCATGGGCACCGAGCCACTCCTCCGCCCCGTCATCCAGCGCACCGCCGCGCATGAAGCTGATCTCGGTCATCGCACGCGCATCGAAGTTCGGTGTGACCTTGTGCATCCTGCTGCCGAATCGCCTGAGAATCATGAACATCCCTGGTTTCTGGTGTGGACTGGAGTCGGGTGAATAATACCGGCTGGATGGGGCGGCTGACAGGCGGCCATTCGGAATTGGTGAATCGACCGCGGGACGAGAACGTCGCCTGCATGGTTCGCCGATTCACCCATTCACAGATCACAGAATGATCGTATACCGGAACCATTCCGCCACGGGTCGGCCGGCTTTCATGGCTGGCTCGAAGACCCATTCGGCCGCCTGATCGCGCAGGCGACGGTCGAAGCCGCGATCGCCCGTGCTCGGGAGGACGCGCGTCGAATCGGCCACGACGCGGCCGCGGTCGCTGACGAAGACCCAGACTGCGACTTCCTTCCCGCGGACGCGACCGGGGCGGTTGCTGGGCGGGAGGATCAGGCCACGCGGGGATGGCGGGACGACACGGAAGAGTCCCTCCTCGGCGGTGCCGCCGTCGCCACGGCTCGTCGCGCCCTCGAGCCCGGGATCGCCCGAGACGTTGCCGCGCCCGACGACGGCGACCTCCGTGACGGGGCCGACGGGGGCATCCGGCTGGGGCGCAACGGCCGGCTCGACCTCCGGCTCCGGCTCGACCTCGACGACCTCCTCACTGGGCAGCGGCTCGGGCGGCCGGGGGATCGGCTGGGGCGCCTCGGGCAGAGCGATCCGCATCGCGACGGCCTCCATGCCACCGCCGGGTGCCGCGCGGTCGTCGCCGGCGCGAGGCCCGGCTGCGGAGAACGGCGAGGGCGGCTCGACCACTCCGGTGCTGAACAGCAGGAAGAGGAGAGCATGGAGCAGCAGGGAGGCCAGCATGGCGATGCGCCATGCCCGGCTCCACTGCCGTTCGAGCTGTTCGTTGCGTCGTGGTGTCGTCATCGTGTAAACAGTACCGATCTGGACCGCCGAAGGTTCTACCCATCTGTCGCCTTGTCCCTCGCGACGGGTGGTCCCAAGTTCGGCTGATGGTCTATGACCTGATCATCATCGGCGGCGGCATCAATGGCGCGGGGACCGCCCGCGACGCGGCGCTGCGCGGCCTGAACGTGGCTCTCTTCGAGCGGGAGGACTGGGGCGCGGGCACGACGGGCGGCTCGACGCGCATGGTCCATGGTGGGCTGCGCTATCTCCTCTACGACATCCCCACGACGAAGCTGTCCTCCGAGGACGCGGGGCGCATCCGGCGCATCGCCCCGCACATCACCTGGCGGATCCCGTTCCTGTGGCCTCTGTTTCCGGGCAGCCGGATCATGCGCGAAGCGACCGAGGCATTCGTCTCCGCCTACGACCCGATGGCAAAGCGGAAGGGCGGGCTCCAGCACGCGCGGCTCTCACGTGACGATGCACTCGCACTGGAACCCGGCCTCGCGGACGAAGTGCAGGGCGCGCTCACGCTGGACGAGTGGGGATGCGACGTCTTTCGCCTCGCCGCGCTCAATGCGCTCGATGCACGGCATGCCGGCGCCGACATCTTCTGTCATACGGAAGTCGTCGAAGTGCTGTTTTCGGGCCGCGAGCTGCGCGGTGTCCGCGTGCGCGACCGGATCGACGGGCGCGAATGGGACGTGGAGGGGCGACTCGTCGTGAACGCCGGCGGGCCATGGGCGGCGCGTATCGCCGCACTGGCGGGCGCGACGTGCACGCTCCGGCCGGGCAAGGGCATCCACGTCACGTTCGAGCGCCGCATCGGCAACTACGGTCTCATCCTGGAAGGCAAGGACGGACGCACGATGTTCCTCGTGCCGCACGGTGCCGAGACGATCGTCGGTACCACCGACGACGACTACTACGGCGATCCGGCGCGCGTCTCGCTCGACATCAGCCGCGACGAAGTCGCCTATGTCGTCGAAGCGGCGGCCTACGCACTCCCGCAGGCGCGACAGTGGCGACCGGTACGCGCGTGGGCGGGCGTGCGCAACACGCTGTTCGAGTGGGGCGTGGGTGAAGACGACCTGTCACGCCGCCATGAGATCCTGGACCACGACACGCGCGACAAGGTTCCCGGCCTGATCTCCATCGTTGGCGGGAAGCTCGCGTCCTATCGCATCCAGGCTGAAGAGGCCGTTGATCTGGCGCTGCGGAAGCTGGCGCGTCCCGCGCGCGCCGGCCGCACCGGCACTCTGCCGCTGCCCGGCGCCGAGGAGGAACCGGACTTCGTCGCACTGGCAGCGGAGATCCCGCTGCCGCCCGCCGCACTCGAGCGGATCTGGCGTCGGCAGGGGGCACGTCTGCGCGCCATCTTCCGGGACGCCGGACCCGACGACCTCGCACCAATCTGCCGGAGCGAAGCCGTTACCGCTGCCGAGATCCGGTACGTGGTCGAGGTCGAAGGCTGCCGCACCCTCGGTGACCTCTTCCGTCACGCGCGCATCGGTGCCGGCGCATGCGACGGCGCCGACTGCGCTGCCCCCGCCGCACACCTGATGTGCGAGCTGCTGGACTGGACCGCTGAACGCACGCGCGAAGAGCTCGCCAATTTCCGCGACGACCGCTGGAGCGAACGCCGATCCGTGCTGCGTGGCGCGACGATCGCAGCGGAAGAGGTGATGCGGGGGTGAGGAGGTGGTGGATCCACGCGCGTGTTGGGCATTACCGGTGAACGGCAACTTCTTGACACGGAGACCGGCGCAGCGATGCGGAGGATCGGAGCACGTTTCGGATCCTGCGGGGGTGTCACGTCAGCGGTCATCATCTGCGCGCCTTCGCAAATGATGGCTATGACAAACGTTCGCGGGAGACCCGAACGTCCTCCGTTTCCTCCGGCCGCTCCGCAGTTCTCCGTGTCAGGGCCGTCGTTGAGGTGGTGACCTCCGCAACGGAGCCACCATTCCGAAACTCCTAATCCGGAAACCCGCCGAGCATCAGGACCGGATCGACACTCCGCCCGTCCATCCACACCTCGAAATGCAGGTGAGTGCCGGTGGCGCTGCCGCTGCGGCCGACGCGGCCGACGACTTCGCGATGCGCGACGAGCTGATCGGCGCGTACGGCGATCGAAGAGAGGTGTGCGTAGACGGTGACGATGCCGGTGTTGTGACGCAGGAACACGACGTTGCCGTAGCCGGCCATGACGCCGGCGTAGCTGACGCGTCCCGCGTTCATGGCGAGGACTTCGGTGCCTTCGGGTGCACTGATGTCGACGCCTTCGTGAATGTCGGGTCGCCAGCCGAGGAAGCGCAGGCCGTAGGGCGATGTCAGCGTCCCGTTGACAGGCCAGCGTGGCAGTGCGCAGCCGGTGACGAGGAACGTGAGCAGTGCGAGGAGGGCGACGCGTGCGCCTGCGTTCATTCTCACTGCGTGCTCGCGCTCCAGACATTGTTGCCGCGGGCGACGTCGGGGAAGCGCTGCTCGGCGTCGATCTCGACGGTCGCGACCTGACCTTCCACCGTGAATGTCTGGTGCGTGTGCCCTGCCAGCCACGGCTCTACGGGGAGTGTGTGATCCGTCGTCGAGCCGTCGTTGCGGGTCACGCGAATGTTCACCGGCATGGGTGCATCACCCAGGTCCTCGATGACGACGGACGCGGACGTCGCGCCCTGGCGAACGCTGGCGATTGCCTGATCGAGGGTTGCGGTCTCGAAGAACCACGGGTGCCAGAACCAGTCGAGATCACGGCCTGCTGCGTCCTCCATGGTCGCGAAGAAGTCCCACGGCGTCGGATGCTTGAGCAGCCAGCGCTGCGCGTACTGTTGCAGGCCGCGGTGCACTGCGTCCTCGCCGATGACGCCACCGAGCGCGCGGAGCAGCGTTCCGGGTTTCGTGTACGCCGCAACGCCGTACTGGGGTCCGATTCCGAACAGGTCGGGCTCCCGCATGATCTCGCGCTCGCTATCGCTGCCGGCGATTCTCAGATACGAGCGCTGCGTGGCGAGCTCGGGCGTTTCCTCGGGAAAGAAGTCACGGACCGACAGGTCTTCGACGTAGGTAATGAGGCCCTCGTCCTGCCAGGCGTAGCGACTTTCGTTGGACCCGACCATCATCGGGTACCACTCGTGTGCGACTTCGTGCGAGATCACGGCATAGAGCGGGACCGGATCGGCGGGCGAGCCGATGAACACGATCATGGGATACTCCATGCCGCCGACGGGCCCCTCTGCCGATGTGATCTTCGGGTAGATGTAGGGGTGCCAGCGTTCGGCATGGAAGCGGACTGCGTGGCGGGTATAGCGCGCGCCCTCGCGCCAGGCCTCGAATTGCGGCCGGTAGAGCGCGCTCACCAGCACCGTGTCCGGACGGCCGTCGCCGTGGGCATCCGGCAGGATGGCGCGGGTCGCGTCCCAGACGTAGCGGTCCGACGTCGCGAACGCGAAGTCGCGGACGTCGTGCGCGACGAACCGCCACTCGAGCTGGTCACCGGGCGCGCGCTCGGTCACTGCACCGGCCTCGAGGTCCGCCTCACTGACGACCTGCACGATGGAGTCCTGATCGAGCGCGCGGGCGACGCGATCGCGCACTGGTCCGGGCAGCACGTCGGCCGGGTTCTGCAGCGAGCCCGTCGCATCGACGAGCCAGCCTTCGGGCAGCGTGAGCGTCACGTCGAAGTCGGCGTACTCGAGGTAGAACTCGCCGTTCGTCCAGTAGGGGATCGGGTGCCACCCGTGCACGTCGTCGTAGGTGGCGACCTGCGGATACCACTGCGCGACCACGAAGACTTCATGGTCGATGTGGCCGGTGCGCGGCGCGCCGCGGGGCGGCACTTCCTGGCTCCACGCAATCTCGACGGTCGTGCTCGTGCCCGGTGCCAGCGCACGCGACAGCATGAGCCGCATCTGTGTACCACTGACGGCGAATGTCAGAGGCCCGGTCACTACTGGCTGCCCGCGTGCCTCACGTCCCTCGACAGTGACCCGCTCGAGTGTCGTTCCGCCGGTGATCGGTACCGTGCGGGTGCGCGGAACACCCGGTGCGTACGCGTTCTGATAGAGGAGGAAGCGCATCTCGCGGAGCGTGTCGGGCGAGTTGTTGTGGTAGACGATCGTTTCCACGCCGCTCAGGCGCGCCGTCGTCGGATCCAGCTCGGCATCAATGCGGTACTCGACCTGCTGCTGCCAGTATCGCGGGCCCGGTACGCCCGCCACGGTGCGCGTACCCCGTGCAACCGCCGCGGCAAACGCGTTCGTGTAGGGGACCGGACGCACGGCATGCCTCGGCCGCAGCGGCACCGTATCGACGACGACGGGCACCGGGGGCGGGGGGGCCGGCGGCGCAGAGGTTGCGCAGGCCGCAGCCGACAGGAGCAGACCGACGGCGAGAACTCGCTTCATCTTCGAACCTCCACGCGCACGACGTACGCGCCTGGACCGTGGACCGGATGACCATGCGAACCTGCATTGCCGCGCCCGCACGGCGCAACTTCACGGCGTGAGCCCACGCGGCCAGTTCGACCTGTTCGGCGCGCGCGCAGGCGTGCAGCCGGTCCCGGCAGCGCCGGAGCTGAGCGCCCTGCGGCGACTCGTACCCGAGCGCATCCGGCTGGGCACCTCCTCCTGGTCGTTTCCGGGCTGGGCCGGGATCGTCTACGACGCGCCGCACGCTGAGCAGGCGCTCGCCCGGGACGGACTCGCCGCGTACGCCCGACACCCTCTGCTGCGAGCCGTTTCGATCGATCGGACATATTACGCGCCCATCGACGAGCAGGCGTTCGGCGCGTACGCGGCGGCAGTGCCCGACGACTTCCGCTTCATCGTCAAGGCCGACAGACTGCTGACCGACCCGGAGGCCGGGCCGGCTGGCGCCGTGCGGGTTCTCGATCCGGAGCATGCCGCCCTCGCTGTGGCCACCCCCGCCATGCGCGGGCTCGGCAGCAGGCTCGGCGCGATCGTTTTCCAGTTCTCGCCGCGCGGCGCCGGACGGCTCGGCGGCCGTGTCCGCTTCGCCGCGCAGCTCAGCGACTTCCTGCTGGCACTGCCGCGCGGCCCGCTCTACGCCGTGGAGCTCCGCACACCCGCTCTAATGACACGAGCCTACGCCGCCGCGCTGGAGCATGCCGGCGCGGCGCACTGCTATACGGTCCACCCCAGCATGCTGCCGCTGCACGAACAGCTGAAGCGGATCCCGGCGAAGACGAATCCACGCCTGATCATCCGCTGGATGCTCCGAGCCGGCCTCGACTACGAGGGTGCGCAGGCGCAGTACGCGCCGTTCAACCGGCTGGTGGAGGAGGATACGGAAACGCGGGAAGCGATTGCGCGGGCGAGCGTGGAGTGCGCGCGCGAGGAGCGCGACGTGATCGTGTGCATCAACAACAAGGCGGAGGGCTCGGCGCCCCTGTCTGCCATCAAGCTCGCCGAAACGATCGCCCGGCTGGCCTGATTACGCGCCGGCCGCCGGCACGCCCGCCGGCTCCGCCGATCGGACCGCCTGCGCACAGCTGGGACAGTACGGGTAGCCACCGGTTACAGCGACCCGGCCGGAGTCGGCAATCCAGATTGCCTCGTGCTCGCGGATGTAGTCGCTGCAGGTGCCGTTGCAGGGGTACTCGACGACGCCGCAGACGGAAATTCGCGCGTAGCTCACAGTCGCACCTCCCTGGTCCGCGGCCCGGCGCCACCCGGCGCCGGCTGCCGACGGTTCTCGCCCCTGGTGCAATCGCCTTGCCAGTACGCGGCGATGGCTTGCGGTGGCACCCGGGTGCGGTCAAGTTGCGGGGAAGGCCCCCATCACTGCCCCGTCGTCCTGTTCTGCAAGGTCCACGAGATGTCGCCAGGCAAGAGAAAGCGCGGCGGCGCCTTTTCCCGCGCCGCCCTCCGTCCGGCGCCCAAGGGTCGCGACATCGACGCGGCAGCGCTGGCGCAGGTGCAGGCGCTCCTCGGGGACGCGCCGCGGCGACCGGACCTGCTCATCGAATACCTCCATCTGTTGCAGGACCACAACGGCTTTCTCCCGGTGGCACAGCTCAATGCGCTCGCCTTCGAGCTGCGGCTGGCGCCCGCGGAGGTCTATGAAGTAGCGACGTTCTACCACCACTTCGACATCGTGAAGGAGGGGATGGCGCCGCCGCCGCCGCTGACCGTGCGCGTCTGTGAATCGATCTCCTGTCATCTCGCCGGCTCGGACGACCTGCTCCAGCAGCTTCGCGGCGCACCGGCCGCCGACGTGCGGGTGCTGGCCGCGCCCTGCGTCGGTCGCTGTCATGCAGCGCCCGTGGCGGTGGTAGGACGGAACCCGATCGATCATGCGAGTGTGCAGGCCGTCGCCGACGCCGTCCGCACGGGCCGCGCGGAGCCGGACGTTCCTGCGTACCCTGCATACGAGGCGTACCGCGCAGATGGCGGGTATGCGCTGCTGCGCACCTGTGTGACCGGGGAGCGTTCCGTCGATGACGTGACGGCCGTCGTCGAGGCGAGCGGCCTCCGGGGGCTGGGTGGCGCCGGCTTTCCGGTCTTTCGCAAGTGGGCGTTCGTGCGCGCTTCACACGAACCGCGCTGCGTTGCAATCAATGCGGACGAGGGCGAGCCCGGCACGTTCAAGGATCGCTACTGCCTGGAGTCCGACCCACATCGCGTGATCGAGGGCGCACTCATCGCTGCCTGGGCGGTGGGCGCATCCGCCGTGATCCTCTATCTGCGCGACGAGTATGCAGCGGTACGTGCCGTGCTGCAGCGCGAACTGGCTGCACTCGCTGCCGACCCGCCCTGCGCACTCCCGGCGATCCAGCTGCGGCGCGGAGCGGGTGCGTACATCTGTGGCGAAGAGACGTCGCTGATCGAGTCTGCGGAGGGCAAGCGCGGCGAGCCAAGACTCCGGCCGCCGTTCCCCGCACAGGCCGGCATCTTCGGATGGTCGACGCTCGTGCAGAATGTCGAGACGGTGTACTGGCTGCGCGCGATCCTGGAAGATGGCGGTGCTGCATTTGCCGCGCGCGGGCTGCGCGGTCACCAGGGGCAGCGTTACTTCAGTGTCAGTGGTCGTGTCGCGCGGCCGGGCGTGTATCTCGCCGGCAACGGCGTCACCGCGCGTGAGCTGATCGCAATGGCCGGCGGGATGCTTCCCGGCCACGAACTGTACGCCTACCTGCCGGGCGGCGCCTCCGGCGGCATCCTGCCCGCAGCGCTCGCCGATGAGCCGCTCGACTTCGGCACGCTAACCGAGCATGACTGCTTCATCGGTTCGGCAGCAGTCGTCGTGCTCTCACAACACGACCGCGC
>CAYSGF010000152.1:0-1680 GCA_964430275.1 uncultured Gemmatimonadaceae bacterium
GTCGCGGAGCTCGCCGTCACGCCGGACGCCCCGCCGGAAGGCGGCCTCGTCCGTCTCGACGTCGCTCTCGACGGAACAGACGACGTGACCCGCAGCGTCTACGTCTACATCGGTGAGGAGCCCGCGGGCGTCGCACTGCTGTCCCTGCGGCCCGACTGGGAGCCACGGTTCCTGATGCCAGTACTGGAAACGGCGCTCGGGTTGCCCGTCCGCGGCTTCCTGCGGGCGGCAGATGGCGCCTGGGTGCGGATCGGCGGCGCGGACGAAGCGGGCGAACGGGCCACGGAGGCAGAAGTGCGGAGGGCAGTGGGCACGGCGGACCTGCTGGTGCTTCACGGCGCCGGCGGCAACGCCCCCGACTGGGTCCGCACGGCGGCCGACCAGGCGCGGCGACTGCTCGTGTTTCCCAGCGATGCCGGCGCGCCCGGGCTGCCGGTCCAGCTCGGCCAACCGGTGCAGGACGAGTACTACGTCGTCGCCGACGTCCCCTCCTCGCCCATCGCTCCTCTCCTCTCGGGCCTGCCGCTCGATGCGCTCGCCCCTCTGACCGAGCTGCGGCCGGCGGAGGCGGAGGGCAGCTCCTGGGCGCCACTGCTCGCCAGCCGCCTGCGTCGCGCCGCGCCCGAGCCGGTGGTGCTGGCCGGGGAGAGCGGGGGCAGGCGCTGGGCCGCCGCTCTGGGCGCCGGCTACTGGCGCTGGGCGTTCCGCGACCAGCCCGGACGAACCGTATATGCCCGGCTCTGGGGCGCCGTCACGGGCTGGCTGCTGCGCGAGGAGGGGGCAGTCGCCTCCGCGGCCGTACGGCCCGCAGCGCGCAGCGTCGCGCGCGGAGCGCCCATCGCGTGGATCGCGCCCGGCCTGCCGCTCGATTCCCTGCGCGTCGAGCTGAGCGCCGAGGGGACGGACAGCGCCCATGTGCGTGTGGCGCGCGGTCCCGGCGCGGATACGCTCCGCACGTCCGCTCCCCCCGCCGGTCACTATACGTATTCGGCGACTGCCTTCATCGGTGACAGCGCGGCAGCCGCCGCGACCGGCCCCCTCACGATCGAGTCCTACTCACCGGAGCTCGCGCGGCCCGCGGTCGATCTGGCCGCGCTCCAGGCGGAAGCGACGCCGGTCGGATCCGAGGCGCGCGAACGAAGCCTGGTCCGCCCGCTGCGCACCAGCCCGTTGCCGTGGCTGCTACTGGTTGCGCTGCTCGCGACGGAGTGGATCCTGAGGCGGCGGTGGGGGCTGAGGTGAATGGCAGCGAAGGTTCCGGCCGCACAAGCGGATATCATGCAACGCGGACGTGATCGTGCGCGAGCGCTGGCACATCTCATTTTGTCGGCGTTGTCATCGAGATCACTTCTTCACCCGAATTCTGCGGCCTTGACGGTGCGACCGGTGCACCGCATCATGCTAGAGCGTCGGTTCTGTCGATGCATCACGACACGATGCAGGACGCGATGTCATGAAATTGCTCGGTTCCCTCCGAAGCGTGGCTGCCACCCTGGTAACTACGGGAGTGGGTTGTACAGGCGGTGGTGAAGCTGTGCCACCGATGCAGATGCACGAAATCTCCGCGGTATCGATCTCCGATTCGTTCTTCGTAAGCGTTGCCGCTGCAGGACCCGAAGGTCGCGTCGCTCTACTCAGCCCGAATAGTAGTCAGATACTGCTAGTTACAGATCGCGGAGT
>CAYSGF010000153.1:0-4012 GCA_964430275.1 uncultured Gemmatimonadaceae bacterium
CTCACCGATCCGCCGCTACCCGGACCTCCTCCTGCACCGCATCTGCGCGATGCGCTTCCTCGATGCGGAAGGCAGCTCCCCGTCCGCCGACGCAATCGCGCCGATCGCGAAGCTGAGCAGCGAGCGCGAGCGGGTGGCAGAGGCCGCCGAGCGCGACAGCATCGAGCTGAAGAAGGTGCAGTACATGGAGCGACACCTGGGCGACGAGTTCGACGGCACGATCAGCGACGTGCGCGCATTCGGCTTCTTCGTCATGCTCGATGACGTCTTCGTCGACGGCCTCGTGCACGTCAGCTCCATGGAGGACGACTACTACGCATTCCAGGAAGAGGCGTACGCGCTTGCCGGGCAGAGCACCGGTCGCGCCTTCCGTCTCGGCGACCGGGTGCGTGTGCAGGTCGCGAGCGTGGATCGGGAGGCACGCAAGATCGATTTCCGGCTGCTCGCGGCGGCAGGCGCGGCGCATGCCGCACCGCAGCCGAAGCGCGGACGTGCGCCCGCCGGACCGGGACGCGGAAAGCCGGGCGGCGGCAAGGGCGGTCCCCGAGGCGGTGGCGGGAAGGGTGGCGCTACGAAGAGCGGCCGCGGCGGCGGACGGCGCGGCACGAAGCGGGGATCCGGTGGTGGCGGCCGGGGACGCTCACCGCGAGGGCGCTCGCGCACCGCGCGCCGCTAAAGGGTATGTTTGACAGCGTTCATCCCTGACGGTAGCTTGGCCGCGTCTTCCCGACCAGGTTTTTGCGCCTCTCTCCCGGGCTGATGGGTTCGCGAACGGTCCTCGTCTATCACTCGCCACGGCGGCGTGCGGCCCCCCGCGCAGTCATCGACTTCGCGCGGGAGCACGACCTGTCTGTGCTCGAGATTCCCCGTGGCGAGGACGTCATTGCACTCGTCAACCGGACGTTCCCTGCCGGCATCCTGATGGACGGCTCCGCACACCCCGAAACGATCGAGCTGTGCGAGCTGCTCAAGAAGGACACCTTCAGTGCGATCGTGCCCGTGGTCATGCTGTCTCCCTCGGAGCGTACGGACCTGGTGCTGGCGGGGCTGGAAGCGGGCGCGGACGAAGTGCTGACGGACGCGATGGAGCTGCGCGAGCAGCTGCTGCGACTGCGCATGATGCTGCACCGTGCGGACCGGGACGTAAGCGTGCATCCGACCACCCGGCTGCCCGGCACGGCGCAGATCGAGCGGGACATGGCGGAACGCATGCGCCGCGGGCAGATGTTCGCCGTGTGCTACGCGGATCTCGATCACTTCAAGGAGTACAACGATCGCTACGGCTACAATGAGGGCGATCGTGTGATCCGCATGCTCGCGCGCATCCTGCGCGACGTTGTGAAGGGCCACGAAGCGGATGGCTTCATCGGCCACATCGGCGGTGACGACTTCATCTTCAACGTCTCGTTCGAGCGCATGAAGGTGTGCTGCGAGGAGATCATCGAGACGTTCGATGAGCTCATCCCCTTCCAGTACACCGAGGAGGACCGGGACGCTGGGTACTTTCTCGGACGCGACCGTCGTGGCAACATACTGTGGGTGCCGATCATGACGCTGTCGATCGGTGTAGTCACGAACGAGCAGCGCTCGTTCACGCACACGGCCCGCGTGAGCGAGCTGGCGACGGAGATGAAGACCTTTGCCAAGAAGCAGCCCGGCTCGGTTTATGCCGTCGACCGGCGCTCCGACGAGCCCGAGCCGAGCGCGTTCTTCGAACGCTCCGCCGTCCCATCCGACGAGCTGGAGGCAACCACCGAATCATGAACATCCGCTGCCCCCACTGTCAGACCCTGTTCCGTGTCGACCCGGCGCGCGTGCCGGCGCGCGGCATTCGCGCCAAGTGCGCCCGCTGCGGCGGCACCTTCCAGATTGCCGGCAGCGCCGGGCCCGATGCCGCCCCGGCTGCGCCGCCGGCCAGCGCGCCCCGGACGGCGGAAGCGCAGCCGGCCGAGCCGGCGGGCATTCCGCCCGCGTCGCGCCCGGCAGAGGCAGGCGGATGGGCCGGAGGCGCGCAGCCATCCGCATCGGCGCCTGCGCCGGCGGCCCCACCGCGCCCGACGTTCGGCTCGCGCGATCCGAACACGCGGGCGCAGCGCATCGCCCGTGCACTCGTGAGCGACATCGTCGCCTATCATCCCGAGCGCCGCGACGAGGCACTGAAGGGTGGCTCGCTGCGGAGCGAGTTCCGCGACGAGATCATGAAGAGCTGGGAGGAGTACGTGGCGCAGGTGGGCCCCGAGCTCGCCAAGTCGACGCCTTATTTCCGGCAGGCGCTCAATGACATCCTGGCGGCAGGACAGAGCGTATTCTGAGCGTGCGGCCGGTTGCCGCTGCGCTCGTAAGCCGTTAATTTTTCGATGACTCCGCGGGGCCGTCCATTCGGTTGGGCGGCCCCGCTTGTTACCCTTGGGAGGCGCGTCATGTCTACGGCAACTATGGAACGACTCGAGGCGGCACGAGAGCGCATTGCGGCGCTCGGAGGCTATCTTTGACGTTGCCCCGAAGCGCGAGCGCATCGCCGAGCTGGATGCGCGCATGGCGGCACCCGGTTTCTGGGATGACCAGAACGCCGCGCGGGAGGCGATCGCCGAGGCGAACGAGCTGAAGGGCTGGGTCGAGCCGCACGACGCTCTCCAGCAGAAGCTGGCGGACCTCGCGGAGCTGGGCGAGCTCCTCGAGATGGAGCCGGACGAGGCGATGGTCGCCGAGTGGCAGACGGAAGTGGCGCGACTCGAGAGCGAGATCGAGCGCCTGGAGCTGCGCGCCATGCTGCGCGGCGCCGATGACACGCGCGACGCCATGGTCACGATTCACCCCGGCGCCGGGGGCACCGAATCGCAGGACTGGGCCGAGATGCTCATGCGCATGTACACGCGCTGGGGGGAGCGGCAGGGTTTTGCGGTGGACGTGCTCGACCTCCAGCCGGGCGAGGAAGCCGGCATCAAGAGCGCGACGCTGGAGATCCGCGGTCAGTACGCGTACGGGTACCTGAAGGCGGAAAAGGGCGTGCACCGGCTGGTTCGCATCTCACCGTTCGACGCGCAGAGCCGCCGTCATACTTCCTTCGCGAGCGTGTTCGTGTATCCGGTCATCGATGACACGATCGAGATCGACATCGATGAAGGCGACCTGCGCATCGACGTGTATCGTGCATCCGGTGCGGGTGGCCAGCACGTGAACAAGACGAGCTCTGCGGTGCGCATCACGCACGAGCCCAGCGGCATCGTCGTGGCGTGCCAGAACGAGCGCAGCCAGTTCCAGAACAAGGCCACGGCCATGAAGATGCTGCGCGCAGCGCTCTACCAGGCCGAGCTCGACCGGCGTGAAGAGGCGAAGCGCAAGATCGAGGATGCCAAGACGGAGATCGGCTGGGGCAACCAGATCCGTTCCTACGTCTTTCAGCCGTACACGCAGGTGACCGACCACCGGACCGAGCTCAAGGTGGGGGACGTACAACGCGTGATGAACGGCGACCTCGACCCGTTCATCGAGGCGTTCCTCAAGAAGTTCGGCGCCGGCGCGGCGTAGGAGGCGAGTCCGATGGCGGAGGAGGCGGGGCGCGTCGTCAGCGATCGACTGGAGAAGCTGGAGGCACTGAAAGCCGGGGGCATGCAGCCGTATGCCTACCGCTACGAGCCCACCCATTCCGCACGTGCCGCGCGCGCCCTGTTCGAGGACGCGGAGCGACAGGCCACGCTCGACGCCGCCGGCGAAGCAGGCCCGGTGCGGCTCGCCGGGCGGCTCGTCTCGCTGCGCTCGCATGGCAAGACCCTGTTCGCGGACCTGGCGGACCGCGATGGCCGCATCCAGCTCTATTTTCGCAGCCGGGATCTCGGCGACGCCTACGCGCAGCTCGCGCACCTCGACATCGGTGACTGGGTCGGTGTCGAGGGTCGACTGCTGCGAACGCGCATGGGTGAGATCACGGTGCGCGTGAGTGCCTGGGAGCTGCTCGCGAAGTCGGTACGGCCGCTGCCCTTCGGTAAGGAGGAGGTGGACGAGGCGACCGGCG
>CAYSGF010000154.1:0-17222 GCA_964430275.1 uncultured Gemmatimonadaceae bacterium
ACAGGTTCACGAGACGCTCGGCCACGGGCGTCGCACGCTCGACCGAAGCGACGTCGCCGGAGAGGATGAGATGATCGCCGCGCAGGATCACGCGGATCCCGGCCAGCCGTGCGAGTTCCAGCAGATTCTCGTCATTGACGCCTGCGACGAGGAGGTAGTCCGCCCCCTCCGCAGCGACGCGATGTTCGACCTTCGTGCTATCCAAGTACTTCTCCTTGCTCCAGGACTCCGATGTGCAGGTCGCGCAGCTCCTCGTCGGAGACGGGCGCCGGTGCGCCCTCGAACAGGGCGCGCGCGGCCGTGGTCTTCGGGAATGCAATCACGTCACGCAGACTGCCCGCACCCACGAGCAGCATGACGAGCCGGTCGAACCCGAACGCAAAGCCTCCGTGCGGCGGGACGCCGTGACGGAAGGCCTCCAGCAGGAACCCGAACTTCGCTTCCGCGGCCGCCTCATCGAGGCCGAGTGCGCGGAAGACGTGCCGCTGCAGCGCGGCGTCGTGAATGCGGATCGAGCCGCTCGCGAGCTCGTTTCCGTTGTACACGGCGTCGTAGGCGCGGGACCGCAAGTGCTGCTCGAACAACACGTTGGTCCCCTCCCGCTCGAGTGGTCCGGAAGCTGTCGCGGCCAGCAGCGCCGCGACGTCATCCGCGTGCGGCGCCGTGAACGGGTGATGCGCCGCCAGCAGCCGGCCGCCGTCCTCGTCCCACTCGAACAGCGGGAACTCGGTCACCCACAGCCAAGCGTGCTGCCGCTCCGGGGATACCCCGCCGCGCTCGATCAGGTGCAGCCGGAGGGCGCCCAGGGCGAGCTCGGCGCCGGGCGCTGCGGCGCCGGAGTCCGCGGGCGGCAGGCCACGGAAGCGGCCGCTGACCACGACGAGCAGGTCACCCGCCGCCATGCCGGTCGCCTCGACGAGCCGTGCACCCAGCGTCTCGTCCAGCGCCTTTGCGAACTGCCCCGTGAAGCCGTCCGCGGTTCGCTTCAGCCACAGCGCGCCCGCCGCGCCATGACGCTGCGCGAGCGGAGCGAGCTCGTCCAGCTCCCGGCGCGAGAGGGATGCGCCGCCGGGCACGACGATGCCGCGAATGCGTTCGCCGGTGCCCTTCGTCGCCTGGAACACGCCGAAGTCGGATGCCTGCAGGAGCGCCGTCAGGTCGAGGAACGGCAGACCGTACCGGGTGTCCGGCTTGTCCGAGCCGTAGCGGTCGAGCGCCTCGGCGAAGGTCATGCGCTGCCAGGGTGCCGGGTATGGCTCACCCAGGATCTCGCCATGGATCGCCGCGACCATCGACTCGGCGGCCGTGAAGACGTCGTCCTCCTCCACGAAAGACATCTCCGCATCGATCTGCGTGAACTCCGGCTGCCGGTCAGCGCGCAGGTCCTCGTCGCGCAGGCACTTCACGATCTGGAAGTAGCGATCGTAGCCGGCCACCATGAGGAGCTGCTTGTAGATCTGTGGCGACTGCGGCAGTGCGTAGAACTCGCCCGGGTGCACCCGACTGGGCACGAGGTAGTCGCGCGCGCCCTCCGGTGTCCGTCGCGTGAGCAGGGGCGTCTCGATCTCCCAGAAGCCGAGCGAGCTGAGATGGGCCCGTACGATCTGCTGGGTGCGGTGGCGCACGTGCAGCGCGTGCTGCAGCTCCTCGCGGCGCAGGTCGAGGTAGCGGTAGCGCAGGCGCAGCTCCTCCGATGCCAGCTCGTCCTCCGGCCCCTGGGCGACGAGGATCGGCGGCGTCGCGGACTCCGCCAGCACGCGCAGCGCGTCCACGCGCACCTCGACGGCACCCGTCGCCAGCTCCCGGTTGACCATCCCCTCCGGCCGCTCGTGGACGACGCCCTCCGCAGCGATCACCCACTCGGCCGCGAGCGACGACGCCTGCTCCAGCACCGCGGGCGCCGTCCATTCGGGACCGAAGGAGAGCTGGACGCGCCCGGAGCGGTCGCGCAGGTCGACAAACACGAGGCCGCCCAGGTCGCGGCGGCGGTGGACCCAGCCGCTCAGGCGGACTCGCCGCCCGGCGTCACCGGCACGCAGCGCGCCGGGAAGGTCGCTGCGGTATGCTGTCTTCGAAGGGTCGCTCATTCCCTGCCGATCTCAGGACGCACAAAGGCTGAAAGATGGCGGCGGCCGGAAGGCCCCACAAGCGCGCCTGGCCCCGCCGGAGCGCGCGCCGACGCGACTTCCGTTAGATTCCCGCATGGCAGGCAAACTCAGTCCCACCGCACAGACCCGGCTGGCCACACTCGCGGAGCTCGAGCGGCGCGTGCAGACGGTGCACGGGCTGGTCGAGCAGTACGCGGCGGCCAAGCAGAATTTCGAGACCCTCGAGATTCCCCTGAAACGCACCTTCAGCCAGCTGAAGATGCACTTCATGGGCGCCGGCCTGGACGCACTGTCCCAGCTCGCCGGCTCGATGGAGATCGCATCGAAGCGAGGCATGAGTCATCTCGCGAAGATCCGGATCCTGCGCGAGGGGGTCGGCTCGATGCGCTTCCAGCTCGAGCTGGCGCAGCGCGCCGTGATGACGGATGAGAAGGAGCGGGAGAGGGAGCAGGCCGCGAAGCAGCAGGGCCAGGTCTGAGGATCGGCTAGGCCTCGGCGTCCTGCAGGGCCTTCAGGAACTCCTCCGCATTGCCGGCAGCGATCAGCTGCTCGCGCACGTCGTCGCGCCGCACGATGCGCGAGATCCGGGAGAGTGCCTTGATGTGGGGTCCGGCCGCGGATTCCGGGCCGACGAGGAGGAAGACGAGAGAGACGGGCTGGCCGTCGAGCGCGTCGAACTCGACCGGGTGACTCACCCTGCCCGCTGCCATGCGCAGCTCGTTCACTGCAGCCGACTTGCCGTGCGGGATCGCAACACCATGCCCGATGCCGGTCGAGAGCACCGCCTCCCGCTCGCGCACCGCCCGAAGCACGTCCTCGTGGTCGTCCCGATCCGAACCTGCAATGACACCGACCAGCTCGCGCAGCAGCTCTTCCTTGGAGCGCGCCGTGAGCGGAATCTTGATCCGCTCCGGCGTCAGCAGTTCGGTCAGGAGCAAATCGACCTCGTGCGCCTGCAGCAGGGGTTACCGGACATGCTCGAATCGCGTTAACTTAATGGGCTCCAACGAGGTCAGCAAGCTGGCTCGTGTGAACGACTTCCAGCCACGAACAGGCATGGAACCCACCGCAACGGACGATCGCATCGATCTGCTCGAGCTGCCGAAGGACGCAGCCGAAGCTCGCCTGCGCGCGCACTTCGAGGTGCGCAGACAGCCGCGCTACCGGCTCGGCCAGGCGCTCGCCTGGCTCTACGAGCGCGATGCGATGACGTTCGACGAGATGAGCGACCTGCCCGCCGTCGAGCGCGCGGCGCTCGCCGATGCGTTCCGCCTCAGCTCGCCCGCCATGGCACGCGCCGACGTGTCGAGCGACGGTACCGTCAAGCATCTCTGGCGCCTCGACGACGGCGAGCTGATCGAGTCCGTCCTCATTCCGTCCCGCGACCGGTTGACGCTCTGCCTCTCCTCCCAGGCCGGCTGCGCGATGGCGTGCACGTTCTGCGCTACGGGATGGTCCGGCTACCGCCGTCAGCTCACGGCCGGCGAGATCGTTTCGCAGTACCGCGGCGCACGCCGGTGGGCGGCGGAGCACGCGATGGGTGCGATCACGAACGTCGTCTTCATGGGGATGGGCGAGCCGCTCATGAACCGGAAGGCGGTCTTCCCTGCCCTCTCGCTGCTGAACGGCGCCTACGGTCTGGGCGCGCGGCGCGTCACGATCTCGACCGTCGGCGTGGTGCCCGGCATCCTCGAGCTCGCCGCGCGGCCCGAGCAGTTTCGCCTCGCCGTTTCCCTGCACGCGCCCACGCACGAGCTGCGCGAGACGATCGTGCCGATCGAGAAGAAGCACCCGCTGCCGGAGCTGATGGCAGCACTGCGCGCGTTCGAGCAGGCGGGCGGTCGTCGCATCACGTTCGAGTACGTGATGATCGACGGGCTGAACGACGAGCCCGCTCACGCGCATGCGCTCGCCGATCTCGTGCGGGAGTTCCCGTCGCACGTGAACCTGATCCCGTACAACCCGATTCCGGGCCCGGACTGGCAGCCGTCCACGCGCGCAGCGCAGGAGACGTTCGCTGCGATCCTGGAGGAGCGCGGTGTGCCGGCAACGATCCGTACGCCGCGCGGGCGCGACATCGCGGCGGCCTGCGGGCAGCTGCGCGCAGAGCACGCGACGAAGGCACCGAAGCCCTACCTCGACCTGACGCAGATCAGAGAGCGCGAGAAGGTGGGTTAGCGCGCGTCGCGTCGCGCGACTACTCCTGTACTCCCGCCTCGAAGTCCTTTCCGAGCACCACCGTAGCTTCCAGGAACATCGTCGAATCCATTGCCGTGCGGACCCGCTCGATGCCGAGTGCGCGGCCTACGGCGCGTGCGGCGTCGATGTGGCCGAGGCGGTCGAGCACGTAGGAGGTGTCGGTGGGCGAGTCGGCGTTGCCGAAGAAGACGACGTCGTAGCCGGCGTCGCGCAGGCGGTCCGTCGCCGCGCGGGCGAGGCCGGAGCGGCCGGCGCCGTTGAGGACCTCGACGCGGGTCGCGCGGCCGCGGTTCAGGTAGTCGTACGCGGCGATCGAGTCTGGCGACATGCCGTCCGCGGTGGGCGCCGGCCGGCGCACGCCGAGCCCGAAGGAAACGAGGAATGCGACGATGCCGATCGTCGCGACCACCAGCAGCCCGTTCTCAATGCGTGCGTGCACGGTGCTCTCCGGAGAGGGTGTTCCAGAAGCCGACGGTGCGCGGATGGATCGGGTTGCCCGACTCGAGGAGATGGTCGATGCGTGCGCGCACGATCGTGCGCACGACGTCGTCGATCGCCTCGGGCATGCGGGCGCGCAGGACGGCGCGCCACGAGGGGCGGAAGCTGCGCCCCGGCTCCAGGAAGTCGGCCGCGTAGAGCGCCCGGCCGAGCCGGTCGAAGGACGCGTCGCCGAGCGTATGGTATGCGACCGCGATGAGCAGCGGCTCGTCGTCGACGCCGGCGCGGCGCAGCAGCTCGGCCGCCGCGGGTCCGTGCAGCAGCTTGCCGGGCAGGCCGTCGAAGTCGGCGCCCGCGAGCGGACGCAGCTCGTCGGCGGGCGCGTCACGGACGACGTCGTGCAGCCATGCTGCCGCGCGCCAGCGCAGGCACTCTGGATCGGAAAGGTCGAGCGCGTGTGCCCAGCGATCCATCAGCTCGGCGACGCGTGCGATATGGGCGCGCCGGGACTCTCCCGCGCGCGCCCAGTCCGGCAGCCGGCCATCGGCCGCCGCGTCAAGCAACGTGGCGCTTTGCAGCGATCCGGTTGTCGCCATCGACGAAGACGAACCTCGGCTCGAAATCGGCGAGCTCGGCCTCTTCGTACTCGCCGTAGCTGAAGATGATGACCAGGTCACCCGTCTGCACCAGGCGCGCAGCGGCACCGTTCACGACGATGTCGCCCGAGCCGCGGCGTCCCTCGATCGCGTACGTGACGAAGCGCTCGCCATTGTTCACGTCCACGACGTGCACCTGCTCGTACAGCTTGATGTCGGCCGCTTCCAGCAGTACCGGATCGATCGTGATCGAGCCCTCGTACTCGAGGTGCGCGTCGGTCACGGTCGCACGGTGAATCTTCGACTTGCACATGGTGCGTCGCATTGGGCGCCCCGTTCATTCCAGGATCAGGTTGTCGATCAGTCGCGTCGTGCCGACGTACGCGGCAACCGCCACGACGTTGCCCGCCTCGGCGCGGGCCACGCTCTCGAGCGTCGTCGCATCGACGACCTCGAGGTACTGCACCTCGATACCACGTTCGGCATCGAGCACGTCGCGGGCCGTGCGACGCAGTGCGTCGGCATCCCGCTCGCCGGTCGCAAACGCGGCCTGCGTCATCCGGAGCGCGCGGTGCAGGGCCGCCGCACGCGCGCGCTCGTCGGGCGCCAGGTACACGTTGCGCGAGCTCATGGCCAGCCCGTCCGCTTCGCGCACGATCGGCGCCACCTCGATGCGGACCGGGAAATCGAGGTCCTGCACCATCCGGCGGATCAGCACCGCCTGCTGAAAGTCCTTCTGCCCGAACACAGCAACATCCGGTGTGATGATGTGCAGCAGCTTCGCGACGACCGTCAGCACGCCGTCGAAATGGCCTGGCCGATAGGCGCCGCACAGCCGCTCGCGCAGCCCCGGTGCGGCGATCAGTACCCCCGAATCCCCCGCAGGATACATCTCCTGCACGGAGGGTGCGAAGAGCAGATCCACGCCCCGCCCGGCCGCGAGCGCTGCGTCCCGCTCCAGCTCGCGCGGGTAGCGGGCGAGGTCCTCCGTCGGCCCGAACTGCAGGGGGTTCACGAAGATGGACATCGCGACGAGCCCGGCGTGCTCGCGCGCGTGATCGACCAGCCTGAGATGCGCCTCGTGCAGCGCGCCCATGGTCGGGACGAGACCGATCTGCGTGCCCGCCGCGCGCGCGGCCGCGGCCGCCTCGCGCATGGCCGCGATCGTCTCGATCCGCTTCACTCGAAGCTGTGCTCGTCGCCCGGGTACTCGCCGCCGCGGACCGCCGCCACGTACGCGCCGATGCCATCGCGCGCCGCCGTTCCCAGGTCCGCGAAGTGGCGGAGGAACTTCGGCCGGAACTCCGCGTTCAGACCGAGCATGTCGGGAAGCACGAGCACCTGCCCGTCGCACGACGCGCCCGCGCCGATGCCGATCGTCGGGATCGTCAGTGCTTTCGTGATCTCCGCTGCGAGCTGCGCCGGCAGCAGCTCGAGCACGATCGCGAACGCGCCCGCCTCCTGCAGTCGCACCGCCTCGTCGCGCAGCCGCTGCGCATTCTCCGCCTCGCGTCCCTGCACACGGTAGCCGCCCAGCGCGTGCACGGACTGCGGCGTCAGGCCGATGTGACCCATCACCGGAATCCCCGCACGCACGACCTTCGCGACGTGCCGCGCCGCTTCGTCGTCGCCGCCCTCGAGCTTCACGGCCTCCGCACCCGTCTCCTGCATGATGCGGCCGGCATTGCGCAGCGTCTCTTCCGGCGAGACCTGGAACGTCATGAAGGGCATGTCCACGACGAGCAGCCCGCGCTTCACGCCGCGGCGCACGGCACGCCCGTGGTGGATCATGTCGTCGAGAGTGACGCGGAGGGTGGACTCGTGACCGAGCACGACCTGGGCGAGGGAATCGCCGACGAGGACGACGTCGGTGCCCGCCTCGTCCACGAGACGCGCGAAGAGGACGTCGTATGCAGTGAGCGCGACGATGCTGTCGCCGCGCTTCTTCATCTCGAGGAGCTCGCGGACCGTGACCTTCCGCTCTCCCGCAGGCCTGTCGGTGCTCATGGTCCCGGCTGGACGGGGACGGCCGCGACCGTCATCATGCAGGGCCGCAGCGCATTGACCGGTCATCTGACTGCGGGCGCAAGCTAATCTCACGCTTTCCGGGTGTCAAAACCGATCCGCTACGATTCCCTCCTCGTCCGCGACCTCGCCGGCGACCTGCACGCCACCCTCGCGGGCGCGCCGCTGCGTGCCGTGCGCTTCGAGCGCGACGCCTCCGCGCTGCTGCTGCAGGTCGGCGAGGACGTGTGGCGGTGGGCGCTGCATCCGACGCAGGGGGAGCTGACGCGTGCGGATCGGGGCGCGGGCGCCGTCGAGGGCAACGTCCTGCTGGCGCGGCGCGCGCGCATCACCGCGGTTGGCGCGCTGCCCGACGAGCGCATCGTCGACGTTACAATCGCCGGCGACGACGTGGACGCGCACGGCGGTGTCGCACGACGGCTGCTCGTGGAGCTGCTGACGAACCAGTGGAATGCACTCGCGCTCGCGCATGATGACCGGATCACGCACGTGCTGCGTCCGCGCACGACGGCTGCACGCACGCTGCAGACCGGCGACGTGTACGTGTTCCCTGCGCCGACTTCGCGCGCGGGCGCGGTTGCGCCGCTCACGTGGGACGAATGGCTCGCGCTCGTCGGCGCGGCAGAGCCGAGATCGCGCGTGCGCACGTTCGTGCGCGGCGTCGCGTACGCGAGTCCGCTGAATGCGCCGTTCGTGATCGGTGCTGCGGAGGTGCACGACGACGCACTGCGTGCTTCCTACGACCGCTACATCACGCTCGTCGCGGGTGAGCGGCGCCCGTGCGTGCTACCGGCACCGAATGCAGGGCAGCCGTACGGCGTGCCGCTCGATGATGATGCGGAGCCGTTCGATTCCCTGCTCGCTGCGTTTGCCGCCGCGACCGGCCCTGTGCGCGTGGGCCCGGACGATGCCGCGCGCACTGCGGCCCAGGAGAACGCGGCGCTGCAGGCCGAGCGCGCGCTCGGCAAGATGCGGCGGTTGCGCGCGCAGCTCGAGGCTGCGCCGGTCGCGGCCGCACGGCTCCGCCGCGCCGCCGACCTGCTGCTCGCGCAGCTCCACCGTGTGCCGAAGAGCACGACACACGCGGAGCTGGACGACTTCGAGGGTGGCACCCTGCGCGTCGAGCTGGACCCGCAGCTGTCGGCCGCCGAGAACGCGACGCAGCTCTACACACAGGCGAAGAAGCGCGAGCGCGCGGGCGCGCAGCTGCCGAAGCTGATCGCAAGGGCGGAGCGCGAGGCCGCGCACTGGCAGGCGCTGCATGACCGGATCGAAAGCGGCGCTGCGAGTGACGAGGACATCGCGGCCGCACAGCCGGCGCCGACGCAGGGCAGCCGCCGCGCCCGCGACGAGGTATCGCTGCCGTACCGCGTCTATCGCACGAGCGGCGGCCTCGAGGTGCGCGTCGGCCGCGGCGCGAAGGGCAACGACGCGCTCACGCTGCGCCACGCGAGCGGCAACGACATCTGGCTGCACGCGCGCGAGGTCGGCGGCGCGCACGTGATCCTCCGCTGGCCCGAGCGCGAAGCGAATCCGCCGCACCACGATGTGCTCGAGGCCGCCATCCTCGCCGCGTTGCACAGCAAGGCGCGCACGTCGAAGCTCGTGCCCGTGGACTACACGCGTCGCAAGTACGTGCGCAAGCCGCGGAAGGCGCCGCCCGGGCGAGTGGTGTTCGAGCGGGGGAAGACGGTATTCGTGGAGCCGGACGCGGAGATGGAGGAACGGATGCGGGTGAGCGATGAGGGGGTGTGAGGGCGGTCGTCGGAATGAATGCCTGCCGACAAGGGGCCGGAAGCCACCGCAATCGAGCTCATCATCCGATCGATCATACGCGGAGAGAAAATATGGTGAGATTCCTGGTGAGTGGGCTACACGTGGATTCCTTGCCCTTGCGCTCACGGTCTTCGCCGGCGGCGTGACAGCGCTCAATGCGCAGCAGCCCGCCGCGTCAGCCTCATTCGCAGCGAACCTGCAAACTCGCGTCGCGTCCAATGCCAGGTTGCAGGCCATCCACGCACCCGATTGCTCGAGCATCCTGATTCGACCCCACCAGACTGCTGCGAGGACGCACGACACGCTTTGGAATGGGATCCTGATCGGCGCAGTCGTAGGAATACCCGCGGCTCACTTGCTCGCTAACATGGGCGGCGGACTGGACAGCGGTGACAGCGTACGGGCAACGCCAGGCGGCGCCGTGTTGGGCGCGGTTGTTGGTCTGATGATCGATGCCGCGCGCACTCCTTGAGTCACTCGGCGGGCTCGAACGCCAGGATGCTCCCTCGCCCGCCTCTACCCGAGGGTCCCCGAAGTGCCCCCACCCCCACGCTCGCCCCCACCCCCACCCGCCGTTCAAGACAAGTCCAGCGCCTCCCGCATCTCCTCCATCATCTCCCGCGCCGCCGACGCTCCGCCCTTCTCGATCGCATCGATGAGCGCACTGCCGACGATCACGCCGTCGGCAACCGCGCCAACAGTCGCCGCCTGCGCCGCAGTCGAGATCCCGAAGCCGACTGCGATCGGCACGTCGCTCCCTGCACGCAGCGCGGCGATCTCCGCACCGAGCGACTCCCGCAGCTCCGACCGCGCCCCCGTCACGCCCATACGCGCGATGTAGTAGACGAACCCGCGCGCGCGCCGCATGATCTCCTGCGCACGCGCGGCCGCCGTCGTCGGCGCAATGAGCCGGATGAGCCGCAGCGGCGACGCTTCGATGGCAGATTCGATGGCGTCGTCGCCGCCGACCGGCAGGTCCGTGACGAGTACCCCCTGCGCCCCCGCATCCACCGCGTCCGAGACGAAGCGCTCGAGTCCGTAGCGCAGCAGCGGATTCAGGTACGTGAACACGATGACAGCGGTATCGCGCCGCGCACGAAACGTGGCGAGCACGTCGAGCGTCTGCGCGAGCGTTACCCCCTGCTCGAGCGCGATCTGCGAGGAGCGCTGGATCGTGGGACCGTCCGCGACGGGATCGCTGAACGGCACGCCCAGCTCGATGACGTCCGCGCCGCCGTCGGCGAGCGCGTCGAGCAGCGAGGGCGTCGCATCCGGCGCCGGGAAGCCGCAGGTCAGGTAGGGGATGAGAGCGCGCCGGCCGGCCGCGCGCCATGCGGCGAAGCGGGCGTCGAGCGTGTCAGACGAAATAGTCGGAGACCTGGATGCCATACTTCTCGGGGTTCGTCGTCTTGACGATCGTGCGCAGCGGCTCGCCGGTAACGGCGTGCACTTCCCCGAGGTCAGCGGTGAGCGGCTCGGCGAGGCGCATGCCCCAGGCATTCGTGACGATCTTGATGATCGGCTTGTGCACGCGTGTCGGGTCCGGGTTGCGTGCCACGACGACCGCCAGCTCCTGCGTGTCGAGGATGACGGTGGTGCCGGGGGGGAACACGCCGGTCACGTTGATGAGCGCCTTGACGAGCAGCGGGTCGAAGCCGCGCGAGTTCGTATCGCGCATCTCGCGCAGCACCTCGTCGGGCGGCCAGGGCTGCGACTGGTAGCTGCGCTTTGAGGTCGCGGCGTCGAAGCCGTCGGCGGTCGCGACGATGCGGCTGAAGAGTGTCGGCTCGCGCGCCCGCCGGTTCCGCGGGTAGCCGGTGAGGTCGATCTTCATGTGATGCTCGTAGGCGAGCAGCATCGCGCGGTACGGGACCTCGGAAAGACCGCGCATGGAGAACAGGGAGAGCAGCCCCTCGACCGGGTGGCGCTGCATCTGCCGCCATTCGTCCTCGTTCAGCTTCGCCGGCTTGTTCACGACTTCGGGATCGATGCGCATCTTGCCGATGTCGTGGAAGAGTGCGCCCAGGCCGAGCTCGTAGAGCTGCACCTTCGTAAGGCCGAGCTTCTGCCCGATCACGACACTGAAGATGCACACGTTCACGGAATGGGTGAACGTGTACTGGTCGTAATCGCGCAGTGTGGTCATGCCGATGATCGACGTCTCGTTGTTGAGCACCTGGTCGACGATCGACTGTACGGCGCGCTTCACGCGGCGCAGGTTGACGGCGCGGCCGAGACGCATGTCGGTGAGCACGTCCTTGGCGACCTGCACGGACTGGAAGTAGGTGACCTTGGCGGCCTGCTTCGCGCTCTCGTCCTGGATCTGCTCGAACGCGCCCTTGCTCGGCTCGATTGCGATGTGCTGCGAGGGCGACTGGCGGAAGCGGTCCTCGAACTGCGCGAATGCCTCTTCCGGCTTGGCGGGCGGCTCGCGCAGGAGCAGCGCAAGGAACAGCGCGAGGTCGCGCGTCGAGACGCCCTGCTGGATCTCGATCTGCCCGACACCATGCCGGCGCAGCATGGCCGCGAACTGGGCGAACGACGCGTAATCGGAGAGGTCGAGCCGGAGTCGCGCGTCATTCAGGAACATGAAGTCGCCGACCAGTCGCAGCTCGACGACGCCTTCGCGCTCGATCACCCGCTGCACGATCTTGGCCCCCTCGCCGACCGTGTTCTGCACGGTCGCGTTCTCGAGCGGGTACATGCGCAGCGCCTGCGTGGCGGCATAGAACGAGGTCACCAGCGCCCGGCCGAGCGGCTGGAGCACCGTCTCGCTCTGTACGAGTGCCTGCGTGCTCATGCGGCGGTTCCACCGTCGCGCCGCAGCGCCTTCAGCACCGCGTTGCGGACGATCGGCTGCGGGTCATCGGCCGCGCGCTCGAGTGCCGTGCGCGCCGCCGGTGCGTTGATCTTGCCGAGCGCGAGCGCCGCGCACGCGCGCAGCTCCGGCGACGACCGGGAGAACAGCTTGCGGCCATTCAACAGCCGGTCCAGCATCTCGATGTTGTCCGCGGTCGCGACCACACCGAACGCCTCGAAGAACGCCATCTTCTCCGTGAGATCGGCGTCGCGCACGATCTTCCCTTCGAGCGCCTTCTCGAGTCGTGCGCGCGCCGGCAGGTAGCGCAGTGCGGCGAGACCGCGCAGCGCGGTCAGCCGGACGTCGCGATCCTCGTCCTCGATCGCATCCTGCAGCGCATCGAGTGCGGGGGCGCTGCGGATGTTGATGAGCGCCTCGACGGCGGTGCGACGCAGGTCGTCGCCTGCGCGCCCGTAGAAGGCGACGATGCCGGGCACCGCCTCCGCGATGCCGATCTTGCCCGCCAGCCGCGTGGCACCGGCGGCGACGGCCGCTTCCTCGGAGCCGACGAGTCGCACGACCTCGGCCTGGTGATCGCGCGCGAGCGTTTCGACCGCCTGCTGCAGGCGCGCCTGCAGGCCGGGCGCGGTCGTCGTATGTACGCCGTGGAGCAGGATCGGCAGCGCGCGCGGGCCGAGATGCGCGAGGAAGACGCCCAGCTCGACGGGCTCGGCCTGGATGGCACCCTCCTCGAACGAGCGCAGGAGCTGGCTGAGCACTTCCGGCTCGCTCAGCTCGGCGAAGAGTCGATCCGTCTCGTTGCGTGCATTGTCGGTGAGCTGCGCCGTATTCGCGACGCTGTTCAGCTCGGTCAGGATGTAGGCCGCCGAGCGCAGGTCGCCGCGACTCAGGAAGGCGGGCAGCAGCTGTCGCAGGATGCGCAGGATCTCGTCCTGCCATTCCGGAACGGGGTCCTCGAGCCGGTCGAAGAGCGCGTTCAGGACGTCCTTCTTGGTGTCGCGCGTCCACTCCTTGCCGACTTCGCTCTGGAGCGTCTGCATCTCCTCGTCCTCGAGGAAGTAGAGCGTCTCGGCAAAGTCCTCGCGTGTGATGGACGACGCCACCGACGGCATGCCCGCTCGCACGGCCGGCGCCTGCTCCTCGACCGGGTCACCGACGTCGATCTCGTGCTGAATCGTTGCGGGATCGACTTCGATGGGCTTGCCGGCAGAGTCCGTGATGGGCGGCTGATCGCCGTCGGGCAGGGTCAGACCCTCGGCGAGCGCGTCGATGTAGCTGTACTGGAAGCAGGTGAACTCCTCCTCCCAGAGCAGTGTCACCATGTCGTCGTCGCGGTGCTGGTCGGCACCGCGCGCACGGTGGACGACGGCGAGGAAACGGTCGAGCTCCTCCTCGAAGCCGGCCAGGAAGCTGAGCTGGCGGACGCCGTCCTTGTAGAAGAGGAATGCCAGGTTGTCGCGCCCCGCACCGGTCTGGAGGAGCTGGCCGTACCAGCGGAACCCGCCCTCCTCGACCTGCACGGACAGGCTCGCGCCCTGCTCGAACACGTGCGCGACGCTCTCGTGCAGGGCCTTCAGGAAGCCGCGGTAGACCGGGTTGTTGTCCTGGTAGAGCCGCCGCGCGCGGACGGCCTTGTCGAGCGCATTGAACAGCTCGACCACGTCCTCGGGAGGGATCGGGCTGATGCGCTTCGAGCCCGGCGACGCCGGGGCGCCATTGCCGTCCGCTGCGCCGCCATCGGACGCACCGCTGGCGGCAGCGGAGGTCTCGGCCCCCGCGCCCGACTCCGCGCCCAGCGGTTCCTCGGCAGCGCTCGCCATGAGATGCGGCAGGTTCAGGTGGTCAGCGCATCCTCCAGCTCGGCGACCTGGGCGACGTCCTTGTCACCGCGACCACTCAAGCAGAGGATGACGGGGCCGGCATCGCGCCACCGGCGACCTTCGCGCAGGTAGTACGCTACCGCGTGTGCGCTCTCCAGCGCGGGGATGATGCCTTCGAGCCGTGCGAGCCGGTGAAACGCCTGCAGCGCCTCCGCGTCCGTGACGCTCACGTAGCGCGCCCGCCCGCTGTCGCGCAGAAACGCGTGCTCCGGCCCTACCCCGGGGTAGTCCAGGCCGGCCGAGACCGAATGCGCTGGTGCCACCTGCCCGCCCGCGTCCTGCAGCAGGTAGCTGAATGAGCCGTGCAGCACGCCCGGCTCGCCCGCCGTTAACGAGGCCGCATGACGGCCGCTCTCGATGCCCACGCCCGCGGCTTCCACACCGACCAGCTCGACCGCCGTGTCATCGATGAACGGATGGAACAGCCCGATCGCGTTCGACCCGCCACCGACACAGGCGATCACCGCCGCTGGCAGGCGGTCTTCCCGCTCCAGCACCTGCGCCCGGGCTTCGCGGCCGATGACGGACTGCAGGTCACGCACGAGGCGGGGATAGGGATCGGGGCCGACGACCGACCCGATAATGTAGTGCGTGTCCTCCACGGTGGCCACCCAGTCGCGCATGGCCTCGTTCGTCGCATCCTTGAGCGTGCGGGTCCCGCTCGAGACCTCACGCACCTCCGCGCCGAGCAGCTCCATCCGGTAGACATTCAGCGCCTGGCGCCGCGCATCCTCCGCGCCCATGTACACGACACACTCGAGGCCGAACAGCGCACACACCGTCGCCGTGGCCACGCCGTGCTGCCCTGCACCGGTCTCGGCGATGATGCGACGCTTGCCCATCCGCCGCGCCAGCAGCACCTGCCCCAGCGTATTGTTGATCTTGTGCGCGCCGGTGTGGTTCAGATCCTCGCGCTTCAGGTACACCGGTCCGCCGCCCGCCTCCGCCTCCAGGCGAGGAGCCCGGTACAGCGGCGTCGCGCGACCGACGTAATCGCGCAGCAGGTCCTCCAGCTCGGCCCGGTACGCCGCGTCGTTCTGCGCGGCCGCATACGCGTCCTCGAGCTGCGCCAGCGCAGCCATCAGCGTCTCGGGGACGTAGCGGCCGCCGTATGCGCCGAAGCGTCCCGTGCCCTCCCGACCGCCATGCGCATCACGCGAGGGTTCCGGGGTCCTCGTCAACGGCTCACTTCCTTCCGAGTGGTGTGGACGGTCTCGATGAAGGCGCGCACCCGCTCATGCGATTTCTCACCCGGCCGCGCTTCCACGCCGCTGCTCACATCGACGACGTCCGGCTCGAGCTGCGCGATCGCCTGCGATACGTTCTCCGCTCGCAGCCCACCCGCGACGATGAGCCGGACCGACGCACCGAGCAGCGTACGAACACCCGCGAGCTGCGACCAGTCGAAGCTGGTACCCGTGCCACCCGCCGCACGCTCCGTGAAGGCGTCCAGCAGTATGCCGTCCACGTGCGGCGCATACGCTGCGATGCGCGCGCGCGCCGCTCCGGCCTCGCGCACACGGATCGCCTTCCAGATCTGCACCCCCGCTGCCGCTCGGATCTCCGCAATGTGCTCGACGGACTCGGCGCCGTGCAGCTGCACGACGTCGAGTGAAAGCGTGCGCGCGACCTGCGCAACCCGCGCGGCCGGCTCGTCCACGAATACACCCACCGCTGCCGCACCGCCCCGCACTGCGAGCACGCGCGCCGCCGCGGCCGCATCGAGCGCACGCGGGCCGTGCGCGCTCAGGATCACGCCCAGCCACGACGCACCCGCGTGCGCCGCGTACGCGGCATCCTCCGCGCGACACAGCCCGCACACCTTCACGCGCGTCACGTCCGCAGCCCCGCGGACCGACGCTGCGCCGTGAACGGCCGTGCCGCCAGGCCGGGATCCGCCGCACGCATGAACGTCTCGCCAATCAGCACCGCGTCCACACCCACGTCGCCGAGCCGGGCAACGTCCGCCGGAGCGCCGATCCCGCTCTCCGCCACGAGCACGACGTCCGCCGGCACCTGCGCCGCGAGCCGCTCCGTCACCGCCAGGTCCGTGCGGAACACCGTCAGATCCCGGTTGTTCACGCCCACCACGCGCGCGCCCGCACCGAGTGCCCGGTCCAGCTCCGCCTCGTCGTGAACCTCCACCAGTGCGTCCATGCCCGCCAGCGCCACCGCCTCGAGCAGCCCACGCAGCCGCACATCGTCCAGGATCCGCACGATCAGCAGCACCGCGTCCGCACCGGCCGCACGCGCTTCGAAGACCTGCGCCGCCGAAACGACGAAGTCCTTCCGCAGCACCGGGACGTCCACCGCTGCCCGCACCGCCCGCAGGTCGTCCAGGCTGCCACCGAACCACTCCCCGTCCGTCAGCACGCTGATCGCCGCCACACCCGCCCGCGCATATCCCCGCCCGACCGCCGCCGCATCCGCATCCTGCCGGATCCACCCTGCCGACGGCGAGCGACGCTTCACCTCCGCGATCACCCGCACGCGCGCATCCGCGCGCAGCGCCGCGGCAAACGCGCGCGGCGCCGGTGCCGTCGCGGCTGCCGCCTGCAGCTCCGCGACGGCCGGCATTGCGGCCGCCTGCGCGTGCTTCGCCGCCACGATCGCGTCCAGCACCGAGACGACTCTTGCGCTTCGGGTCACCTTCGGGTATCCTTTCTTCGGTAGATGTTCGGCCAACCCGCACAGCCCGAGGGTCGCATGCCGTTGACGAAGCGCCAGAAGGAGATTCTGGATTTTCTCGAGGGGTTCCAGAGCGAGCACGGGTACTCGCCGAGCTTCGAGGAAATCGCGCAGCACTTCGGCTACACCTCACTCGCGACGGTGCACGAGCACCTCGAGAATCTGCGGCAGAAGGGATACATCCGGAAGTCCTACAACGCGAGCCGCTCGATCGAGCTGGTGCCGACGAGCATGTCGGCGGCGGCGGTGGAGCTGCCGTTGTACGGGAGTGTTGCCGCGGGTGTGCCGATCGAGGCGATTGCGGATACGGAGACCGTTGCCGTTCCCGAAGACATGCTGCGGCGGACGGGCAACCACTACGTGCTGCGTGTGAAGGGCGACTCGATGATCGAGGAGCAGATCCGCGATGGCGACTACGTGGTGGTCAATTCACGCCAGACCGCGGAGAACGGGGACATGGTCGTGGCCCTGGTGGACGGCGAGTCGGCGACGGTGAAGCGGTTCTACCGGGAGCGGGACGGGCGCATCCGCCTGCAGCCGGCGAATGAGACGATGAAGCCGATGTACTTCCCATCGCACAGCGTGATGGTACAGGGCATCGTGGTCGGCGTGATCCGGCGGTACTGATGCCGTCGAAACGGAACGGGCGGTGGCCGGGGCGGCGTGTCCCGGACCGCGCAACGGGAGGAGC
>CAYSGF010000155.1:0-10153 GCA_964430275.1 uncultured Gemmatimonadaceae bacterium
AGAGCGCCAGCGTGAGCGCGGCGCCGGCGAGGATGGGCGGGAGGAAGCTGAGTGCGAACTTGCGGCCGGGACCGTCGAGCAGGGCAACACCGGCGCTGCGCGACTTGCGGGCACTCGTCCATGCCGCGATCGCGACGGCGACCACGGCGGCAGCGAGCCACACGCCCAGCCACCGCTCGACCGTCGGCTGCCGTGCGGCGATGAGGGCGGCGACGATCGCGGACACACCCATCGCGACGCCGCCCCAGCCGGGCACCGCCGTGAACGCACCGGCGCGCTCCATCGTCTGCCGGATATAGCGGAGATTGTCCATCGCGCGGTCGTGGAGCGCGATGGGCTCGGACCGCCGGTCGGGCTGGGGAAGTGCCGTCATGGCGAGAAGACTACGCGGTGCTGGCGGGTCCAGTCAAGTGCTTTACTAGAGAAAGTGGCTCCTGTTGGTTCTTCATGCCCTCACGCTCCCGCCGACCTCCGCCGCCAGCAGCTCGTAACTCCGCACCCGCGCATCATGCTCCGTGATCAGGTCCTGCACCATGATGTGGTCCAGTGACAGATCGGCCACGAGCTGCTCGATCTGTTCGCGTACCTGCGCGGGCGTACCGCCGATGAAGCGCGGCGGCACGCCGGATCCTGCGCGATAGCGTTCCAGTGGTGGCAGCCCGCCGAGCAGCTCGACTGCCTCGTCCGCGCCGGGTAGGGGCGCGCGCAGGTTTCCGCTCGCCAGGTTCCGGTACATGATGTGGACGGGTGCGAGCTGGCGACGCGCCTCGTCTTCCGTATCCGCGCACACGACGTGCATCGCAAGGATCGCGCTCGGCGCCTGGATGCGGGCGGCGCCGTTCGAGGGAACGAAGTTGCTGTGGTATGCGTCGAGGATCGCGGGCGTGGCCTGCTGGTTGATGAAGCCCGCGAACACGTAGCGCAGGCCGAGCTGTGCGGCGGCCGACGCGCTCCACGGACTCGAGCCGAGCAGGTGGAGCTCCGGCAGTGAGTCGATCGTGTAGAGCGGATTCGCGCCGAATGGATGGTTCGCGGGGAAGCCGCCCTCCAGCCACGCGACGAGCTCCACGATCTGCTGGTCGGAGTCCGCACGAAACGGCTTGCTCCGGTCCTGCTGCAGGGCGAAGTCGGTGACCGGACCGGTCGTCGCACGGCCGGCGCCCAGGTCGATGCGCTGCGGGTAGAGCTCGTTCAGGGTGCAGAACACCTCTGCCACCTTGAATGGACTGTAGTGGTTCAGCAGCACGGATCCCGAGCCGACGCGGATCGTGGAGGTGCGCGCCGCAATCGCCGCGATAAGGACTTCGGGCGCACGCCCCGCGACGGACGGCGCACCATGATGCTCCGCCACCCAGAACCTCTCGTAGCCCCACTGCTCCGCGCGCTGCGCGAGATCGATACTCTGGCGGAACGCTTCGTCCCGCGTGATGCCGGCGTGTACGACCGACAAATCGACGATCGACAGCTTCATGGGATCTCCGGTTGAATGTCACCCGGGTTCATGCAGGGACCACGCCTCGCGGAATGCGCTCGCACTGGCCGGCGTTCTGCGCCGCGGGAAGTCGTACGTTGCGCGCCCGGCGCTGAAATCGCGCGGCCGGGAACGCTCCGGGGCACTTCGGGTTTCTCCGCTCAGGGGCGCAAGCAGCCCGAGTCCGCGAGCACTGACCGAAGCGAGGAGACCCGAATGCCGGATGAGAGGAGACCCGAATGCCGGATGATATGTACGACGCACTGATCATTGGTGGCAGCTTCGCCGGCCTGGCCGCGGCGATGCAGCTCGGACGGGCGCGCCGGCGCGTGCTCGTCATCGATGCGGGCGAGCCGCGGAATCGCTTCGCGCACGCGTCGCACGGATTCCCCGGCCAGGACGGCGTCGCGCCGCACGTGGTGCTCGACACGTTCCGCGCGCAGGTGTTTGCGTACCCGACAGTGCGCATGCACGCAGGGATGGCGACGGACGCGCGCGCGGCCGGTGATGATGGCTTTGTCGTGGAGCTCGAATCCGGCGAGTCGTTTCTCGCGGCGCGCCTGGTCCTCGCGACCGGTGTCGCGGACGAGCTGCCGGACGTGCCCGGACTGGCGGAGCGCTGGGGCCGGACCGTGCTGCACTGTCCGTACTGCCACGGCTACGAGGTCGCGGACGGACGGCTCGGCCTGCTCGCGACGACCGAGGCGTCCATGCACCTCGCCCTGCTGCTCCCGGACTGGAGCGCCGATGTCACGCTGTTCACGAACGGCGCATTCTCCATCGATGCGAATCGGCAGGCGGCGCTCGCGGCGCGCGGCGTGCGCATCGACACGCGCAGGATCGCTGCTCTTGCCGGGGATGCACCGGCGCTCGACGGCGTCCGGCTCGAGGACGGCGCGGTTGTCGCGCTGGACGCGCTGTTCACCGGCACGCAGATGCGTGTGAGCCCGCTGGCGGAGCGGCTGGGATGCGCCCTCGAGGAGGGTCACCCGAACCGGTACGTGCGCACGGACGAACGACAGGCGACGAATGTGGCGGGCGTCTTCTGCGCGGGGGATGCGGCGCGCACGGCGCACAACATCGCGGGCGCGGTCTCGGACGGTGCCATGGCGGGCATTGCCGCCCATCAGTCGCTCGCGCTCGGCGGCGCGCCAGTGCCCGCCGCTTCGAGGTAGCCTGCGTCTTGCGAGGGACCGGGATGCAGCCGCCGATCCCCCGCAGGAGGCCATCGCATGCAGCCGATCGCTCGTCGAATGCTCCTCGTGCTCACCGTTGCCGCAGCCGCCTGCGCATCGCAGAACCGCGTAGGCGACGTCCTCTACTGGGCGGGCTCGCCGCCGGCACGCCTGCAGCCGCTCTACGATACGCTCGAGCACCTCGTGCGCGAGCAGGCGGCGTTCTTTCGTTCGAACGGATTCTACCATACGGACATCGCGGAGCTCGACATCGCGACACCATCGGGCACGTCCGTCGAGCTGGACGCGGACGAGCGCGGCTGGAGCGCCGTAGCTCGCTCGCCCGAGGGTGCGGAGTGCGCCGTCTTCCTGGGCGAGGTGCGGATGATCCCGACGGCACTCGGGGTGCCGGCATCGCGGGAGCGCAGGATCGTGTGCGCGGAGCGCGCGCCGATGATCGGACAGTAGAACGTCGCAGGCGACGCCCCGCCTCAGCGGAACACCGGCTGCAGCCACGCCTTCTGCAGGCCCAGCGTCCGCCCCGTGGTGGGATCGATGTGCGGGCTCGACGACGTGACCTGCGCGCGCACGTAGCGCTCGTCGCCGTCGAACACATACTCCGCGCTCGCGCCTTCCACTTCTGCCAGCACGGCGCCCACGCCGGGGTCATAGCGTTGCGTCGTGCGCACTGTGTCGCCGGCGGCGTCGAGCACAGGATCGCTGTCCAGCGCCACGGATCTGCGCGTGCCGATGAACTGCGTGCGGTACGTGACGCCCGGCTGCGCGTCGATCTCGATACGGATGCGATCGTCGTCGTACTGCTCGCGCCGGATCGCGACGCCGGTGCTCGCATAGAAGCGGCCGCCGTTCAGTGCATCGACGAGTGCATCGGGCGTCAGCGTCGGCGCGCGCACCATGACCCAGCCGCGGCCGGGCCGCGAGATCGTGTCCGCGTCCGCACCGTAGTCATGCGCGTCATCCGTTGCCACGGCGAAGAGCGGCGGCAGACCGGCCGCATGCCGCAGCGTGAGCGCGACGTCCCAGATCCGCTCGCTGCTCGCGTGCAGTGAGTCGCCGGCGTTGTTCACGAGCGCGTGACCGTTGTACACCTCGAACAGCCGCGCCTCCGGAATGCCTGCGATGTCTTCCGCCGTCCACGCCCACGTGTAGTTCGGATGGTTCGCAATGGCCGCCACCGGGCGATCGATCGCACGCTGCTGCGTCATCACTTCGTGGAGGTTGTTGCGGAGGCGCGCTCTTGCGTCGTTGCCGCCCTGCGGCAGGATCGGCGTCGCGATGTTGAATGCATTCACGTGCGAGCCGGCCGCGTCCGTGATCTCCTCTCCCTCGAGCAGCAGGAACGCGCCCGGCTCTTCGAAGCGGTCGCGGTACTCGTTGATCGGGCGCAGCCGGACGAGGTGGCGCGCTCCGTCCACCTGCTCGTCCACATCCGGGCCGAAGCGTGCGCGATAGCCCGCCAGCGCCCTGCGCGCGGACGCATTGCGCGGCGGCCAGCCGTCGTCCGGCGCGTTCATGTCGACCCATCGCTCGCCCCGTTGCAGCAGGTCGTGTTCGGTGAGCGACAGGAAGTGGTAGCCGTGGTCGCGGTACCACGCGACGATCATCTCGGGATAGTCGATGCCGTCGCTCCACAGCGAGTGCGTGTGCAGGTTGCCTCGCCAGCCGGTCTGGGGCGCGGCCGTTGCCACACCTGTGGTCGTCGCGATCGGCGCCGGCGCAGTCGCACAGCCGAGCACGGCGCAGGTGCTCAGGACGGCCAGGATCGTCTTCATCGTGCGAGCCATGTTCTGCTCCGGGCATCGTGGCGCTCATCTCTCTGCCGACAGTCTAGCCGCATCGGGCACGGTGTCGCACTATCCCACCCGGTAACGCCCCTCATCATCCGGAGCCGTGATGATCCTCCGCACGAACGCCCGCATCGCCGGCCTGGCGATGCTCCTGTCCGCCTGTGCCGCGGCATCGAGCGCGCCCGCGGAGCGCTACGACCTCCTCGTCACGGGCGGCACGATCATCGACGGCACGGGCGCCGCACGCTACGCCGGGGACGTGGCGGTACGCGACGGGCGGATCGTCCGCGTGTCGCGCACACCGCTGTCTCCTGGCGGGGCCGTGCGCATGATCGATGCGACGGGCCTGATCGTGGCACCGGGCTTCGTGGACCTGCACGCGCATCTCGACCCGCTGCTGCGCCTGCCCGATGCGGAGAGCCACGTCCGGCAGGGCGTGACGACCGCGCTCGGCAATCCCGACGGCGGCGGCGCCTGGCCACTCGGCGCGTACCTCGATTCTGCGGCGGCCCTCGGCGTCGGCATGAACGTCGGTTTCCTGATCGGACACAACACGGTACGCAGGGAAGTGATGGGCTCGGCGAACCGCGCACCGAGCGCGGACGAGCTGCGTCGCATGCGTACCATGGTCGCACAGGCGATGGCCGAGGGCGCGTTCGGACTGTCGACGGGCCTGCGCTACACGCCGGGCGCGTACTCGAGCACGGACGAGGTCGTCGCGCTCGCGGAGGAAGCGGCACGCCGCGGGGGAATCTATACGTCACACCTGCGCGACGAGGGACACGACCTGGTGAGTGGCGTGGCCGAGGCGATCGAGATCGGGCAGCGTGCGCGCATCCCGGTCGTGCTCACCCATCACAAGGTCGTGGGCGCGCCGATGTGGGGATCGAGCGTGCGCACGCTCGCGATGATCGACAGTGCGCGGGCCGCGGGCATCGACGTGATGCCGGATCAGTACCCGTACACGGCGACGTACACCGGGATCGACGTGCTCGTACCGCCCTGGGCGCTCGCTGGCGGACGGGACGCGTTCCTGGCACGCATCGACGATCCCGCACAGCGCGACAGCGTCATGGCCGGCATCGTCTGGAACATCGTGAACGACCGCGGCGGCAACGATCTGCGGCGCGTGCAGCTCGCGCGCGTCGGCTGGGACCGCACGCTGGAAGGCGGCACCCTGTACGACTGGGCAATGCGTGAAGGGCTGGAGCCCACACCGCAGACCGGCGCGCAGCTCGTGGTGGAAGCGATCCGGCGCGGCGGCGCGAGCGCGATCTACCACGTGCTCGACGAGGACGACGTCGTGCGCATCATGCAGCACCCGCACACCGCGATCGCCTCTGACGGCCGGCTCGTGCGGCCCGGGGAGGGGCACCCCCATCCGCGCTGGTACGGTACCTTCCCGCGCGTGCTCGGCCGCTACGTGCGCGAGCAGCAGGTCCTTACCCTCGAGGACGCGGTGCGGAAGATGACGTCGCTGCCCGCAGACCGGATCGGACTGCCGGATCGCGGCCGCATCGCGCACGACGCGGCCGCCGACCTCGTGCTCTTCGATGCCGAGCGCGTCATCGATCGCGCGACGTTCGAGGACCCGCACCAGTACCCGGCCGGCATCCCGTACGTGATCGTGAACGGCGTCGTCACCGTGGACGGTGGCGAGTTCGTGAATGCGCGCGCCGGGCGGGTGCTGCGGCGCGGAGGGGCGGACCGATAGGGAGGACGGTTTCTCAACAAAGGCGAGCGCCAGACATCCATCGCGGCCACTCGTTACATCGGCTACGCCAGGAGTCCCAGGATCACGGCGGCCACGACCACCGCGCTCAGTACGCGCGCCACCGTGTGCGTCGGCCGCATGAGCAGGTGGAGCGTGAGCACGGCGCCGATCGGCGTGGCGAAGGAATAGATCACGATGAACGTCAGCGTCGCCTCCTTGATCCAGAGGCCGAACAGACTGGTCGGTCCCAGTGCGCCGAGGCCGTTCGCCGCCAGCGCCTCGACGAGATCGACGAGCAGGAACAGCACCGTGAACAGACCGCCGAGCTGAAGGTAGAGCCGCACCTCGGCCCGGTCGCGGCGGCGGAACGGCGCGAGTACCGTGGCCGTGATCGGACGGACGAGCAGCGCGAGGGGATTGCCGGGCTTGTTGTAGTAGTAGAAGAGCCGCAGCCGATGGCTCCAGCGGATCAGCTCGCGCACGACCGGGAGGTGGTTGAACGCGCCGGCGCCGGCACCGGCCGCCGTGAGCGCGGCAAGTACGAAGACCGCGACGACCGCTTCGTACACGCCCGCAGCACCGGCCACCGCCCCCAGTCCGAGTCCGATGACGAGCAGTACCAGGGTGTCGCCGGTGAGCCGCATCGTGCGACGTCCGGTGCCGCCGTCGTACCAGCGCTCCGTCCACGCCGGCGGCCGGGCGAGCACGTCGCGCGAGAGCGGCGGCATGAAGTCCAGCTCGCGCGGCGGATCGCCAAGGCGTTCGCGCTGCGCCTGGTCCGCGTTGTACCCGCGCACCATCCCGGCGACCAGGAACAGGTCCACGAACCACCAGACGAGCGCACCGCCGGCCGTGAACAGCATCAGGACCGCAGTGCCGCTCCGGCCCACGTAGAAGCGGTGCGCGCCGAACCAGCCGAACAGGAACCAGAGCGCGAACGCGACCCACACGCGCCGGCGCGGATACGTGTACAGCTCCGCCAGCACGTCTTCGGCGAAGTCGGCGTCGAGATGGACGGCAGGTGAGAAACTCCGGACCATGATTAACTATTAACTTCTGGCCGATCTCGCCATGGGCCCGTGTACCCGCGCAAGAACGTCGTGGCCGAGGGATCGCATGCCGGAAACGGCCAGAAGTTAATAGTTAATCATGGTCCGGAGGGCTCGGCCATCGCCAGCACCTGCTCCCGGCTCAGCTCCATGCTGTGCACCTCGCGAGCGTGCTTCTGCACGGTGGCGACGAGCTGGTCGTCGTTCGTCTCGCGAATCGTCTTGCCGCAGTCACAGGCTACCTGCTTCTCCATGGTCATCCTCCTGCACGAGTCGTCAATGGTGGCCGGAATCGTTGCATCGATGTATAACTCACGGGGATTGCCACACGGTTGGAATCCGCTTGGCGAAAGGTTGGCGACGCGGTGCTGCGCATCTACCTGTCGGGTCGGATCACGATCGAGGCGGACCATGTGGTGCTCGGCCCGGCGGACTTTCCGGGTCCCCAGGGGCAGACCGCATTCGCGTACGTGGTGAGTGAGCGCAGCCGCCCGGTCGCGCGCGCCGAGCTGGCGGAGGTCCTGTGGCCGCGCGAGTTGCCGGCTTCCTGGGAGAGCGCGCTCAACGCCATCATGAGCCGGCTGCGCCGGGTGCTCGCACGCGCCGGCCTCGACGGTGCGGCGACGCTGAGCAGTGCGGGCGGCTGCTACGAGTGCCGGCTGCCGCACGGTGCGTGGATCGATCTCGAGGCCGCCGTGGACAGCATCCACGAGGCCGAGTCGGCGCTGCGGGCGGGTGAGCCCGGCCGCGCGTACGGTCCGTCCGCGGTCGCCCACCACATTGCACGCCGGCCGCTGCTGCCGGCTGGGGAGGGCCGGTGGGTCGAGGAGCGGCGCGAGAAGCATCGCGGCATTCTCGTGCGCGCGCTGGAGTGCCGGGCCGAGGTCTACCTGTGGAACGGCGAGTACCCGCTCGCGGTGGAAGCCGCGCGCGACGTCGTGGCGCTCAGTCCATTCCGCGAAGCCGGCTACCGGCTGCTCATGCGCGCCCATGCCGCGGGCGGCAATGTGGCCGAGGCACTGCGGGTGTACGAGCAGTGCCGCGCGCTGATCGCGGACGAGCTCGGCGTCGGGCCATCAGTCGAGACCCGCGCCGTGCACGCCGATCTCCTGCGCACCGTCTGATCCGTGCCGACAGCGCGACGGTCCGCGGCAATGGCGCACCGGTCCGCGGCAATGTCGCCTTGGTCCGCGGCACCACCCACTCCCTCTCAACCACTCCGCGAGGATGCCCGATGCGTGATCTCCGCACCACGTGCCGTTCCTGGATGACGGCCTTCTGCACGGCCGCATCGTGCACCACGCTGCTGCCCGCATTCCCGGCCGCCGCGCAACAGCCGCCGAAGATCTTCATCTCCGTGGACATGGAAGGGATCGGCGGCATCGGCACCGGCGAGCTGACGTCGTCGTCCGGAAAGGACTACGCGACCGGACGTCGCCTGATGACGGACGAGGTGAACGCCGTCGTCGACGCGATTTTCGCTGCGGGGCCTGCCGAGGTGCTCGTGAACGACTCGCACGGCGACATGCAGAACCTGCTGCACACGGAGCTCGATCCGCGCGTGACCTACATCCAGGGTGCGGTCAAGCCGTATGGCATGGTGGAGGGTCTCGATGCGACGTTCGACGCCGCCATCTTCATCGGCTATCACGCGCGCGCCGGCACCGCACGCGGCTTCCTCGCGCACACCGGCTCCGGCGCCGTGAAGGGCCTCTGGATCAACGGCGTCGAGGCCGGCGAAGGGGAGATGAACGCGGCGTATGCGGGGGCGCTCGGGGTGCCGGTCGTGCTGGCGAGCGGCGACTCCGCGTTCGCCGCCCAGTTCACGCAGAACGTGCCTGCCGCAACGGTCATCACGAAGACGGCGGTGACGCCGATCTCCGCGCGCCTGCGCCATCCGCAGCGCGTCCGCGAGGACCTCGCCGCGGCCACGCGCACCGCGCTCGCATCGCTCGACGATGCGGAAGCGTGGCCCGTCCGCACGCCGGTTCAGGTGCGCATGCGTTTCGCGGACGTCACCCGCTCGCAGATCCTCGAGGCGATCCCCGGCGTTCGGCAGATCGATGGCTACACGGTCGAGTTCACTGCGGACAGCATGGCGGATGCGTACCGTCTCATCCGCCTGATGTACCGGTTCGTATCGATCTGAGGCCGACAGCCGTAGCCGGGGTGCCGAACATCGTGCGCCGCCGCGCGGATGGCCAAACGCGCTACGCCGGCCGCCGCGGCCTGACCGCGCGCCCCGCGTACACACCCGTGTAGCTGCCGTCGCGCAGCACGGTCTGGCCGTTCACGATCACGTGCACGATGCCGACCGCGTACTGCTTCGGCGCCTCGAACGTCGCACGGTCGATGACGCGTGCGGGATCGAATGCGACGAGGTCCGCGACTGCGCCCGGCTCGATCGTGCCGCGATCGCTCAGCCCGATGCGACGCGCGGGCATCATCGTGATCTTGTGGATCGCGCGTTCCAGCGGCATCACGCCCTGCTCACGGCTGTAGTGGCCGAGCAGGCGCGGGAACGTGCCGAAGTTGCGCGGGTGCGGTGCACCCGGTGCCGCCTCCGTGTACGCACCGCCGTCGGAGCAGATCATGCCGAGCGGATGGGCGAGGAACTTCTGAACGTTTTCCTCGCTCATGCCGAAGCCGACCATCCCGCCGCCGCCTTCCAGGAGGATGCGCACGAGCAGGTCGTAGGGCTCGACGCCGCGCTCCGCCGCGAGCTCGCCGAGTTTGCGGCCGCGTGCCCACGCGAGCGCGTCCGACGCCGTGGACGTCACCTGCACGGAGTCCCACGAGCCGAGGTTGTTCACCTTGTCGAGGACCGCCGTGCGGAGTGCAGCGGAGGCGGCGGGATCTTCGAGGCGCGCGAGGAAGGCGCGCTCGCCGCCGTCGCGTGCCTCGAGCGGGAACAGGTTCGAGAGGCCGGTGCTGTA
>CAYSGF010000156.1:0-30677 GCA_964430275.1 uncultured Gemmatimonadaceae bacterium
GGATGGTGGGTGCTGCGCGAGGCCTGCCGGCAGATGCGGGAGTGGGACCGCCTCTACCCGGGCGGCGAGCTGAGTGTCAGCGTCAACCTGTCGGCGCGCCAGTTCGCGCAGCCCGACCTGCTCGTGCAGATCGACCGCATCCTCGCGGAAACCGGCTTCGATCCACGCCGCCTCAAGCTGGAGATCACCGAGAGTGCCGTGATGCAGAACCCGGGCAACGTGCCGGCCGCGCTGACGGCATTGCACGCGCGCGGCGTGAAACTCTGCCTCGACGATTTCGGCACCGGCTACAATGCGCTCAGCTACCTGCAGTCATTCCCGCTCGATGCCCTGAAGATCGATCGCTCCTTCGTCGCCGGGCTGGGCACCGACGTTGCCGGGACCGAGCTCGTGCAGACGATCCTGGAGCTGGGCCGCAACCTCGGTATGGACGCGGTGGTCGAAGGCGTCGAGAACGAGGGACAGCTCGAGCTGCTGCGCGCGCTCGGACCACGCCACGCGCAGGGATTCTTCTTTGCCAGTCCACTCCAGCCGCTGGACGCGGAGGCACTCATCCGCGACGGTCGCAGCTGGGCCTGAGACCACGCGCTGCTACGGCTCCACGAACCGGTACACGCGTCCGTCACCGCCGGAACGCGTCAGTACGTACAGCTCTCCATGGCCGTCCGTCCCGAAGGAGAGCACGTTGCCGATCGCACCAAAGTCCCATTCCTGCTCATCGCGGACCTCGTCGCTGCCCGTCGAAAAGCTGCGCACCCAGCCGCCGCAGAAATCGCCATAGAAGTAGTGACCCGCGATCCCCGGTACGTCATCGCCGCGATACACGTATCCGCCCGTGACCGAGCACGCCCCGTCGTCGTGATCATACTCGAGCACGGGGAGTGTGAGGCCGTCCGTGTCGCAGTCGTCATCACCGAAACAGTGCATGCCTTCCATCACGTTCCAGCCGTAGTTCACACCGGCATCGTCGAGCGCCGCACGATTGACCTCCTCGTAGCTTCCCTGCCCGACGTCGGCGATATACACACGACGAGCGGTGGCATCGATCGAGAAGCGCCAGGGATTACGCAGACCGTACGCCCAGATCTCCGCGCGCGCACCCGCCACCCCGACGAAGGGGTTGTCGGGCGGCACGGCGTAGGGCGCGTCCTCGTCCACGTCGATTCGCAGGACCTTGCCGAGCAGCGTCGACAGGTCCTGCCCGTTCCCCTGCGGGTCGCCGCCGCTACCGCCGTCACCCGTACCGATCCACAGTGTGCCGTCCGGCGCGAACAGCAGCAGCCCGCCGTTGTGATTCGCGAACGGCTGGTCGAAGCCGAGCACGAGCTGTGCGCTCGCGGCATCGGCCAGATCAGGATCCGCGGAGACCTCGTATCGCTCGACGCGTGTGTCACCGTTCGGGTCGGTGTAGTTCACGTAGAAGCGGCCGTTCGACGCATAGTCGGGATGGAAGGCCAGGCCGAGCAGGCCGCGCTCACCCCCGTCCAGGACACGATCGGTGATGTCGAGGAACGGCTCCTCCACCAGCAGACCGTCACGAAGGATGCGGATCCTGCCAGGCTGTTCTACAATGAAGAGGCGGTCGTCGCCCGCAGGCGCGGTCAGGAACACCGGCGAGGTGAGGCCGTCCACCACGAGCTCGAGGGCGGCTTCCGTGCCGTCGACGATCGGTGGCTGGGGCACGAACACACCGCCCTCGCCGCACGCGGCAAGCGCGACGAGCGCACAGACATACGAGCGATTCATGATTCCTCCGGTTGCGCGGCAGCCCCTGCCGGCATGGCGTTGAACGTGCATTGCGGCTGTGTCGTGCGCCGGTGAACGGTGACGCGGTTCCCCCGAGCCTGCGAAGAATGGCGGTCCAGACACTGCGACGACAGATCCTCGAGATCACGGAGGAGGCCGGCGCACGATCCGTGGCGGTGGCGTTCTACGACTTCGACCACCGGGTCGAATGGAGCTACCATGCGGAGCGGTGGTTCCATGCGGCGAGTACGATCAAGGTTCCCGTGCTCCTCGGCGTCTATGACGCCATTGATCGGGGCGAGCTCGAGCCATTCTCACGCGTGCACGTGCGCAACCGGTTCCTGAGCGTGGCCGATGGACGGCCCTTTCGCGTGGAAAGCGGCAGGGACGCGAACGGCATTGTCCATGCCGCGCGCGGCAAGACCATGCCCGTTCGCGAGCTCGCCTACCACATGATCACGACCAGCAGCAACCTTGCCACCAATCTGCTGGTCGATCTCGTCGGCGTGGAGGCGATCCGGCAGACCATCGAATCCATGCGCCTGCCCGGTATCGATTTCTGCCGCGGTGTCGAGGACATGGCCGCATGGGAGCAGGGGATCAACAACCGCGTCACCGCACAGGGGCTGTTGACGGCGCTCCGTCGTATCGAAGAGCGCAGCGCGATTTCCGAACAGGCGTCCGAAGACATGCTCGAGATACTCCACGCCCAGGAGTTCCGCAGTGGGATCCCTGCAGGCCTGCCCGACGCGACGCGGGTCGCGCACAAGACCGGCGAGATGTCCACCGTCGCCCACGACGCAGGCGTCGTCTATCTCGAAGCACGTGCGCCATACGTGCTTGCCATTCTCACGGAATGGGATGCCGACACATCCGGCCGCAGCCGCACGATCGCGCGGATCTCCCGTGCCGTGTACGAACACGTGACCGCCGAGCTGACCGTCGATGCCGAATAGTCTCGCCGATCTGCCGGTCGTCGATGCGACCCGGCTGCCGAGCGACGTGCGCGCACTCCTGCGACCCGGCGAAACGGTTCGCGACCGCGAAGGCGCCGACCACGTGCTGCCCCGCTGGTTCTACGAGGTCGATTCCTGGGAGCGTGCCCTGCAGACGCCGCTCGCGCCGCATTTCATGCTGTGGGAGTTCATGACGATCGACGTGCGCGAGGCCGAGCGGTTCCGCCAGCATTTCCCGCGCTACGTCCCCTGCACCGTGGCCGTCCTCGCCTCCGCACTGGAGGTGTTCCGCCAGGCCGCGGGCACCTACATCCATATCGCGGCCAACGGCGGCTACCGTTCCCCCGCACACCGCCTGTCCCGCTTCGCCTCACGCCACTGCTGGGGAAGTGCGGTCAACCTCTACCTCATCGGTGACGACTGGCTCGACACCCGCGAAACGATCGAAAAGTACGCCGCCGTCGTCCGCGAAACCCTCCCCTCCGCCTGGATCCGGCCATACGGCCTCGAAGACGGCCAGGCCGACGATCACCTGCACGTCGACCTCGGCTACCTCACGACGGAACCGACCGGCGTCGCGGCGAAAATTCACGGGGCGGAAGCGTCTGCGGCCGCGGCCTGAACCCTGCACAGTGGTGCAGGCATGGCAGGACAGAAGAAAGATGCGCTGCCGGATCTGGTGGCGCAGCAGGATCGGCTTGCCCTGGCGGCAATCGGGATGGAGGCGGAGTTCGTCCTGCTCCTGGACGACGTACCCGCACGCCCGGAAGACGTTTTCGGCACACCTCGCAACTTCCTCCGCGGCAACCTCATGCATCGGCGCGGCACCTCGTATCACGTGCCCAACGGCGGGGCGGTCTACTTCGACACCGGCGTGATCGAAATTGCCACACCTGTCATCGAGATCGAGCGCGGCTGCGCGGCGCGCGCTGCCCGTTCGCTGTGGGACAGCATCCAGTTCGTCCGACGCGAGCTGGATGCATGGCAGGAGCGCGACGGCCGGCACGCCCGCCTCTCCGGCTTCAGCACCCACTACAGCATTTCGTTCGATGCACCGCTGAACGGGGATCCCCGACGCAGTGTGCACAAGCTCGCACGGCTGCTGACGTACATCCTGCCTGCACCCGTGATGCTGCTCGCGGCAAACCGCCGCTCCACCGGTGTCGGCGTGCGCCCGCGCGGCGACCGCGTGGAGATCACCGTGGACTTCACGCCGAGCGCTGCATTGATGGTCGCGGCCGGTGCGACGATTACCGGCATCGTGCGCGAAGTCATGACCTGGGACTCCTTCGAGCTCGACGAACTCGAACGGCGCGGCGTCCCGACGTTCGCCGATTTCGTCCCCGTCCCGCACACGAGTCGCCAGGGATGGCTGGCGCGTTACAGCTGCTACCCGAGCAATCCGTTCGCTGCCGACGTCGATCAGGTGATGTGGCGCACCACCGACGGCCGCACACGCAGCCTCCGTGGACTGGCGCGCTCGATCCTGCGGCCATTCGCACTGTCCATCCGCCGGATCGCAGACCCCTTCACGTACCGCTTTCTGCAGCGCGTCGTGTCCGGCCACGCGCCGTCCCTGCTCGAGCTCTCCGACCGCCCCGTCGAGTACGAGGACGTCGGCCGCGCGTGCGTGTGGGAGGAGCTGTTTCCGCGCCGGTGGGTCAATCACTCGCGCTACGAGCGCGTGCTCATCCGTGCGATTGCCGGGCAGCGGCTGAACCTGTTCGGCCGGTGGTACACGCCGGTCGCTATGAAGGGCTGGTCCCGCGTGGTCTTCCGGCGCGACGACGACCGCACGCGCCACACCTTTCCGATCGACTTCCTGCTCGGCCACCTGGCCCGCTGGGACGGTCGGCGTGCGCACGCGCGGGCCTGAACGCACGCGCGGCCGGCAGATCGCTCCGCCGGCCGCACGTCCCGTCCACCCCGCCCCACCCCGTCTAGAACAGTCGCAGCGCTGAGCCGAGCCGACCGAGCAACGCCGTTGCGCGCCGACGTGGCCGGGCACGCGCAGCGGATGTGCTCGGCAACCGCACCGCAGTACCCGCCGGCAGTGCACCCCCCTCGTGCGTTCCCGCGTGCGTGAAGTGACGGGCGAAGAACAGCCCCATGTCATCCACGACGCTGTACAGTACGGGCACCATGATGAGCGTCAGCACGGTCGCGAACGTGAGCCCGGCAATCACCGCGATCGCCATCGGACCCCACCATGCCGCCTGCTCGCCACCCCAGTACAGGTTTGGACTCAGCGAGGCGAACAGTCCGAAGAAGTCGAGGTTGAACCCGATCGCCAGCGGCACGAGGCCCAGCACGGTGGTAAGTGCCGTGAGCACTACCGGCCGGAAGCGGGTCGCACCGGCCTTCACCAGCGCCTCCTCGCGGGACAGTCCGTCCCGCGTACGCAGCAGGTCGATGTAGTCGATCAGCACGATCGCGTTGTTTACTACCACACCGGCGAGAGAGATCACCCCGACGCCCGTCATGATGATGCCGAACGGCATGCGGAACAGAATCAGGCCGAGCAGCACACCGACCGTGGACATGATCACCGAGCTCATCACGATGATCGGCTTGACCACAGAATTGAACTGTGACATCAGGATCAGTGCGATCGCAGCAATGGCCAGAAGAAATGCCGTGATCAAAAACTGCATCGACTCCTGCTGGTCCTCCTGCTGGCCGGTATAGCGCACCGTATAGCCCGCGGGCATCTGCACGCCCGCCAGCACCTGGCGTACTTCCGCCAGCACTGCATTGCTCTGCTCCCCCGACGCGACGTCCGAGCTGATCGTCGCGACGCGGTCCAGGTTGCGCCGCTTCACGACACTCAGACCCTCGTCCACGTACCAGCTCGCCACCGAATTCAGCGGGACCTGCCGCCCCTCCGCGAATACGGTCAGATCACCGAGAGACTCCAGGTTGGCCCGGTAGGGCTCCGCGAGACGGACCATGATGTCGTACTCGTCGTTGCCGTCGCGATACTTCGCGGCCTCCGTACCCTGGATCGCCGTACGGATCGTCATGCCGACTTCCGAGGTGCTCAGGTCATAGAGCGCCGCCCGCTCGCGGTCGACGTCCACGACCAGCTCCGGTCGTCCCGCGCGCATGTCACTATCGAGACCCACCAGCTTCGCGCTCACCGGCGCCGCCTGCAGAACGGCCAGCGCCGAGTCCGACAGCGCGCGCAGCACCCCCACGTCCGGCCCGACGATCTCGATGTTGATCGGCTTGCCGGTGGGCGGTCCATTCTGCGGTGCCGTCACCGTCACGTCCGCGCCCGCCAGGCCCGCGCCCATCGTCTGCTGCAACACGCGCAAGGTCTCGAACACGTCGGTGGTGCGCTGGTCGAAATCCACGAAGCTGACGGTGACAGCGCCCTCGGCCCCGCTCGCGAACGGACCGCCGATCGCCGACGTGTTCACTGTCGTCACGACCGACTCCGCATCACGCATCCCGTCAACAGTGCCCAGCTGCACCTCCAGCCGCTGGGCCAGATCATCAGTGAATTCCGCCGACGTGCCGCTCGGCACATCGACCTGTACGGACAGCTGCGCAGGCGGGATCGACTCCGGGAAGAACTCCACGCCGGCATTGAGCGCGCCGAAGAGACCGACAGATACGACGAACACGGCTACGCACGCTGCCAGGATGCGCAACCGGTGACCCAGTGCCCACGACAGCGCTTTCTCGTACCGCGCAATGATGCGCGGCAGCGCCTGGTCCTGGAACCAGCGCGCCAGACCATCGAGCACCGTACGGTGCAGTACGACGACCGCAGTGGCCGTCAGTGCAAGGAACACCGCCGCGAGCGGATTCGACGCCGCAATCATCAAGAGCACCACACCGGCGCCAGCGATCAGCGTCCAGCGCGTCGCGGAACGCATCGGACGCGGCGGTGCGCCGTCGACCTTCATGTATGCTGCACACAGCACCGGCACGATCACGAGCGCAACGAACAGCGAGCTGCTCAGCGTGATGATGAGGGTGAGCGGCAGGAAGCTCATGAACTCACCTACGATGCCCGGCCAGAACATCATCGGCGCGAACGCGGCCAGGGTCGTGAGCGTGGACGTGATCACGGGTACCGCGACTTCACCGGCCCCGAGCCGGGCCGCGGTGATGTTGTCGTAACCATCCTCCAGGTGACGATAGATGTTCTCCACGATCACAATGGCGTTGTCCACGAGCATGCCGAGCGCCAGGATCAGCGAGAACAGCACCACCATGTTCATGGAGATGCCCAGCACCCTGAGCAGGATGAACGACAGCAGCATGGACGTCGGGATCGAGATCCCCACGAACGACGCGTTGCGCACGCCCAGGAAGAACAGCAGCACCGCAACGACGAGCAGCAGGCCGGAGATGATGTTGTTCTCCAGGCTGCTCACCATCTCGCGGATGTCGTCAGACATGTCCGAGGTGATCTTCACGACGGTCGTCGGCGGAAACGCCGGCTGAAGCTCCGCGACCGCTTCCTTCACCGCATTCGACGTCGCAATGATGTTCTCGCCCGTACGCTTGACGATGTCCAGTGTCACAACCGCGTTGCCATCGAGGCGCGCGTAGCTGGTGCGGTCGGCAAAGCCAAAGTCGACCGTTGCAACGTCGCGCACATACACGGGTGCACCGCCGTGCAGCGCCACGACCACACCCTCGATGGCACGTGGGTCGGTGAACTCGCCATCGATGCGGATCAGGTAGTCCTGGGCACCGACCTCGATGGCACCGCCGGGAATCGTCACGTTCTCCGTGCCAATCGCTTCGATGACGTCGCCGAACGGGATGTTGTAGAACTGCAGCTTCTGCAGATCCACGTCGACGCGCACCTGACGCTCGAGCCCACCTGAGAGCCGCACCTCGAGAATCGACGGAATCTGCTCGAGCCGGTCCTGCAGGTCCTCCGACACCTCCTTCAGCCGCACGAGGTCGTACTCCCCCGAGATGTTGACCTGCATGATCGGAAACTCGGAGAAGTTGAACTCCGAGAGCACCGGCTCTTCGACCTCGGTCGGCAGGTCCGGCTTCGCGAGATCCACCTTCTCGCGCACCTTCTGCAGTGCCTCGTCCATGTCCATGTCACTGCTGAACTCCGCAATGACGTAGGACAGCCCCTGGTCCGATGTGGACGTGAGATCCGTGACCTCAGGGATCTTGTTGACTTCGTCCTCGATGACCCGCGTGACCAGCGTCTCCATGTCCGCCGGCGCCACACCCGGATAGTACGTCGCGATCGAGATCATCGGAATCGTGATCTCCGGATTCGCCTCCTTCGGGATCGACAGGTACGACAGGATGCCGAGTCCGGTCAGAATCAGTAGCAGCGCTGCGATGCTGGTCCGGTTGCGCAGCGCAAGATTCGTCGGACCGAATGTGCGTGCCCCGGGCTGCTCGTCCTGCCGCGTGCGTCTGTCCTCGCTCATGCGTCCTCCTCCTCCGCCTCCACCGCTGCCCCGACGATCCGGACCGCGTCCCCATTCGCCACCTGCTGCTGACCCAGCACGATGACCCTGTCACCCGGCTCGAGCCCGCTCTCGATTACGACTTCATTGCCCGCACCCGCGCCGAGCTCGACGGCGCGGGCTGCCGCGGACGTCCGCTCGCCGTCACCCGTGACCACATAGACGTTGTAGCCAGTCGACGAGCGCTGTACCGCCTCGCGCGGAATCAACAGAGCTCCCTCGATGATGCGACGCTCCAGATCGAGCTGCGCCACCATCCCCGGCTTCAGCACGCCATTCGGATTCGCAATCGCGAACTCGACCGGAAACGTCCGCGTGCGCGCGTCCAGCGCCGTCCCCACGTAGTGCGCCACGCCTTCGAACGCGCCGACACCGACATTGTCGACCCGCGCACGCACCTTTGCGCCGTTGCGGATGTCGCCGGCGTACCGCTCCGGCACACCTGCCGTGACTTCCACGGGATCGGCGTCCACGATGCGCACGACCGGCGTGCCCGCCGATACCATGCTGCCGACCTCCACCATCCGGTCATCGAGCGTACCGGACACCGGAGCGCGTACGATCGTGCGCTCCAGCCGGGCCGCGAGCACCCGCGCATTCGCTGCGGCCGTCTGTGCACCATACTTCGCCCGGAGATAATTCATCTCCGTACCGATCCTCTCCTCCTCCCACAGACGCCGCTGCCGCTCGAAGGTCTCCTGCGCAAGCGCCGCCTCCGATGCCGCCTGGTCGTGCTGCGCGCGCAGCACCTGGTCGTCGATCTTCGCGATCGCCTGGCCCGCGCGCACGTACGTCCCCTTGTCCACGTACAGCTCGCGAATGACGCCGCTCTCCTCCGCGGCTACGACCACGTCACTCGCCGCTTCCAGTACGCCCGTCACGGCGACATACTCCGTGAACGCACGGGGCTCCACCGTCACGACCTCCACATTCACGACGCGGCGTACTGCACTCGCGTCCGCGCCCGTCGCGCTCTCCTGCGCCTCGCCGCCGTTGCAGGCCGCTGTGGCCACTGCTCCGACCAGCGCCACTACACCGATGTATTTGTTCAGAGCGGTCATTGCTCGGTGCTCTCCAGGGTGAGGGCAACCGCGCCGTTCGGCCGGACCACGACACTCACACCGAGTGCCTCGTCCAGGCGAGCACGCGCCGCCAGATAGTCATATACCGCCTGTGCGTAATTGAACTCGCTCTGACGAAGTGCGACCTCCGCATCCGTCAGCTCGAGCGGACTGCTGATTCCCTCCCGGTACTGCGCGCGCGCGATCTCATAGCCGCGCTGCGCCTGCTGGCGTGCGAGCTGCTGTGCAGCGCCGCGCGCCGACGACTCGCGAACCTGCGCGAGCAGAGTCTTCACCTCGTTCTCCACCTGGTCGCGCAGCAGCCGACGCGTCGTGCGCGCCTGCTCGAGCGTCGCCTCCTTCTGCTGCAGCCGCGCCGGACGCTGAAACCCGCTGAACACCGGCATGGACACCTCGACGCCGACCTGCCGGCCGTACGAGCGGAACCGGTCGTCACCGCCGAAGAACGACGGGCTTCCGTTGTGCTGCGCATTGATCGAGTAGTTCGCGAACAGGGACACCTTCGGCAGGTACTCCGACTGCTCCACGCGGACCTCGGTACGACGAAGCCGCTCCGTCAGCTCCGCCTGTCGCACGTCGGACCGGTGCGCGAGCGCAAGCTCGACTGCCGTCTGCTCCTCCAGCGCCGCGGCATCGCGCGATGACACGAGGTGCAGCGCGGACGCCGCCGCAGCGATGGGCTGCTCGAAATCGAACTCCGACAGCGCACCGGCTACATCGACACTGTCGAGCGCCGGAACTCCGAGCTCGATCGCGAGTGCTCGGCGAGCGGCTGCCGCGCCGTCGCGCGCGCGCCGAAGATTCGGCTGCACGTTCGCCAGCTCGACCTGCAGCCGGAGCACGTCATAGTCCGACGCGATCCCCGCCCGCTGCATCGCCTGCGTTTCTTCCAGAGACTGCTCGATGCGGTGCACCGTGTTCTCGCTCAGCCGCGCAGCCTCGTCCGCCAGCAGAACGTCGTAATAGGCGACGCGTACGCGCGTCGCGATCTCCGCGGAACGGCCGCGCACCATCTCCTCCTGCAGAGACTCGTAACGATCCGCGGCACCCACACCCAGAAACGCCGAAGCCCGAAAGAGCGGCTGCTCCGCGCGCAGCATGAAGCTCCACGTGTTGTCCGCCCCGAACTTCACCGGGATCAGCTCGTCCGGCGGAGCGTCGGGATCGAAAATGATGCGTGGCAGAAAGTTCGACGGAACGGACAGGTTGCGCGTATAGCTCGCCGTCGCATCCACGGTAGGCATGACATCACCCCAGGCCTCGCGCACCTGCCCGCGCGCGGCGTCGAGGCCGAGCCGCGCCGTCTCCAGATCCCGATTGTGCCGAAGGGCCAGCCCCACCGCCTGCTCGAGTGTCAGGGTTGCCGGCTGCCCTGCCTTCCCCGTCGCCCCCGCGTCCATCGCTCCGGATTGCTGCGCTGCCGCAGGCGCCGCCAGCACCGCGCCCGTGAGGGCGGCCAGTGCCCATCTATGTACTCGCATCGACTCATCGCCTGGTATCGTGTTCGCGTCGGATCGGCCATGACTGCCGTCCCTCTCTCCCCTGCCCTGCGCTCCTGTTCAGCACCCCTGCCTCGGCCGCCACCCACCGCCCAGCGCACCCATCGCCTCGTCCACCAGCTTCATGAACGACTCCTGATCCGGCGCCTCCTCGCTCAAATGCCCCGACAGGTACAGGGACGTCAGACCGTGCACGAGACCCCACCCGACCAGCGCGATCCGCTGCGCCTCGCCGCCCAGGATCGAACCGTCACCGATGCCTCGCTCCACGACCGTGATAACGCTCTCGAAGTTGGAGGCGTCCGGTCCCTCCGCCGGCTCCGGACACTCCACGTGCGGTGCGCTCGGAAGCTCGAACATCACCCGGAAGTACGCGGCGTTCTCCGACGCGAATCGCGCATACGCACGGCCCATCGCGCAGTACTGCTCCGCGCCGGTCGCGGTTTCGGGCAGTTTCGAAAGCTCCTCGCGCGACGTCTCCTGCATCTGCCGAAATCCCTCGCGCACCACCTCCCGCGTCAGCTCGTCCTTGTCCTTGTAGTACAGGTAGATCGTCGCCGGCGAATACTCGATTCGCTCCGCGATCGCCCGCATCGACAGCGCGCTCAACCCCTCCTCCGAGAGCAGGTCACGCGCGGCCTCCACGATCCGCGCCCGCAATTGCTCCTTCTCCCGCTCGCGCCGTTCGGCAATGCCCATGTTTGAACGCCTCCAAGGAAACCAACGCCGGCCACAAGCTTAACAGCGTTCAGAAACTGTGACAAGATCAGAAATCCGGGCTGGTTTCCGTCACACGCCGCTCGCACGCGCCGCCCGGGCGGGATCTACGGCGATTCTCCAGCGCGGGAACGCAGTCGCGAGCCGGGTCCGGGATTGGCGGCCTTTCCCATTCCACTGCCCCCAGGCCGTCGCCATTCATCCCGCTCCCCCTGTTGCCGTGCGTGGGCGTGCGTTATCTAGCGGAGTGCGCCCTTCGACCCCCGAACCCTGAAAACCGAATGCGGCTGCGACGCTCCTACCTCGTGATCCTGCTCGTGCCTGCGTTCCTGGGCGGGTTTCTGGTGCGGGATCTGGCGCCCCGCGACGGCGCCCGGCTGTTCTCGCAGGTGGTGTCGCGGATTGGCGGCGCGGCGGTGGACTCGCTCAGTGCGGACGAGATCTATGAGCGCGCGGCGCGTGGCCTGGTCGCCGAGCTCGGCGATCCGTATGCGGATCTGTATTCGGCAGAGGAGCTTGCCGCGTTTTCGCGGCAGACGCTCGGCAACGACTATGGCGGTGTCGGGATGCAGATCGAGGATCAGCGCGGCGTAGTGCGAGTGACGACGGTGTTTCCGGGCACGCCCGCGGAGCGAGGCGGTGTCCGGCGCGGGGACGCGATCGCGCTGGTGGACGGGGAGACGACCGAGGGGCTGCGGCTGAACGAGGTATCGGAGCGGCTGCTCGGAGAGCCGGGCTCGGAGGTGCAGGTCCAGTTCCGGCGCCCGGGTGTGACGCAGCCGATCGTGCAGACCTTTGTGCGAGCGCGCGTGCACATTCCGGCGGTTCCGTACGCTCTGCTGCTGGAGGAGGGGGTTGGCTACGTGCCGCTGCAACGGTTCAATCAGGATGCGGCACGTGAGGTAGCGCAGGCCGTGAGCAGCCTGCGCTCGCAGGGAGCGCGCTCGTTCGTGCTCGACCTGCGCGGCAATCCGGGCGGCGACCTGGATGAAGCCGTTGCGGTAAGCAACGTCTTCCTGGAACGCGGGCAGCGGATCGCGTCGGTGCGCTACCGTGCGACGGAGGACGAGCTGCACGTCGCCCGCTTCAATCCTGTATCCTCACTGGAGCCGCTGGTCGTGCTGGTGGACGAGTATTCGGCGTCCGCGTCGGAGATCGTGGCAGGATCGCTCCAGGACCACGACCGCGCGCTTGTGCTCGGCAGGCCCACATTCGGCAAGGGCGTCGTGCAATCGCTCTTCCCGCTCGATGACGGCTGGGCTCTGAAGCTGACGACGGCGCGCTGGTACACGCCGAGCGGCCGGTCGATTCAGCGTGACGCGGCGGCGGACTCCGCGCCAGCGGACGGAACGGTCTACTATTCCGATTCCGGTCGTCGGCTGGAGGGCGGCGGCGGCATCACGCCGGACCTCATCGTCGCGCAGGATACGGCGAGCGTCGCGGAGCAGGCACTGCTGCGAGCGCTCGCACCGTACTCGCAGCAGGCGTACGTCGCGCTCTACGAGATGGCGCTCGCGCGGCGCGGGACGCTCCGCCCCGATTTCACCGTGGACGCCGACTGGCGCGCGGAGTGGCTGGCGCGGATCCGCACCGCGGGCCTGGAGCTGTCCGAGGCGCAGCTCGAAGGCGCCACCGGGATGCTGGATCGGCTGATCGAGCAGCGCATGGCGTCGGTCGCGTTCGGCGATTCTGCCGCGTTCCGTCGCGCGGTGCCGCTCGATGCGCCGCTGCGCGACGCCCTCGACCTGCTGGCGACCGGCGTGTCGCAGCACGAGCTGTTCGCACTCGCACGACGCGAGGCCGAGCAGCCGTCGTGACGCCGGGGTACGCGGCGCCTGTCCTGCGTGGGCGCGCTGGCGGGCGACGACCGCTACGATCTGTCGAGTGAGGCGAGCGGGAGACGGAGGGGGTGGGATTCGAACCCACGGACCTTACGGTCGCTCGATTTCAAGTCGAGTGCATTCAACCGCTCTGCCACCCCTCCCGGAGGCCGGTGCCGGAAGCTAAACGAACTGCGCGCGAGCGGTCAATCGCGTGAGGGCGTGACGACGAGCTGCGCGCGCATGCCGCGGCTCTCGTGGCTGCCGGCGGCGTCTTCGAGCGGGCAGAGCACGTCGTAGATCCCGGGCTCCAGCTCGATACGCAGCGTTGCATCCTGCCCGCTTGTGATGTTCTCGACCTTCCACACGTCCCCGCCGCCCTGCATCTCGAACGTATGCGCGAAATCGCCGCGGTTGCCGATCTGGAAGCTGACTGCGCCTGCCGGAACGCTGTCCATGGAAAGCTCGACCATCCACTCCCTGAGCGTGACCTGCACGACGTCGGTCGACGGCTCTGCTGCAGCAGCACCGGTGTCATCGGCCATCTGCGCGGCGCGGCGGACGTCGCCCTCGCCGACGCACGCGAGTGCGAGCGCCGCAGTGACGAGACGGCTGGCGCGCATGATCCCTCCTGCTGACCCGGTTGCCCGGCGCACGCGCAAGTTGCAGGCCGATAACCGCACGATCAGTGGCGAAACACGCGGCGTCCCGTGAACAGCATTGCGATGTCGTGCTCATCCGCGGCCGCAATGACTTCCTCATCGCGCATGGAGCCACCCGGCTGGATGATCGCGCGCGCGCCGGCTTGCGCAGCCGCGTCCACGCCATCGCGGAACGGGAAGAAGGCGTCCGACGCGAGGGCGGCACCCGCGATGTCGGCGTCGATGTCCTGTGCCTTCATCACGGCGATGCGGGATGAGTCCACGCGGCTCATCTGCCCGGCGCCGATGCCGATGGTACGCTCCGAGTGGGCGAGCACGATGGCATTCGACTTCACGCATGCCGCCGCGCGCCACGCGAAGCGGAGATCGCGCATTTCGGCGGTCTCCGGAGCGCGCTGCGTGACCACGCGCCAGTCGCTGTCGTCGAAGCGCATCCGCATCCGGGTCTGCACGAGGAAGCCACCGCGCACGCGCTTGTAGTCCAGCTCGTCATCGCCAGCCGGCGTGACGGGCAGCTCGATCAGACGCAGGTTCTTCTTCTTCTGGAGCTGTTGGCGAGCATCGTCGTCGAACGCGGGCGCCACGATGATCTCCAGGAATGCGCTCGCCAGCGCCTCCGCCGCCCCCGCATCGACGCTGCGGTTGAACGCGACGATGCCGCCGAACGCGGACACCGGATCCCCTGCATTCGCCCGTTCGTAGGCGGTGCGTACGTCATCGGCGAGCGCGATGCCGCAGGGCGTCGTGTGCTTGATGATGACGCACGCCGCACGCGCCTCGTCGCTCCATGCGGAGATCGCCGCCGTGGCCGCTTCCACATCGAGCAGGTTGTTGAAGGACAGCTCCTTGCCGTGCAGCTGCCGCAGAGCTGGCAGCGACCCCGCAGGAGGCGCCGGCTCGCCGTAGAAGGCCGCGGGCTGATCCGGGTTCTCGCCATAACGCAGCGACTGCACCCGGCTGAGCTGCAGCTCGATGCGTGGCGGCAGCGTGTCCGACTCCGCGGTCTCGCGCGCAGAACCGACCGCAGCGAAGTACTCCGCGATCGCGGTGTCGTAGCGGCCCGTGTGGGCGAACACTTTCGCCGCGAGGGATCGACGCAGAACCTCGTCGACCGCACCGCTTCGAAGTGCATCGAGCACACGCCCGTAGTCGGCCGGGTCGACGATGGCCAGAACGCCCGCATGATTCTTCGCCGCGGAGCGCAGCATGCTCGGCCCGCCGATGTCGACCTGCTCCATCGCGCGGGGGATCGTCGCGTTCGCTGCGACGGCTTCGTGAAACGGATACAGATTGACGGCCACCAGGTCGATGGTGCCGTAGCCGTGTTGCGCGAGCGCGGCCATGTCGTCGGCGTGGTCGCGCCGGGCGAGCAGGCCCGCGTGCACTGCCGGGTGCAGCGTCTTTACGCGACCATCCATCATCTCGGGATGCGCTGTGATATCGCTGACGTCCGTCACCGCGAGGCCGGATTCCCGCAGGGTGCGGGCGGTGCCGCCGGTGGACAGGAGGGTCCAGCCGAGGTCGTGCAGCCCGCGCGCGAACGCGGCTATACCTGACTTGTCCGAAACGCTGAGCAGTGCCTGGGGCATCTACGCTTCCTCCGGGAGACCGAACGCACTGCGGATCGCGCCCGATGAGGACGCATCGCGCGGCGCGATACCGAACTGGAATTCCTGCGGGTGCAGCGGTGCGGCGCCACTCAGCTCGCGCACGAGCCGCTCGATCGCGATCGGGTAGAGCTGATGCTCGACGCGCAGGACGCGCCTGGCCAGTGTCTCTGCGGAATCGTCGGGCAGCACCGGCACGGGCCACTGCGCGATGGGACGTCCCTCGTCGTAACGCTCATCGACAAAATGTACGGTCGCCCCCGTAACGCGCGCGCCGGCGCGCAGTACGGCCTCATGCACACGGACACCATACATGCCCGGGCCACCGAAAGCCGGCAGCAGTGCGGGGTGGATGTTCACGATGCGGCCGCGGAACCGCTCGACGACCGCCGCGGGCACGAGACGGAGGTAGCCGGCGAGCGCGATCACCTCGATGCGCGCGCTCTCCAGTGCCGCGAGCGTATCGAGCGTGAGCTGTGCGGGGTCCACGCCGCGTACGGGTATCAGGGCGCGCTCGATGCCGGCGCTGCCTGCGCGCTCGAACGCGACACACGCGCGATCCGAAACGACGAGCGCAATGTGCGCACCGGCGTCGCGCGCACCATTGAAATGATCGATGAGAGCCTGGAGGTTGCTGCCGCCGCCCGACGCGAAGACGGCGATGCGGATGGTCATGCCAGCGAGCCACCGAAGCTGGGGGCCAGGAAGGGATTCCCGACCCGCTCCCGCTCCACCGAAGTGGCCGGGCCGTGGCCCGAGTACAGCACCGTCTCCGCCGGCAGCGTGAGCACGTGCGAGCGGATCGAGCGCAGCAGGGTGCTCATGCTGCCGCCGGGCAGATCGGTCCGGCCGATGGAACCGGCGAACACGACGTCGCCGACGAGCGCGAATCCACCCGCTGCGCTGTAGAACAGCACGTGCCCGGGCGAATGACCAGGGACGTGCCGCACTTCCAGCTCGATCGCCCCGAACCGGAGGCGTTGGCCGTGCTCGAGGGTGTTGTCCACGGCGGGCTGTCGCTGCGCCTCCAGGCCGAACATTGCCGCCTGCTGCTGGACGCGCTCGTACAGGACGAGATCGTCGGCGTGCAGGTACGTGGCCGCGCCTGTACGGCCAACCAGCTCGGCCACGCCCTCGATGTGATCGAGGTGCGCGTGGGTCAGCAGGATCGCCTCGCAGAACAGACCGTTGTCGGCGAGGTAGTCTGCCATGCGCCCGGCATCGGCGCCCGGATCGACAGCAACGGCGAATGTGGCGTCGTCCTGCCACACAACGTAGCCGTTCTGTGCAAAGGCCGGCGACACGAATGGTTCGACGTGCAGCCCGCTCATGCGCAGCCGCAGCCGCTGGCACCGGCGGCAACGCTCTGCGCTTCCAGGGCCGCTTCTTCGTCGCTCGGCAGACGCCAGCCGCCGGAGATGGACAGCATGCCGCGCAGCGCGTGCTCTGCACGCACGCGAACGTCCTCGTCGAGCATCACTTCGTGACGCTCATGATCGAGGCACCAGGCGAGCTTCGCGAGCGTGTTCACCTTCATGTTGCCGCATACCGCTGCGCGCGACAGCGGGATGATCGTCTTGTCGGGGTGCAGCTGCACGAGACGGTCGATGAGCCCTCGCTCGGTGCCGATAATGAGCTCATCATAACGCTCGGCCAGATCCGCCATGGCCGAGGTCGAAACCACGAAATCGGCGCGCGCGAGCAGGTCGCGCCGCGCCTCCGGATGGATCACGACCTTCGCACCGGGGTGCGCGCGCTGCGCGTCGTCCAGCTCCTGCATGACCATGTCGTCGTGCACGTAGCAGTAGCCCTCCCATGCGACCACCTCCCCCGGATCGCCGGAATACTCGGGACTCGACGCCGTACGGAACGCACGACCCGTACGTTCGGCGACGTACTTCGCCAGGTTGCGATCGGGTACGAAGAGGATGGGCCGGTCGCGCTCGATCGACTGTGCTACCTGGACCGCGTTCGAGCTGGTGCAGCAGATGTCGCTCTCCGCCTTCACTTCGGCCGTCGAGTTGACGTACGCGACGACCGCTGCCTCCGGATGCTGCGCCTTCAGCCGACGCAGCGACTCCCCCGTGACGAAGTCCGCCATCGGACACCCTGCACGCAGGTCCGGCATGAGCACGGTCTTGCCCGGCGACAGAACCTTCGCGGTCTCCGCCATGAAATGGACACCGCAGAACACGATCACGTCCGCATCCGTCTCGGCGGCCGTCTGCGAGAGCCCGAGCGAGTCGCCGACGAAATCACTGACGTCCTGGATGTCGCCGCGCTGGTAGTTGTGGCCGAGGATGACCGCACCCAGCTCGCGCTTGCGGCGCAGCACGCGCGTCATCAGCTCCTCGCGCGTGAGCCGGGCGTAGTGCAGCGGACTCTCCAGCCGTTCCGTCACCGGTGCGATCATCTCGTCTCCGGAAAAGGGAAGCACGACGGGCCCGCAGGTCGATTCCCGCGGGCCCGCTTGTACTCCGCGCGCAACGCGGTGCGTCAGACCGTGAAGGAGCTGCCGCAGCCGCAGCCGCCCGATGCGTTCGGATTCTTGAACGTGAATCCGGCACCCATCATGGTAGTGACGTAGTCGATCTCGACGCCGTCGAGGTACTGGCCGCTGAACGGGTCCACGAAGAGACGGACACCGTTCGCATCGAAGATCTCGTCGTCGTCCTGCGGTTCGTCCTCGATGTTCAGCCCGTACTGAAAGCCCGAGCAGCCGCCGGGCAGCACCGCCACACGCAGGCCTGCCTCTCCGGCCGAGCCCTGCTCGGACATGAACTTCTGGACTTCAGCGATCGCTGTCGGCGTGACCGTGATGGTCATCGGCCCTCCTCAATGGTTCGACTCGCACGCGCCCCGGCGCGCGTGTGCCACTGATACCCTGCGTCCGGTCCCGGGGTTTCGCGTGAAAGCTACCCGAAGCGGACCGATCCGTCAACCGCCAACCCGTTGCGCGCCAGCCACTTCTACGGGGCGTCGCGGTCCGCGTCCGGCGCGTCCGACGGCGCTCGCAGAAGCCACTCCACCGCCCCGGCGAAGTTGTCGGCGACATGGACCGATGCATCCACGGCGCCTTCGCTCGTCCGGCCGTACCCGGTTCGCACGAGAACGCCGATGCCACCGAGGAGCGCTGCCGGCTCCACGTCCCCGGCCTTGTCCCCGATGAACACGGAGCGGCTCAGGTCGACGCCGTGCTCGGCCACCGCCCGGTGATACAGGGCCATGCCGGGCTTGCGGCAGTCGCACGGTCCGGTGATCGAGGGGTGGTGCGGACATGCGTACACGTCGTCGAAGGCGATTCCCTCATGCGCGAGGACTGCGTCCAGTCGCTCACGCACCCGCTCGTACTGCGCCTGGCTGATGATGCCGCGGGCGATCCCCGACTGGTTGGTGACGACGATCAGCCGGTAGCCGGCATCACGCAGCCTGCGCAGCCCGTCGATGACACCAGGGAGCAGGCGCACGCCGTCCGGGTCGGCGAGGTAGCTGCGCTCCTCGATGAGCGTGCCGTCCCGGTCAAGGAATGCGGCTGGCGGCGCCATCGGCGTCACGCTGCCCACGCCGTGCGGACGCCTGCAGCAACGAGCGCGTCGCTCTCCACGGGGATCGTGCGTGGATCGAGCAGCAGCCGGTCCTCACGGATGCGGCCGACGATGGGCGGCGTGCCGGCGCGCAACAGCTCGTCGAGGCGGGCCGCACCGGCAATGCCTGCGAGTGCGAGCGCGAAACCGGGGAGGCGCGTCTCCGGAAACGCGCCACCGCCGACGGCACCGTCCGCCTCCACTACATCCACACCGATGGCGTCAGCCGCCAACGTCGCGGCGAGCCGGTCGGCGCGCGCGCGCAGGTCCTGCGGCGTCATCGCGATCATGCGCAGCACGGGAATCCGTTCGATTGCGGTGAGCGGGTCGCGGTACAGCGCGAGCGTCGCCTCGAGTGCGGCGAGCGTGAGCTTGTCCACGCGGACGGCGCGGCACAGCGGATTGCGCCGCATCGCTGCGATCAGGGAAGCACGTCCGAGAAGGATGCCGGCCTGTGGGCCGCCGAGCAGCTTGTCGCCGCTGATGGCCACGACGTCGGCACCCTGCGCGAGCGCAGCGCGCGCGATCGGCTCCGGTGGCAGGCCAAGCAGACTGGGGTCGACCAGGAGGCCGGAGCCCAGATCGTACAGCAACGGCACACCGGCGCGCCGGGCGAGCGTCGCGAGCGACTCGACGTCCGTCTCCTCCACGAACCCGCTCATCCGGAAGTTCGACCGGTGCACCTTCAACACGGCGCCCACCGTGCCGCCGAGTGCGCGCTCGTAGTCCTCGATCCGGGTGCGGTTCGTGGCGCCGACTTCGTGCAGCCGTGCACCGCTCCGTGCCAGGACTTCCGGTACCCGGAAGCCACCGCCGATCTCCACCAGCTCGCCGCGTGAGACCAGTACGTCCCGGTCTGCGGCGAGCGTGCTCGCGGCCAGGACCAGCGCGGCCGCGTTGTTGTTGACGACGAGGGCGTCCTCCGCACCCGTGAGCTCGCACAGCAGCGCCGCGCAGTGGCGATAGCGCGAGCCGCGCTCACCATGCTCGATGTCGTATTCCAGGTTCGTGTATCCCGCTGCAGCGCGCGCGATCGCGGCGAGCGCGTCAGGCGCGAGCGGCGCTCTTCCGAGATTCGTATGCAGCACCACGCCGGTCGCATTGATGACGGGCTGCAACGAGGCGCGCTCGCTGCGCAAGAGCGCGGTACGGACGGCCGTCGCGTACCACGCGTCGCCATGCGGTGCCTCCTGCATCTCGCCCGACGCCATCACCGTGCGCACGTGCTGCTGGACGTCCTGCAGCAGCGCCATCACCCGTGTGCGCGGCGTCGTTTGCAGCAGCGTCGCGAACGCGTCACTCGCGAGCAGGCGATCGATCGAGGGGATGGATCGGCGCGGGTCGTCCATCGCGGTGCTCACAACCGTGGCGGCGGAACGGTGTCCGGTTGCGCGCCCGGCGTGTCGGCCGGCACGGCGGGCGTATCCGGGGTCGGCAGTGTGATACGCAGTGGCGCGCGCCCGCCGCCGCCGCCGATACCATTGATGTTGGCCACGCCCTGCAGCTCGATCACGTATTCGCCTGGTGGCGGGAGTGTCGCCGGCACCACGACGACGGTGCGACCGGGCAGCGCAACGACAGGTTGCGCGTTGTCGGGCTCGACAGGCGGTGGAGTGATGGTATCGGTGGGAGCTACTGCTGCCGTATCTGCAGGCACGCCCAGCGTGTCCACCACGGGGGCGGGGGCAGGCCGGTACTCCGCATCTGCGAGCAGTTGCAGAGCTACCGGAAACAGGGTCGTATCCGGCAGCGTGTAGAGTCGCGCGCTCGCCGCAGCGAGCCCGCCTGACTCGATGTAGTCGTCTAGCTGCACGCGAAACACCGTGTCCTGCTGCGCGGCGGATTGTACCTGTGCCGCCGTCGTGTCCACGGGAAGGATCGCCACGTCGGTCGTGATCGTATCGCTCGCGAGCGAGACTGCGGCGGTGCGCGATGCCGGCTCGTTCGGATCGCGCTGCCAGTTCTGATTGGGATCCGCGAAACCGATCAGATCATACGTACCGTTCGGCAGATTGAGCATCGCATAGAAGCCGTCCGCACCCGCCGGCGTGACATACACGGTCGAGTCGAACCGGCGCACCGCGTGAACCACGGCGCGTTGCGGGGGTTGCCCGGTGATACGCTCCGTGACGGTACCGGCGAGCGCGGTCGCGGGAATCGGTGGGCCGGTCGAGAACACGAGCTCACCTGGCTCGCGTCTCTGGTTGCCGAACAGGTCACGCAGGACCGGAAGCACGACGATGCGGTAGATCTGGCCGGGCCGCCATCCACCTTCGATGCTGACCCGCAGCACCTCTCCGTCGCGCTCGACGCGGACGTCGCCCGTGAGCGGGGACACCACAATCGCGGCGTCGGCGCCCTGCTCGCTGAGCCGCTCGTCGAAGCGGATCACCACGGGCCCCGAGAAGTCGGGCACCACCGCAAATGGGGCAGGCGTCGTTTCGAGGACCTGTGGCGGCCGTTGATCGCGCTCACCGCCCGGGGGCGCGCCGTACTGCGCGCACGCTGCCGCCGTCACCGCGACGAGGAGCCCCGTGCATCGCCTCACGCGAGCGCCTTGAGCTTCTCGGCGAGGCGCGCGCGCTGCTCCCGCAGCGAGGCCGCCTTCTCGCGCTCGTAGCCGACCACCTCGGCAGGGGCGCGGGACACGAACTTTTCGTTCGCCAGCTTGGCTTCCGTACCCCGCAGCTGCCCGTCGATGCGCTCGATCTCACCGGTCAGCCGCGCGCGCTCGCGTCCCAGATCGATCACGTCTGCCAGCGGAATGAACAGCTCCGTTCCGCCGCGCAGCACCGCGTGCGCACCGCCGCTACCGGACCCGTTGCCGCGCTCGATCGCATCCACGCGCGCCAGGCGCAGCAGCGCACGCTCCTCGAACTCCAGGGCCGCGGCCAGCGCTGCGTCCACGTTCCCGAGCCGCAGCTGCACGGTCGTCGCAGGCGGGACCTTGTACTCCGTGCGCAGCGCCCGCACGGTGCCGATCAGCTCGATCAGGGCGTTCATGCGCGCTTCCGCGTCCGCGTCCTCACGTTCCGGCGCACGCGCCGGCCAGGCCGCTATGATGAGCGACGCCTCGCGCTCGACACCCCTGCGTGTCGGCAACCTGCGCCAGAGTGCTTCCGTGACGAAGGGCATGATCGGGTGCAGCAGGCGCAGCACGGTGTCGAGCGCCGTCACGAGTGTCGCCTGTGCAGCGGCGCGGCTGCCTGCACCCGCATCCGGCATCATGCGCGGCTTGATCAGCTCCAGGTACCAGTCCGCGAGCTCGTTCCAGAAGAACCCGCGCGCGGCTTCCGCGGCCTCGTCGAACCGGAACGCCTCGAGCTGGCGCGTGACGTCGTGCGTCGCACGCGACATGCGCGAAAGGATCCAGCGGTCCGCCAGCTCCAGGTCCTGCTGAACGTCTGCGAGCGCCAGCACTTCGTCGTCCAGGTTCAGCAGCGCGAAACGCACGGCGTTCCACAGCTTGTTGGCGAAATTGCGGCCGGGTGCGAACGACTCCTCGAGGTTCGCCGGATCGAGCTGTACGTCGGTGCCCGGCCCCGCCGCACTCGCAACGGTATAGCGCAGTGCGTCCGCGCCGAAGAGACGCACGACCTCGAGCGGATCGATGCCGTTGCCGAGCGACTTCGACATCTTCCGGCCCTGCATGTCACGCACGGTGCCCGTCAGGTACACGTCCGCAAACGGCACCTCTCCCATGAACTCGCAGCCGGCCATGATCATGCGTGCGACCCAGAAGAACAGGATGTCCGGCGCCGTCACCAGCGTGTGTGTCGGATAGAACGCCTTCAGGTCGGTTGTGTCCTCCGGCCAGCCGAGGGTGGAGAAGGGCCACAGCCACGACGAGAACCAGGTATCGAGCACGTCGGGATCCTGCTCGAGCGCACTGCCACCGCACTTCGGACAGGCTGTTGGATCCTCGCGCGCGGCGATCGTCTCGCCGCAGCCGTCGCTGCGGCAGTACCACACCGGGATCCGGTGTCCCCACCAGAGCTGCCGCGAGATCACCCAGTCACGGATATTCTCCAGCCAGTGATCGTACACCTTCCGGTAGCGCTCCGGCGTGAACCGTACGCGGCCGTCCTGCGCCGCCCGCAGTGCGGGCTCTGCGAGTGGCTTCATGCGCACGAACCACTGCTCCGAAAGGCGCGGCTCGACAACCGTACCGCAGCGGTAGCAGTGCGGTACCGCGTGCCGGTGGTCCTCGACCTTCTCGAGCAGGCCCGCCTGCTCGAACGCTGCGACCACCGCCTTGCGCGCATCCCTTCGATCGAGACCCCGGAACGGCTCCGCCACGGCCTCGCTCATGTGCGCATCCGGCGTCATCACGTCGAGCGCTTCGATGTCGTGCCGCTGCGCGAGCTCGAAGTCATTCGGGTCATGCGCGGGCGTGATCTTCACCGCGCCGCTGCCGAACTCCGGATCGACGTATGCATCGGCAACGACCGGTACACGCCGGCCCGTCAGCGGCAGGTCGATCTCCCTCCCCACCAGCCCGCGGTAGCGCGTGTCGTCGGGATGTACGGCGACCGCCGTGTCACCGAGCATCGTCTCGGGGCGTGTCGTCGCTACGACCACGTACTGGCGACCGTCCGGCAGCTGTGGCAGCCCGTTCACGACGCTGCCCTCCGCCACCGGATAGCGCAGATGGTAGAGCCGCCCGTTCGTCTCTTCGGCTTCGGCTTCCTCGTCGGAAAGCGCGGTCAGGCAGCGCGGACACCAGTTGATGATGTAGTTGCCACGGTAGATGAGATCTTTTTCGTACAGACGGACGAATACCTCGCGCACCGCGCGCGAGAGGGCCGGCTCGAGCGTGAAGCGCGTGCGCTCCCAGTCGCACGAGCAGCCGATCGCACGCAGCTGCTCCAGGATCGTTGCACCGGTCGTGTCGACGAACGACCAGACGCGCTCCACGAACGCGTCACGACCGAGGTCACCCCGCGACAGGCCTTCCTGCGCGATCAGCCGCTCGACCACGTTCTGCGTGGCGATGCCGGCGTGGTCGGTGCCCGGCAGGTAGAGGGCCTCGCGCCCGCGCATCCGTTCCCAGCGCGTGAGCACATCCTGAATCGTATTGTTCAGACCGTGCCCCATGTGGAGCACGGCCGTGACGTTCGGTGGGGGGATCACGATCACATACGGCGACGCGCCCACCTCCAGCACCGCGCGCGCGTCGGCGTGGAAGTGACCTCGCGCCTCCCATTCCCGGTAGAGGCCGTCCTCGAATTCTGTCGGATCGTACTTCGTCGGCAGCGGCTCGCGCATGCTCCGTCTCGATCAGGGGTGAATCAGGGACGGTAGCAGCCGTTGCAGAGGACCGTCAACCGCGCGCGACACGATCGCCGCGCACGGTGACACCGGACACCTCAGATTCCAGGTGCCTCCCCGGCACGCGATTCGCCCGTCGCCAGGTCCGGATCATCGGGCCGTTCGGCGCGCTCCGCCTCGAATTCGTCCGTCACCATGTCCACGCGGTCGTCGCGCTGTGCCGGGTCCGTCGAGGCGCCCTGGCGACGCCGACCCGTCCCGACGCCTACGCCGTACCACTGCCGCTCACTGAGTACGGGATCGCCGCTCTGGTAACGCCGCTGCCGCTCCGTCATGCGCGACCGCTCCAGGCCGACCTCGAGGCGGTTCACAACCGTGCGCACGCCGTCCACCGCCTGTGTCACTTCCACGGCACGGCGCAGCTCGGGCGATGTACCGACCAGGCCGGTGAGCTCGACGACCCCTGGCGACAGTGCTGCGACTTCGATGGCGCAGCGTGACGTCTGCGGATCTTCGAGCAGCGCGTCCACAACCCCCTCCTCGAGACCGCCCAGCTCCGGGCTGTGCACGCGCGGCCGGCGCATGCGACGGGCACGTACTGTCCAGATCGCGGCAGCGGCAACGCCCGCCGCTGCACCGACAGCCATGCTCCACGCTGCGCCATGACTCGGTTTACGAAAGCGCATTCTCACGACTCCATGTGCGGGGAAATCCGGGGGAGCGCAGAGGTGCAAGGCGTGGACCAGTACGGAGCGGAACCGGAAGCGGAAAGTGGAAGCGGAAGCGGAACGGAAGCGGGACGGACGGGGGCTAGGGGCGCGGTGGCGGGGATTCTTCGGCGCGCTCCTTCTCTTTGCGCTCGCGGATCGCCTTGACGCGCTCCTCGAACGTTTCCTTGCCTTCCATGCGATCGCCCTGCGCCTGGATCTCGCCCCAGTCGCGTACCCGGCCGGCCACTTCGTCGCGCTTGCCGGGGCCCGGAGAGAAGTTGATGGGCACCGGGATCGTGATGTCGCCGAGATGGATTCCAGCGGGCGACACACCCCAGCGGCCGCCGTCCTCGTCCGTCCTGGTCCAGTCGACGGCGCGCGCGGCGTCGGCGGCGGCGAGCGCTACGGAGTCATTGTAGGCATCGAGGCGGCCGGACAGCCGGGCGCGTGCAGCGCTCTCCGCGTCCAGCGGCGTGTGAATCGGGCTGGTCCGCCTCCACAGCTCCGCAGACCGCTCGCCCGGCCGCAGCAGCTCCTCGAACGAGGATGCGCCCGTCGCCCGCGCGTCGGCCGGCAGCGGATCGCGCGAAACGGGCAGATCCGGTAGTCCAGGCAGGTCGAAGCGGGCGCGGGGGGGGATGACGACGGACGGCTCGTCGGGAAGCACGTCGCCGGGCACGACCTCGATCTGTTCCACGCGCGTGCCGACCGCGGGGCGCACCGCGATGAGCCGCGTGGCAGGCGCAGCAACGGCGTCCGCGTCGAAGTCCTCGAAGCGGACGACAAACAGGATCAGCAGGTGTACGAGGAGCGAGATGCCGAAGGCAGCGGCCCACGCGCCGCGCGCCGCCCGGCGCCGCCTGCGTGGCGGGGCTGGCCGGATGACACTCGGCCTGGGTGCCGGCGGTGGGCGTACGAGCATGCCTGCATTCATCGTCCGGATTGTAACCCCGCCACCGAGGCCTGTTCCGAGCGCGCCAGGACGCGGGCCAGTCGTTCGGCAGCGTTCCGCAGCACCTCCGGACTCCGCGTCAGGGCGATGCGGAAGTAGCCCTCGCCCCCGGGCCCGAGTGCGGCGCCGGGCATGATCACGACACCTTCGTCGAGCAACGCCGCGCGCGCGAAGGGTTCCGAGGGGAGCCCGCCCGGTACCGGCACCCAGAGGTACATCGTCGCGCATGGCGCCGTTGCGTCGAAGCCTGCGGCGCGCAGCGCCTGCACCATCGCATCGCGACGTTCCTGGAAGCGGCCGACATTGCCCGGGACCCATTCGGCATGGTTCTCGAGCGCCGCGCGGGCGCCGGCCTGCACGGCGAGAAACTGGCCGGTATCGACGAAGGACTTCACGCGTGCGAGTGCGGCGATCACCTCGGCGCTGCCCGCAGCCCAGCCGATTCGCCAGCCCGTCATGTTGTAGGTCTTGGAGAACGAGTGGAACTCGACGGCGACGTCGCGCGCGCCGGGGATCTCCAGGATGCTGGGCGGCCGATAGCCGTCGAATGCCAGCTCGCTGTATGCGTTGTCGTAGGCGAGCAGGATGGCGTGCCGGCGACAGAACTCGACGGCCTCTTCCAGATACGCGCGCGGCGCAATCGCGGCGGTCGGATTGTTCGGGTAGTTCAGGTACAGGATGCGTGCATCACGCACGATGTCTTCGGGCAGCTCACCCAGCGGAATCAGGAAGTCATGCTCCGGTCGGAGTGCGACTGCGTACGGTCTGCCGCCGGCGAGCAGGGTACCGCCGACGTACGGCTGGTAGCCGGGGTCGGGCAGAATCGTCGCGTCGCCCGGTGATACGTACGCGAACGCGAGATGAGCGATGCCCTCCTTGGATCCGATCAGCGGCAGGATCTCGCGGTACGGGTCCAGACTCACCTGGAAACGCTGCTGCATCCACTGGGCGATGCTCTCGCGAAGCGGCGGCAGGCCGAGCTGGAAGGGGTAGCGATTCATCGCCACATCTGCGGTGGCGGCGACCAGGGCGTCGACGGCGGCCGGCGGCGGTGCCAGGTCTGCGTCGCCGGCGCCGAGATCGATGACGTCGATGCCCTTCGAGAGCAGATCCCGCTTGATCTGCGGCACGTCGGCAAGCGGGTATGCCGGGAAGCCGTCGAAGCGACTCGCCAGGCGGATCGATACCATGCTCATGCTCCTGCGAGGCGCGGCTGCTCCGCGCTCGTGGGTTGATCCTCCGCAACGGCACGCACAACGCGGTTCCGCACGCTCGTCATGCCGGCGAGCTCGACCTCGACTTCGTCGCCCTCATGGAGCGGCCCCACGCCCGAAGGTGTGCCGGTCGCGACCACGTCTCCCGGCTCGAGTGTCATGATGCGCGAGATGTACGCGATCAAGGCAGGAATGCCGAAGATCATCTCATGGGCGTAGCCGTGCTGGCGCTCCTCGCCGTTCACCCGGCAGCACACCTCGAGCGCGCGCCAGTCGACGCCGTCCCCCGGTACCGCGCGGCCGATCGGACAGAACGTGTCGAAGCCCTTCGCACGTGCAAACTGTACGTCCAGCTTCTGCAGATCGCGGGCGGTGACATCGTTCAGCGGGGCATAGCCGGCGATCGCACCCGCTGCCTCCGCCTCGGAGACATTGCGTGTGCGCTTCCCGATCACCACGGCGATTTCCCCCTCGTGCTCCACACGCGTTGAATCCGGCGGCAACACGATTGCGGCGCCATTCTCCACGACTGCGGAGGGAGGTTTGAGGAACAGGAGCGGGCGCTCGGGGACGTCGTTGCCGAGCTCGCGGGCGTGCGCTGCGTAGTTGCGTCCTACGCACACGATCTTGCTGGGCTTAGCGTCGGGCATCTGAGTCATCGCATTACACCACTATGGGAGTGACGGCTTCGCCAGGGAGCGGCGCACCAGCGTAGAACGCCCGCAGCTCGGCGGCCAGCTCCGCCCATGGTGCGGTCCGCAACGGTGCCGGCGGCAGTGAACCGAGAAAATAGCGGCCGTACGTCTTCTCGAGTACGCGCCGGTCCAGCAGTACGATGCCGCCGCGGTCCGCACGGGTCCTAATCAGCCGGCCGAACCCCTGCTTCAGCCGCAGCGCTGCGTGTGGCAGCATGTAATCCCGGAAACTGTTGCCGCCATCGCGCTCGATGGCCTCCAGACGTGCGGCCGTGAGCGGCTCGCCCGGCACCCGGAACGGCAGCTTCGTAATGAGCAGGCCGCGCAGTGGCTCGCCCGGCACATCGACGCCCTCCCAGAAGGACGCGACGCCAAGCAGAATGCCGCGGCCGCTCGCCGTGAAGTCCGCGAGCAGCTTGCTGCGTGGCCCCTCGCCCTGTACGAACAGTGGCCAGCGCGCGGCGGTGCCCCGGCGCCGCAGCAGCGCCGCCACCGCGCGCAGCGAGCGATAGGACGTGAAGAGCGCGAACAGGCCGCCGTCGCTTGCGCGCGCCATGTCTTCGATCACCCGACCGATGGCATCATCGAAGCGGCTGCTGTGCTCGCCCTGTGGCGACGGCACGTCCGTCGGTACGGCGAGGAGCGTCTGGGTGGCAAAGTCGAAGGGTGAGTCGTACAGGCCTTCGCGCACGCGCAGGCCGGCGCCGAGACCGAGCCGGTCGCGCACGAAGCCGAACCCGGCACGTGTCGCGAGCGTGGCGGATGTCAGGATCGCTGTGTCGACGCGCTCGAACAGCGCGTCGCGCAGTGCCGGCGCGAGGTCGATCGGTGCAGCCCGCGCCGCGATTGCTGCCTCCCGCCCGTTCACGCCGCCGCGCCGTTCCAGCCAGCGGACGAGCGGGAACGCGTCCTGGCGCGGCCGGAAGATCGTCGCGAGCGCCTCGACCACGCCGCGCGTGCGTCCTTCCAGCCCCTGCAGCTCGATGAGCGACTCCTCCAGCTGCGCCGCCCATTTCCGATCCTGGTTCACGCGCTCGCGCAGACCCGTGAGTCCGCGCGCGATCTCGTCGAGCACCGACTCCAGTCCCTCGAGCACGACCGCCGGGCCATCGACCCACGCGGCCTCCGCAGCAAACCCCTCCTCGAGTCGCACCACCCCGTCCGGTGCATCGAGCACCAGTTGCTCGAGTCGAGCGAAGAAATCGAGTGTCTGCTCGCGCGCGCGCTCGACGCGCTCACACAGCCGGTCCGTGTATGCCACCGCGTCGCCGCGAAGCAGGTCGTCCTTCTGCATCAGCAGGCGCATCTGAATCGCCGGCAGCGCACCCCGGCCGCGCCGCTCGAGACGTGCCAGCAGGCGCATCACCCCGCGACGCGTCGCCTGCACGCCGAGATGCTCGGTAGCCGCGTCCTCGAGGTTGTGCGCTTCGTCGAGCACAACGCGCCGGTAGGCGGGCAGCACGGCCGTATCCGTGTAGTTGCCCTGCAGCCTGCGCACGGCGAGATCACTGAACAGCAGGTGGTGATTGACGACCACGACGTCCGCCGTTGCGGCATCGCGGCGCGAGCGCTGGAAGAAGCATTGCTCGAAGTGTGGACAGCGCGTGCGCATGCACACATCGCTGTCGCTCACGACCTCCTCCCACAGCTCCGCGCTCGGCTCGAACGGCATGTCCTGGCGCGAGCCGTCACGCGTGTGCGCCAGCCATTCCGTGAGCGCACGCAGCTCCGCCTGCTGGCCGTCCTCGAAGAGGGCACCCTGGCCCGCGGCGGCGAGTCTCGCGCGGCGGATCGAGACGTAGTTGCCGCGTCCCTTCACAAGGGCGAAGCGGAACGGTGCCCCGAGCGCGCGTCGCAGAAACGGCAGGTCCTTGCCGACGAGCTGCTCCTGCAGGTTGATCGTGTTCGTGGAAACGACGGTCCGCTCGCGATTCGCAACGGCCCACGCAATGGCGGGAACGAGGTACGCGACGGACTTGCCCGTCCCCGTGCCGGCCTCGAACACACCGATGCCGCCATCGTTGTAGACGTCCGCCACGGCCCGCGCCATCTCGCGCTGCGACGGCCGGTCCTCGTAGAGCGGGTGCGCCCGGCTGATCGCGCCGCCCGGCGCCAGCACCGCGGCCACGGCCGCCTCGTCGATGGGCTGCAGCTCCTGAGCGCCTGCCGGCTCCACCACGACGTACAGCTCGCACGCTGCATTGTCGACGATGGCGAGGCCGACGCCCTGCGCATACAGTCGGGCAGCGACCTGAAGGTCCGCGTCCGACGGCGTCAGCGCACCGGATGGATGATTGTGGATCAGCAGGCTGCCGGACTCGGCGTCGCGTGCCGCGGCGAGCACGGCGTGCGCATTGCCCCGCGCGACGACGCGCGGCGAGACGACGAGGCCGTTGTCATCGACCGCAGCGACGAAGCAGACTTCATTCCCGCGCGCGCGCGCTATCTCGGTGCGCATCGTCGCGGCAGCGGACGGCGCCAGCTCGAGGGTGCGGCCGACGCGCGTCCGCGGAATCGTATTCAGCGGATCCGCCACACGCTCACGTCTTCAGCGTCTTCTTGCGCGCTGCTGGGAACAGCACGTTGTTGAGGATCAGCCGGTACCCCGGTGAATGCGGGTGCAGGCTGAGATCCGTGGGTGCGTCGCCGATCTGGTGTTGCGGGTCCTCCGGATCGTGACCGCCCAGGAACGTCCATGTGCCT
>CAYSGF010000157.1:0-11997 GCA_964430275.1 uncultured Gemmatimonadaceae bacterium
GACCCAGAACAGGCTGAGCCAGGCGAACAGCATGTGACGACGATTGAGGCCGCTCACGCAGTTGTAGCAGGTGTGCTGTACGGGTCTGCGCGAGAGCTGGTTGAGCCGGCCGCCGACCAGGTGCCGCAGCGAGTGGCAGCCGAGAGTGTAGCCGCCGAGCAGCACGACGTTCAACGCGAGCACGAGCGTGCCGACACCGATGCCGAACGACGTCGCACCCGTTGCCGGGTCGGTGAACCAGAGCGCCAGCCAGACGTCGTACGAGAGGATGACGAGGAACGCGAGAGCGATGTAGAGGAAGTAGCGATGGACGTTCTGGAGCACGAGCGGGAAGCTGCGCTCGCCGAGATAGCGCTTGCGCGGCTCGCCCACCGCGCAGGCGGGCGGATCCGCCCAGAACGACTTGTAGTAGGCACCGCGATAGTAGTAGCAGGTGAAGCGGAACAGGCCGGGCATCCACAAAATCACGAACGCAGGCGAAAACGGGAGCCACTGCGGCCACACCGCAGGACGCGGCCCGAACCAGGCGTGGTCCGGGTCGCCGAACAGCTCGGGCGAGTAGAAGGGTGACAGATACGGCCCGAAACGATAGTGCTCGCCCTGGAATGCCGCCCACGTGGAATACACGACGAATGCGAGCAGCCCGGCAAAGACGACCGCGGGCTGCAACCACCATGCGTCGGTACGCGACGTCTCGCCGAAGCGTCGGCGCGGAAGCGTGCTCGTTGCCTGTGTCATCCCTCGACTCGCCTGCTCGTTGATGGGAGCGCGATACAGCAGGGCACCGCCGCCGCGTCAGCCGATGACCGAGGGCGGCCTGCGCAGCCGGGTCACGATGATAAGGCGAGTGCCGGGGCAGAGCCAGTATGGGCGTGGGTGAATCAAGGGACCGTTCCGTTCGTGCAGCGGCCCGGGCGGCCAGCTCATCGCACAGGGCCCGCGGGGGCCATTACAGTGCCATCGCACTGGCCCATTGCCTTTCCCGGCCGCACTGTCACTCTCAATGTCAATCCGTTCACAAAGCGGCGTCGGCTCTTGATCGCGGGTCACATTTTGGTGAGTTTTCAGCGGACGACACACCTTGATCGCTCGGGTCAGACGCCACGCAAGTGACCCGCATGGCGAGCACGATTCGCTTGCGGCGTCCACGGCGGCCAGTATGCCTCGTCCGCGGCTTCGCCGACTGTCACACCCCTTCGCAATCTTTGACGGCGACGATCGCCGGACCGGCCGCCCGCCCCCGCGCGATCGCTCAGACGACACCAGACCTTGCAGGAGGCTACGAAGACTGTGGAGCAGGCGCAGAAGCATTCGTGGATGGCCGCTCGACGCTGGCTCCTCCTCGTCCTGCTCGCCCTCGCATGGCCGAGTGCCGCACGGGCGCAGGCGACCGCCCGCGCCGACGCGCAGTATGTCGCGTCCTCGCGCGGGCAGGCCTACTACTGGATCGGCTGCAGCGGCTGGAAGCGGCTGAGTCCGGGCAACCTGCGCTACTTCCAGAACGCGGCGGCCGCGGAGACGGCGGGCTACCGGCCGTCGCAGGCCCGTGGCTGCGCCCCACATCGTGATACGGCACTGATCCAGCCGACCGCGGGCGGGAGCGCCCTGTGCACCGTCTCGCGCATCGTCGATGGTGATACGTTCGTGTGTGAGGGGGGCAGCCGCGTACGCATGCTGCTCATTGATACGGACGAGCGCGGCCAGAGCGTGTATGCTGATTCCGCGCTCGCGTTGCTCACCCGCCTGGCGCCGCCGGGCTCGCACGTGCGCCTGGAGTTCGACATCGAGCACTACGACCGCTACGACCGGGTGCTCGGGTATGTGTACAACGATTCCGTGTTCGTGAACCGGGAGATCGCGCGCGCCGGGCTCGCTCATGTGGCGATCTACCCACCTAATGTGCGCATGGTCGACGTGATCCGCGCCGCCGTTGACAGCGCGCAGGCCCAGAGGCGCGGCATCTGGAGCGGCAGCGCGTTCGAGTGCGCACCGCAAGACTACCGCGCGCGCCGCTGCCGATGACTGCGCGCTGCATGGTCATGATTTGGAACGTCGCCCCCGGCTTCTCACGCTGTTCGGGCACCGCATCATGAAGAACGTATCCGGCCGCCTGTTCTTCTCGGCCACAGATCTCAGTCACTTCCTCGCCTGCGGACACCTGGCGCTGCTCGACCGCCGCGCCGTCTTCGAAGGCCCGAAAGCGCCGGTCTATGACGATCCGGCGCTCGAGGTACTGTGGAAGCGCGGCCTGGAGCACGAGCGTCGACACCTCGAGACGTACCGCTCAGAGGGCAGGCGCGTGATCGAGATCCACGAGCTGGATCAGGCACTCCCGTACGAGCAGCGCTGGCAGCAGCGAACCGCCGCAACCGTCGATGCCATGAGGAAGGGTGCCGACGTGATCTACCAGGCGGGGCTCTCGGACGGAACGTGGGTCGGAGTGGCGGACTTTCTGACCCGGGTCGAGCGGCCGAGTGCGCTCGGCTCCTGGTCTTACGAAGTGGTGGATACCAAGCTCGCGCGCGAGGCGAAGGGCGGCGCGCTGCTGCAGGTGCTCCTCTATGCGGAGCTGCTCGAGCAGATCCAGGGCGTCGCGCCGGAGAACGTGCACATCGCACTGGGCGGACCGGAGCCGCGGACGGCGCCGTTCCGCGTTGCCGACTACGCCGCATACTTCCGCTCGATCCGCGAGCGGTTCCTCGCCGTCATGGCGTCGCCGCCTCCCATCGCAGATGCCGCGGAGCCGGTCGAGCACTGCCAGGTCTGTGCGTGGAGCAGCGTCTGCGCTGAGGACCGGCGAAGCGTCGATCACCTCTCGCTCGTCGCAGGGATCACGTCGAGCCAGCGGCGCGCGCTGCGCGAGTATGGCGTGGATACGGCCACAGGCCTGGCATCGCTGCAGCCCGACGCCGTGCGCACGCTCGACGGCGTGACGCGCGCCGGCTTCGAGCGCATCCTCGGGCAGGCGCGCATTCAGATCGAAGGGCGTCGCAGCAATGAGCACCGCTACGAGTTCCTGCCGCTCGTGAGCAACGAGGGACTCGCCGCGCTGCCGGATCCTTCGGAAGGCGACATCTTCTTCGATCTCGAGGGAGATCCCTACGCGTTCGACGAGGGCATCGAATACCTGTTCGGGTTCGTCACCCGCGATGGTGGTTATGCCGGCTGGTGGGGACTCGACCGCGCGAGCGAGCGACGCATCTTCGAGGAGTTCATCGATTTCGTCAGTGCTCGACGCGAGCAGTACCCGGGCATGCACATCTACCACTACAACCACTACGAGCCGACGGCGCTCAAGCGGCTGATGGGCCGCCACGCGACGCGCGAGCGTGAGGTCGATGCGCTGCTGCGCTCGGACGTGTTCGTCGACCTCTACCGGGTCGTCAAGCAGGGGCTGCGCGCGAGCGTCGAGTCGTACTCGATCAAGAAGCTCGAGCCGTTCTACGGCTTCGCCCGTGATGTGGACCTGCGCGATGCGTCACGCGCACTCGCGAACTTCGAGGCCTGGATGGCGCTCGGCGGCGAGCGGGACGACGAGCTGCTCCGTCGTATCGAAGGGTACAACCGCGACGACTGTGTCTCGACACTGCGCCTGCACGACTGGCTCGAGCGCCTGCGCATCGAGCTCGCACAGAAGACAGGCGGGACGGTGCCGCGGCGGAAGCTACCCTCGGAGGATCGTACCGACGAGGCGGAGGAGCGCGACGAGCGGATCGACGAGCTCGTCGCACGCCTCACTTCCGATGTCCCGGACGATCCCGCTGCGCGGACCGCGGACCAGCACGGTCGCTGGCTGAATGCGCAGCTCATCGAGTTCCACCGCCGCGAGGACAAGGCGTTCTGGTGGGAGTACTTCCGCGCCCTCGAGATGAGCGACGAGGAGCGGGTCGAAGACGCGTCGGCGATCGGCGGAATGACGTACGAAGGTGTGGTCGAGCAGGTGAAGAAGTCCTACATCCACCGGTATCGCTTTCCACCACAGGACCACGCGATTCGCGATGGTGACGACGTTCGTGATCCACGAACGAAGAAGAGTCCCGGCAAGGTCGTCGCAGTCGACGATGTGCACGGATCCATTGATCTGAGTCGCAGCATCACCAGCGCCGTACCACATCCATCCGGTCTCGTGCCCTACGATTACGTGCGCAACGGCGTGCTGCGTGACAGCCTGATGCGGCTCGCCGAGGCAACCGCGCAGCATGGACTCTCGGACGCGCACCCGTATCGCTCGGCCGTCGACCTGCTGTTGTGCAGACCTCCGCGCGCCGGACAGCCGGATGGTGCAGCGTTGAAGCAGGTCGGCGAGTCGACCGTCGAGGCCGCGGTGCGCCTGGTCGAGCGCCTGGACCGCACGGTGCTGCCGATCCAGGGGCCGCCCGGTGCCGGGAAGACCTACACGGCGGCGCGCATGATCGTGCGCGCCCTCGAGCTCGGAAAGCGCGTGGGCGTCACGGCGCAGAGCCACAAGGTGATCGCGAATCTGCTGAGGGAGGTCTGTCGTGCTGCGGCAGATGCCGGCGTCGCTGTCCGCGGGATGCAGAAGGCGGACGAAGAGCAGTGGTGCGGCAGGGACGAGATCGTGCGGGTGGCAGGATACGACGTCATCGTCGACGCGCTCGCATCCGGTGACGTCCAGCTCGTCGCCGGTACTGCGTGGGCGTGGAGCCGTGAGGACATGGCCAGCACCGTCGACCTGCTCGTCATCGATGAGGCCGGCCAGTTCTCGCTCGCGAATGCCCTCGCAGTCGCGCCTGCTGCGGAGTCGCTCATCCTCGTCGGCGATCCGCAGCAGCTCGAGCAGCCGATCAAGGGCTCGCATCCGCCGGGCGTGCACGTGTCCGCCCTCGAGCACCTCGTGGGCGAGCATACCGTTGCATCCGATCGCGGGCTCTTCCTCGAGCGCACGTGGCGGCTGCACCCCGCGATCTGCGCGTTCACCTCGGAACTGTTTTACGACGACCGCCTGAGCGCCCGTGACGGTCTCGACAGGCAGCTGATCGACGGCGGCCCGCTGCCCGGCAGTGGCCTCCGGCTCGTGCCCGTCGAGCATACCGGCAACCAGAGCGAATCGGCCGAAGAGGTTGCAACGATCGCGCGACTGGTCGACGAGCTCGTGGGCACTGCAGTCTGGACCGACCGGGACGGCACGCGCCGGACGATCAGGATCGAAGACATCCTCGTCGTTGCACCGTACAACGCGCAGGTGAATGCGCTCATCGACGGACTGTCTGAAGGTGCGCGGGTCGGCACGGTCGACAAGTTCCAGGGGCAGGAAGCGCCCATCGTGATCTACTCGATGGGCACCTCATCCGCCGCTGAAGCACCGCGCGGCATGGATTTCCTCTACAGCCCGCACCGGCTCAACGTCGCGACTTCGCGCGCCCGCTGCCTCGTCGTGGTAGTCGCGAGCCCGATGCTGTTCGCGCCCGAGTGTCGCACCCCGAAACAGATGCGGCTGGCGAATGCGTTCTGCCGGTTTATGGAGCTGGCGGAGGGAGAGCACGCCCTGGCAGGCGCTGCGCACCACTGAGACCCTGCCGCCGCCCGCCGCTGCCTTACACGCGCACGACCGGCCGCAGCACCGCCGCGTCCGCCGACTCCAGGTGGATCGTCTGCCCGCGTACACCCGCACCACGCGGCGACACCAGCTCCACCACGAACCGCCCGACTTCCTCCTTGCTCAACGTGCCGCGGTTGCGCTCATCGTCGTCCGCGCGACCGAAGCTCGAGTACAGGACGACTTCGTTCACGCGCGTGCCCGTCCCATCCAGCTCCTGCATCACGATGCGCGTCAGCATCGCCTGCGCCGCCGTTGCAGCCGAGACCAGCCCTGCACCGGGAAAGGTCCGGCCGAACCCGAGAAAGCCGTTGATGAAGGTGTAGCTGCCGTCCCGCTCGCCGACGGCGGGTATCAGCGTCCGGGCCACACGATGATGAGCGACCACGTAGTGCTCGAGCGCGCGACGCAGGTCCTCGGTCGGCGCGTCGAGCACCGACGGCGCCACGACGAAGCCGCCCAGGCTCGCGACCGCTGCATCGATGCCGCCCAGCTCGCGGGCGGCGGCGTCGCGCACGCGTGGCCCGTCGTGCTGGCCGGCGACGTCCCCCACGATCGTCACCAGGCGCTCCGCCGGTGCGTCCAGCTCCGCGCGCAGCGCGTCGAGCCGCGATGCATCGCGCGACGAGACCGCCACCGCTGCGCCCGCGCGCAGCAGTGAGCCGACCAGCACCCTGCCGACGTGCCCGGCGCCGCCCGCCACGAACACGCCAGCTCCGGATAGCAGATTCATCGGAATCATCGTGCGGCCTCCTGCTCCGTGATCCTACGGTCGAGCGACAGCGCGCCGCCGCCCCTCACGACGACCGCCGCCGCCAGCGCCACCGCGAGAATATGATACTCGAATCCCTCGCCGGCCTGCGTACCGAACCAGTTCATGAAGAAGCCATACGGCAGGTGCGTCGTCACGACCGCGCCGATCATCACCACCGCAATGCCGGCCGCCGCGACCCGGCTCAGGAGACCGAGCGCAAGCGCGACGGGCGCGAAGAACTCGATCGCGACCACGAGGAGTGCGATCACGACCGGCAGCCCGTAGTCGCCCGTGAGATGCCCCATCGCACCGCTGAAGCCGGGACCGCCGAACCAGCCGAGCAGCTTCTGCGCACCGTGCGGGAACATGACGAGCGCCAGCGCCGCACGAAGGACGAGCGGGACCGGGTCATCGCCGGTCCGGACGAGTGAGAGAAACGCTCGTCGGGCAGGGGTGCCCGAGGCGGCACGACCGTGGGCCACGTGCGCGCGAGAACCCGCCTCGGCGGCACCATCCCGTCCGAAACCCTTCAGCTCCGATCCAGCGACGTTCGCATCCATGGATCCCTCCATTCAATGACCAAACAATGATTGACCAATCAACTAATTGGTGAAAAAAAATCAGCCTGCCTGCCCCCGGATACGTGACAGGTACGCGATCAGCTGACGCATCTCGGACTCGTCCAGCGCCCCGAGCAGCGCCTCGTCCGCCCGGTCCACCGGTTCGTCGAGGCCGGCGAGGAGCCGAAGCCCGAGGGGAGTGATGGTGCACAGCACCTGGCGCCTGTCGTCCCCGCACCTCTCACGCGTCACGAGCCCCTTCGTTTCCAGCCGGTCGAGCAGGCGCGTGACGCCGGGCGTCTGCTCCATCATGCGATGCGCGATCTCCATCGTGGGCAGGGGGTCCGGCCGGGCGCCGCGCAGGATGCGCAGCACGTTGTACTGCTGCCCCGTCAGCCCGTGTGGCTCCAGCACCTGCCCCAGGGCACGCCGCAGCGCGTCCGCCGTGCGAAGCACGGCAGCGAAGCCCTGCTGGTGCAGGGGAGGCGTGCGTCTGGTCTGAGGTGCTCCGCCGTTCATGGCCGAACGGTACCGCGGATTACTTGACGTGTCAAGTAATCCGTCCGAATTGGCGGCTCCGGATCGTTCCGCTGTACTGGGTGGCTCGCGCCCGCGTGGTCGCCGCAGGTCCCACCCTCAGACGGAGAGCGCAATGCGTATGTATGCCTGCCTGACCGCCGCCTGTCTGCTCCTGGCCACCGGTCCCCTGTCCGCCCAGGACGGGGATGCCATCGTCATCCGCCTCGAACACGACTCCGAGGCGGAGGCCCTCATGGCGGCGGAGCTGGAGACGCTGCTGGCGGCGCACGACGTCGAGGCGTGGATCCTGACGCGCGCGGTTCGCATTGACGAGCGGTCGATCCCGCACTCGCACCCGGTACTCACCCTGCACACGCGCCACATCGGTGACGAGCGCATGCTGCTGTCCACCTTCGTCCACGAGCAGCTGCACTGGCTGGAGGAGGCGCGGCCGGACACGTGGCGGGCGGCCATGCGGGAGCTGCGGGCGCTGTTCCCGGCTGTGCCCGATGCGGAGCACGGTGGCGCCCGCGATGAGGAGAGCACGTACCGCCACCTCCTCGTGTGCGACATGGAGTACCAGGCGATGGAGGCGCTGGTTGGCGTTGAGGCCGCGCGCGAGACGCTCGGCCGGATCACTCATTACGAGTGGATCTACGACAAGGTCCTGAACGATCCGCGCGTCCGCGAGGTCAGCCTGCGTAACGGGTTCGACGTACGTGAGGGGACGGGCGGAGGCTGACTGCGCGGGCCTGCCCGGGCATCGTACACGGTATCACCGCTCCTGACGAACGGCGCGGATCGCACTACTTTCCGGGAGAGACCCCCGCGACTCCCCACGAGAGAACGACCGATGTGCTCAGTCCGCTCCGCGCTGTGCCTGCTGGTATTCTCGTCCGGCAGCCCGCTGGCTGCGCAGATGCCCTCGACGGACATCTTCGTGGCTGATCTGCAGATCGACGGGCCGCAGATCGATGTCACGGCGCCCCGCAACATCACGGCGCGTCGAGGCTACGACAATCAGCCGTGGTTCACGCGTGACGGCGCGGCGCTCCTGTACAATGCGGACATGGGCGGGCAGACCGATGTGTTCCGTTACGACCTGGCGACCGGCACGCTTGCGCAGCTCACGCGCACGCCGGAGAACGAGTTCAGCCCGTCGCTGATCGGTGACGGTGACGAGCTGCTCGTGGTGCGCTGGCCCGCGGACATGTCGACGGGCGCGCTCTGGCGCTACACGGAGGCGGGGCAGCCGATCGGGCCGCACCGGGCGAGCGTCGAGCGCGTCGGCTACTACGGCGTGATCGACGCGGACCGCATGGCGGTGTTCGTGAACGACTCCGCACGCTCGTTCGTCATCGCGAACGGCCGTACGGGCGAACGCGAGCTCATTACGACCGGCATCGCCGGCTCACCGCCGCAGCGGATTCCCGGCGCGGACGCGGTCAGCTTCATGATGCCCGCCGAGGACAGTGTGGTATGGATCCACAGCCTCGAGCTCAGCACGGGTGAGGTCAGGAAGATTGCGCCGGCCGTGGGCGAGTCCACGAGTTATGCGTGGCTGCCGGGCGGCGTCCTGCTCATGCCGGGTGGCAATGCGCTGTATGCGATCGATCCGTGGGCGGAAGCGGAATGGCGCGAGGTTGCGCGCTTCGACATCCCGGCTCTCACATCGATCGTGCGGATCGCCGTGAACGCGGCCGCGGATCGTGTCGCACTGGTCGCGGAGCAGTAGGCACGAGGCAGCATGCGACGGCATGCGCTGGCCGGCGGGCGTCACGCCGCCGTTCTAGAGTGATACCATGCATTTCCCCGTCGCGGTGGGCACGTCTGGCTCGTGGCGGATCAGCGAGCCCGACGTGCCTGCCGAGCGCGCAGCGCCCGACTAATTCGGCTCGAGTATCGCCTGAATCCTCGCCCGCACGTCCTGCAGATGCAATCGCGTCGCGCGGTCTGCGGCGCCGGGCAGAGCCCGCTGCGCCGCGGCTGCGAGGTCGACGAGCTCGCCGCGCGCGAAGGCCGCAATGTCGCTCTCCGTGGGATCGACAGGCGGGCCGCCGAAGCCGCCGAAGCCGCCGCCCTGGCCGCTCGCCGGCGGGTCGGGCGGCGTCATGAGGCTCGCCATCTGATCGATGTAGGCGCGCTGCAGATTGCGGCGGTACACGTCGACGCTGCGGCCGGTGGTCAGCTCGGACCAGACGCCGGCACGCACATCCGTGAACAGCTCACCGAGCGTGTACGTCTGCGGGCCGAGCAGTGCTTCCTGCTCGATCATCCGCTCGAGGCGCGCCGGATTGAAGACGAGCGCGAGTGCACGCGCCTGTGCATCCTGCATCCGCTCGACCGCGGATGGGCTGCCGATGCGACGGAGCACGTCGCCGTTCAGCATCCAGGTCGGCGTCGTAAACGCCTCGTCGATGATGTAGCGCACGGCGCGCCGCTGGTCGGCCTCTGACACGACGCGGAACGGGTCGCCGGGCTGGTCGGCCGTGCGGAACGTACGCTCGACGCCGCCGATGATCGTGGCGACGTGGCCCAGGTAGCGGTTCCACTGGCCGAGCACCTGGCCGTACAGCTCCTCGAGCTGCTCGAAGTCCTCACCGGGCTTCGTCGTCCAGCCGACGAGGTTGTCCATCGTGCGCTTCAGGTTCGCGATGCCGTACTGGCTCGCGAGCACGCCGTCGTCGCCGAGCGCCTCGCTCTGCGCCGTCGGATCGGCGCCGGTCGAGCCGGCGAAATAGTAGATCGGCTCGTCGTGCTGCGTCACCCAGGTGTGCAGGATGGGGCGCTCCTCCTCGGGCGAGTCGGCCTCGAGGATCGGGCGGTACCCCCACTCGATCGCCCACTTGTCGTACGCACCGATCGCCGGCATGAAGTCGATGCCAACATCACCCGGCTGCGCGACGTAGTTGAAGCGGGCGTAGTCCATGATCGAGGGCGCCGTGCCCATGCGCTGCGTGAACCCTCCGCTGCGCAGCGAGTCGACCGGGTAGGCCGCGCTCGCCTTCATGTTGTGCTGCAGGCCGATCGTGTGGCCGACCTCGTGCGCGGACACGAAGCGGATGAGCTGGCACATCGTCTCGTCACTCAGTTCCGCACTGCGTGCGTCCGGATTCGCCGCCGACGTCTGCACGAAGAACCAGTTGCGCACCAGGTTCATCACGTTGTGGTACCAGTTGATATCGCTCTCCAGGATCTCGCCCGTGCGCGGGTCGTGCACGTGCGGGCCGGACGCGTTCGCGATGTCCGACGGGTAGTAGCGGATCACGGAGTAGCGCGCATCCTCGGGGCTGAACTCGGGATCCTCCTGCAGTGACGGCGGCATGCGCCCCTCGATCGCATTGCGGAAGCCGGCCGCCTCGAACGCGACGTTCCAGTCGTTCACGCCGTCGATCAGGCACTGCCGCCACTTCACGGGCGTCGCAGGATCGACGTAGTAAACGATCGGCTTCACCGGCGCGACGAGCTCACCGCGCCGGAACGCGGCCGTGTCGCTCGGCTCCAGCCGCCAGCGCGTGACGTAGGTGACCTCGTCGGCATAGTGGGCGTCGCTGCCGTAATCGATCTGGTCGACATTGAAGTAGCCGACGCGCGGATCGAAGATGCGCGGCTGCATCGGCCGCTCCGGCAGCTTTACCATCGACTGGTTCATCTCGAGCGAGATCGTGCCCGTGCTCTCGTTTGCCGGCGGCTCACCTGCCTCGTACGTCAGCACGTGCCGCACCTCGACATTCTCCGGATAGCTCTTCACGGAGGCGACGAAGGATCGGTCCTCGTCCAGGCGCCGCACCTCGTAGGCCTGGCGGCGGTTCGCGCTCAGGCCGAGGATGCGCACGTCCGTCGTGAACAGGTCCGTGACCTCGATGACGACCGCACTGCTGTCCGGGCTCATCGCCTCGATGTCGAATGCCGCGATGATCGGCTCGAAGTGCGCATTCCGCACCGCCGCGTAGATCGGCAGCGTACTGTCTGCGACGACGTCGTACTGCACCGTGCGCAACAGCACGCGGTCACCCTCGCGCGTCCACCGGACGACCTGCGTGTTCGCACGCTGGCCCCCATAGCCGAGGTCGCTGGCCGTGCGCGCAATGCTCGTGACGAGCAGCAGCTCCGTGCCGAGCAGCTCGCGCGGAATCTCGTAGAAGACCTTGCCGTCGTCCTGGTGGACGTCGAACAGGCCGGAATCCGTGGTCATCGACGACGTGATCACGCGGGCGTACGGTCGCATGCCGCTCGTGTCGCGTGCCGCGCCCCGCGCCTGTGGTGCGGTCGGCGACGCGCCGGCACTCGCGCACGCAGTCGTGAACATGACAGTGAGAATGACAGCCGGGAGGCCGCGCCATCCTGACATCGGAGGCTCCTTCGCTCGGGGTGTGAACCGTCGTGGGGACGGAAGAGGCGGACAAAGTACGGCAACGGAAGCGGAAGCGGAAGCGGAACCGGTGCGGAACCGGTGCGGAACCGGTGCGGAACCGGTGCGGAACCGGCTTCTTCCCCACCGCTCCCGCTTCCGCACCGGCTTCCGCTTCCCCACCGCTCCCGCTTCCGCACCGCTTCCGCAGCCGGAGGCGCCTCAGGCAGTCACGGACAGGGCGACCTCGCGGGCG